>DATHPP010000170.1:0-4641 GCA_035483795.1 Tepidisphaeraceae bacterium | reverse complement strand
CCGTCCCCAGCGGCCGCGCGGTCGGCGGCGGCGAGCATGTCCGCCGGCACCACTCGGTCCAATTCCAACATCCGGTCAAATTCCCCGTTGATCTGCGCCTGGACCGAGCGCAAATCCTCCAACGCCTTTCGCCGCTGCTCGAAAAGTGTGGCGATCTGCTCATCGAGCCGCTGCACGTTGGCGATGCCGCCATGGGCCTTTTGAAAGAGCGCTACGAACCGCGTCGAATCGCGGGACATGGGATTCGGCATACGAGCAGGTCCTTTCAAAAACCTTCAAGGCGCCGACTCCATTCAGCAACGCTGGTGACTTAACCCTCGGTGGTTCCCGGCGAAATGAACTTTCTTCAAACTTCAAGCAATTATCGAGCAACCGGGCAACGCTGGCAAGGAAAAACCCGAACCGTCGCGGCAGATTTGCCGCCGGACTCGAATGTCCCAAATGTCCCAAAATGTCCCGCTTTTTGGGCGAAATGGGACATTTATCGTATTCTTGCGTGAGACATCTGCTCAGCGGTCCGCGGATAAGGACAATCCGATTTGAGCTACAATGAATGAATGAGCGTACCGGCTGCCGTTTCCCTGGTTTTATTCGACGGCGGGTGCAACTTCTGCAATCGCTCGGTGCAATTCGTTCTCAATCACGAAGCAGACCACAACATCCGCTTTGCCTCTTCGAGTTCCGCGGCGGGGCAGAACGCGCTTCGCGATTGCGGCTTGCGCTGCCGGCCGGGATCGATCGTGGTCATCGAAGAGGGTCGGTGCTATACGAAATCCAGCGCAACCATCCGTCTGGCCCGGCATCTCAAAGCGCCCTGGAACCTGCTTTCGCTGATCGTCATGCTTCCAGCACCGATCCGCGATCTGGTTTATGAATTGATCGCCGCCAATCGTCAACGAATCTCCGGGCGGATGCCGCACTGCCGGGTCGGCAAACCGTCGGAGATGGCTCGCTTCCTTGCTTAGGGCGCATCGGCGAAATCCTCAGGAACCCGCTGCCGCCTGCGATGACGGTGTGATCGGCCATGCGAAGAATTGCCCTTACATATCGATCACCCCTCAGCTCTTGCCCGCATCAGCTTTCGCTGTTCGCGGTGTGACACGCATCGACAGGATCTGAGTCCCCTTTGCGGTGATCGATACGAGTTCTCCGACCCGCAAATCGGCGATCTTTCCGCCCGGCAGATAGCGCCAGAAATGGACGGTCTTGCCGGACGGCAGCTTGCTGGAATGGTCTTCCTTGCCGAGGTAGATCGCGCTGCCGCTATCAATGGCGAATTCTCTCGTCGGCCCCGTGGGCACTTCGCCTTTAGGCAACACCGTGATGGAACTTGGCCCGACGGCGGTGATCTTCCCGTAGATCGCGGGATGCATCAGCGTAATCGCAGAAACCGAGCCGCCGTCGATCGTCACGGCCACCGTGTCCCCCGCGGCCAGGACCGAGAACGCCGCCGGTTGGGCGGACTCGCCGAAATACTGCTCGAAAATGTCGGTATGCGCGGCATCGATCTGAAACGTGTTGCCCGCCGCGGGCTGGCTCGGACGGGTCGTGGCGGAAATGGTGATCGCCGTGGGTGAGACATCATGCAACGTGCCGACGATCGGCGCCGGCGGCACAAGCCGAAGTTCGCTGGCCCGGCGGCCGTCGCCCCACAGCATCACCGACTGCCCCGGCTTCAGGTCGGAAACCGAGCCACGCGTGGTCGGGCCGTTCTGCACCTTCTCGAGCATGATTGTGGCCGTTCTGTCGTCGATCTCGTAGCTTTGCTCGGTGACCAGAGGCGGTTTGGTTGGGAGCACATGCTTGACGGTCACCGAATGCGCGCTGACGGCGACGATGCGCCCGGAAACGGGCGGCGGGGGAAGAATGCGCACCTCGACGGCAGCGCCGTTTTCCGATCGGGCCAGGATGCGCTGGCCCGGTTTCAAGTCGGACGGCGCCGCCGCGGCCGGCGCGGCCCCGCCGTGCTCCTGGCGGCTCACCCGGGTCTTCTGAGGGTCGAGCTTCACGACGACGTTGTCCACAGAAGCGCCCGGCACATGCGAGAGAGGAGCGACGACCATCGATCCCGCGTCGGCTTTGACGATGACGCCGCTCACCTGCTTTTCATCCGGAGCCGGTTCGGCGGCCGACGCCCACGCGCCCACGATCAACGCTAAAACAGCGATCCGCGTGATGTTCATATTCCAATTCATATGGACTCCATTCATTGGGGGTGGGGACAAAGCCAGCTCGACAAATTCGCCACCGCCTAAATGCTTGCGCACGATGGCGCGCCGGTATCGGATCATCGTGACACGGGTTTTCCCTTCGGGTCTGAGCCTGAGGCTCAGCCTCAGGGTCGAAGACAACCCGTGCGAGCGGCGCAAACCGAAAAAGAGCCACGGATTTCAGGAGTTATTCAGTCCGACTCTTCGCCAGCACGGCTTAAAAAGCCGTGTCACACGCAGCGCGTCGCCCCGCAGATCCATTCAGGCCTGACCGCTCGCGCCGAGTCCTCCGAGGCAGGCCCGCCGCCACATCTGGCGGTACACGGCCTCGAGATCATGGACGAAGCCGGTGGCATCCATCAGGCGCGATTGCCGCATGCGCGGGCGCAGCTCGGCGCGAAGCGCCTTGAGCCTTGTCATGTCCGCCGCGAGCTCCACGGCCTTCTGCACGTAATGCTCGGGCGTCGTCGCCACCAGTTCCTCCAGGCCGACCGACCCAAGAATGCTGACGCCGACGCGGCTGCGATGAGGCGAGCCGGCAATCGTGATAACCGGAACTCCCATCCACAGCGCCTCGCACGTCGTCGTCGTGCCGTGATACGGGTACGTGTCCAAGGCGATATCTACTTGTCCGTAGCGGGCCAGATGCTCGCGGGCGGAAGGATCGCGCGGAAACAACATCACCCGCTCAGGGGCCACATTGGCGGCGGCAAACCTGCTCTGGATCTGCTCGCGGACCGGTTCATCGCCCAGGATCGAGTTCTTCAGCAGGAGCCGGGAGCGGGGGACCGAACGGAGCACGCCGGCCCAGAGATCCAGCAGCCAGCCGGAGAGCTTCGCGCTCTGGTTGAAGCAGCCGAAAGTCACGAACGAGTTGGACTCGGCCGCCGGCGCCGCCGGTTCGGGCGTGTCGACGGGCGGCTTATAGCAGAGGAAACAACGCGGCAGCCGCACCAGCCGCTCGGTGTGCATCGAGTCCGCAACGCCTGACGGGTCGCAGGTCTCGTCGGTGACGCGAAAATGCATGATGTTGGCGGGCAGGCCGGTGGTGTTCGGGTATCCGAGATACGTCGCCTGCACCGGCGCCGGGCGCAGCGCGAACATCGGCAGGCGGTTGAACATGGTGTGCCCCGCCAGGTCCACCAGGATGTCGATCCGCTGGCTACGGACCAGCTCCGCCAGTTGCCGCTCGTTGAGATTGAAGCTGTCGTGCCATTCGGTTGCCAGGTGTTGGAGCCGGCGCGTTCTCTGATCGGGATGGCGCACGTCGGAGAAGAGGACGGCGGCGCACTGCCCGCCGGTATGCTGTTCCAGGATCGGTTCGAGAAAGTGCGCGACCGGGTGCTCGCGAAAATCGGGAGAGACGTAGCCGATCCGCAGTGGCCGGTCCGGTTCTGATGCCTCCACGCGCGGGAGCGGCGCTGCCTTGGACAAGACACGATTCGCCCAATCGACATGCTCGGCAAAGAGGGCGGCCTCGTCCTCATCCGGTGCGTAATTGCGGGCGTGGAGCACTTTGCTGTGAATCAGCTCCGATCCGCTCGATCGGTCAAATGCCTGCCGAAGCAGGGCGACCGCGCTGGAATGGTTCATCCTTTCCAGCTCGATATTCGCCAGCAGAACCAGACTTTCCACGTGCCCGGGCGACAGTTCCAGGATGCGCTCGATCTCGCTTGCCGCATTGGATGCCCGGCCCAGGGCCATCATGGCCGCGGCGACCTGTCCGTGAGCGGCGGGGTTCTTCGCGTCGAGGCGCAAGGCCGACAAGCCCGCCTCGGCGGCTTCCGGCCACTTGCCAAGCCGGTTCAGGGCAACGGCCAGTCCCACGAGCGTCCGCGCCTTGCCTGGCTGGAGCCGCACCGCCTTGCGAAAACATTCCGCAGCCTTCGCCGGGGAACGTGCCCGCAGATGCAGGTCGCCCATCGCGGCATGGAAGGTTGGATCCATCGGCGCGATCGCGGCGGCCTTACGGCACAGCTCCCCAGCCTCACTCCATCGGCGCGTCTTGATCAGGCACGCCAGGAGATGCTTGTAAGCGTCGATTGCCTCGGGCTGCAACTGGATTGACCGTTGGAAGGCGCTGATGGCGTCGTCGAACCGCCCGAGCCGGGCATACGCGATGCCAAGCGCCCGAAACGTTTGCGGCATCTCAGCCAGGCGCAACGACCGCGTATAGGCGTCGATGGCCCCTTCGAGGCGGCCCAGGGCGCGGTAGCAGTCACCGAGGTTGAACAGAAACAATGACGAATCGGGTTTGGCCGCGGCGGCGCGCTTCGCCAGCTGCAACGCCTCCTCGCGTCGGCCTTGCTGGCGCCGAATGGTGCCGAGAAAATCCAGGGCGCCCGCGCGATTGGGGTCGGCGTCGAGGGCAACCTCACAGGAACTGGCTGCCCCGTGCACATCACCGGCACGATAACGGGCGAGCGCGGCC
>DATHPP010000169.1:0-18808 GCA_035483795.1 Tepidisphaeraceae bacterium | reverse complement strand
CACTTGTTGGCGAAATACTCGGCGTAATCCGTCGAATCGAGCAGCCGATCGACCAGCTTGTTGCGCTTGGCGGAATCGTCATCGGCCAGGAACGCACGCGTCTCGCCCGGTGTCGGCAATCGCCCGGCGATGTCGATGGTCGCCCGCCGGATGAACGTCGAATCGTCACACACCGGCGAAGGCGGCATCCCCATCTGCGAAAGCTTCTTGAATGCCAGCTCGTCGATGAAATTCCGCGCCGGCGGCATCGCCGCGATCGGCGCGCCCAGCGGCTCGGTGGCGCGGAAGACCGCGACTCTGCCCTGGTAGCGGATCATCACGGCCACGTCGCCGGGCTGGTTGAACAGCTTCACATAACCGTCGGCGTCGACGGACGCCACGTCCTGCGCGTTGGTTTCGTAAAGCGCCTGCCGCGTCACGTCCTGGGTTGAGCCATCAGTATAGACCGCGGTGACGGCAAGCTGCTGCTCGGCCGCCGGCCGCATGATCCGCTCGGCGGGAAACACCTCGATCCGCGCCACCGTTGGATCGGTCGCGCTTCCGTACGGCATTCCCTGGCTGATCCAGCGGATCAGCAAGCGGTAATCGTCCGAGCCCACGTCCAGCCGCTTGCCCCCGCCGTGTGGAATGATGGCGGCGGCTTTTTCCAGCAGCAGACTGCGTTCCGGCGCCGCCGGGAAAATCCGGCGTCCCCGCGCCTCTTTCACCAGGTGCTCGTAATCCTCCGAAGGCTCGAACCCGAGCAGCGAGAGGCGAAACCCGTTTTGCCCGCCCGATTTTCCATGGCACCCGCCCGCGTTGCAGCCCAGCTTGGTGAAGATCGGGACGATCTGGTTGGGGAAGTTGATCGGCGGGTCCTGGCCGAACTTCTCGACGCGAACGGGCAAGTGAGCGACGGCGCCATCGGCCAGGGCGGTAAGCACCGCCGAACCGTTTCCAACGGCACTCACGATTCCATTTTCGTCAACGCGAACGACGCCGTCCGGCTCGACGCTGTATCGCGCCGCGCGGGTGAAATCGCTTCCTGCAACACTGCGGCGCCCCGTGACAATGAGCTGCTGTCGGGCATCCGATCCGCTCAACATCAGCGGCTGTTGAGCGCCATCCCGAGTCGCGATGCGCAACTCCTGCCCGCACGCGAATTCCGCTGCAACCGCCAAAAGGCAAGAGATCAGGACAGCCCACCCGTGACACGGGTTTTTAACCCGTGCTGACGACGTTCTTATTGGGTTGATTTGAATGGCGAGGTTACTCATGAGGACAGCCGCCAGCACGGGTTGAAAACCCGTGTCACAAGCAAGCACCTTACCAGCGCGTTCCACCACTGCGATCCGCAATCCCGGCCGGGTCGCGAAGAGCAAAAGATCAGGACAGCCCACCCGTGACAAGGGTTTTTAACCCGTGCTGACGGTGTTCTTTTTTCATTGATTTGGATTGCGAGGCTACTCATCAGGACAACCACCAGCACGGGTTGAAAACCCGTGTCACAAGCAAGCACCTTGCCGGCGCGCGTTCCACCTGTCACGCCACCAGTTCCTTGATCGGCTGCGCGTTGTTGTCGACCAGGTATTGCGGCCGGCCGCTCAGATCAGGGAGCGTGATCTTGCCCGTATCGATGCCGAGGTTGTGGTAGAGCGTGGCGAAAACCTCGCCGAACTGAACGGGACGATGGGTACACTCGCCAGCCTGGCGGTCGGTGGCGCCGATGACCTGTCCGGTCCTCATTCCGCCGCCCGCGAGCATCGCGCACGAAACCCGCGGCCAGTGATCGCGCCCGGCATCCTTATTAATGGCCGGTGTCCGCCCGAACTCGCCCCAGACAATTACCGACACATCCTTGTCCAACCCGCGCGAATACAAATCGTCGATCAGCGCGCTGAATCCCTGATCCAAGAGCGGCATGTCCTCGCGGAGCTGCCGGAAATTCTGCCCGTGATGGTCCCACCGGCTGAAGGCCAGCGTCACGCACCGCGCCCCCGCCTCGACGAGCCGTCGGGCGACCAGGAAGTTGGATGTGAGTCGCGGCCCGCCGTCGTCGCGATTGCGCGGATCGCCCTTGCCATACCGCTCGACGACCTTGGGATCCTCTTTCGACAAATCCAGCGCCTCGACCAGCTTGCTGCTGGTCAGCACGTTGAGCGCCTGGCGGTTGAAGGCATCGACGCCTTCCATCGTGCCGCTGGCATCGGCGTCGCGACGGAACCGGTCCAGCGTCGTCAGAAGGGCCTTGCGGTCATTCAGACGGTCGAGCGTGATGCCGTTGAGCACCATGTCGCTCTTGCCTTCGCCCTCCGGATGGAACGGCGCATACGGCATCCCGAGAAACCCCGGCTGTCCCGGATCGGCCCACTCCATGTGTCCCATCTTGGGCGCCAGTCCCACGAACGGAGGCACCGCCTCCTTCACCGGTCCCTGAAGCTTGGCCACACACGACCCCAGGCTGGGCCACCCGCCCGGCGGCATGCTCCGCTTGATCCGCCCGGTCAGACACTGAAACGCATCGTGATCCCCGCTGCATCCGACCATCGAGCGGATGACCGCGAACTTATCCGCCCGCTTCGCCAGGAGCGGCATGAGCTCGCAAATCTCCATCCCGGTAACGTTGGTCTTGATGGGCTTGAACTCGCCGCGAATCTCCGACGGGGCATCGGGCTTGAGGTCCAGCATGTCCTGGTGCGACGGGCCGCCGGGCAGGAAGATCATGATGACGGCTTTGTGCGATTTTTGAATGCCCGCCGCGGCTTCGGCGCGGAGGAGGTTCGGCAGCGACAGCCCGGCCACCCCCAGCGCACCGATCTTCAGAAAGTTCCTCCGTGAAACCCCGTCGCAAAACCGCGACCGGCTCCCGTAGATCGTCAGCATGCCAATCCCTTTCCGCCCGATGCGGGCAATTGTCCCAAAGCGGAGATGTTCCGATCTATCTACGCCTCAGACAGGGCGTTGTTTTAAGGGCTTATCGTCATATGCGCCCGCGCCCTGCCAGCCGCCGGCCGGGTTGGGCCGGTTCAAGATTGCTCATAAAGCCCGGATTTCTGGTAGTGGGTCAGTTTGAATTTCGCCAGCTTCTGAGTTCCACGGGAATTTTTGAACGGAATTATGCACTCGACAAAACGTCATCAGGAACGCGACATACCCGGCGAGCAGAAGAAACAGCCACATTTATGAGTTGCTCCGCGGTCAAGGCGCGAAGCGCAACATGAACATAAAGAAAGTTCCAAGCGCGATCCCGAAAGCGATGAACACCCAATACACGACCGGTTTTTCCCATCGACGCGGCTTGCAGAAAGTGAAGACAAGAGGCCGACGCTGCGGGACGCCTGCCACGACGTCATCGAGTGGCTTTCAGATGAGAGCGAGCCGAATTAGCGTCACGCCGTCCGTGGATCCGTGTGGTTTTGGGGTTGCTCCATTGCTTGGCGCTTCGGGCTGGGCGTCCCACGGGGTCGACTCTTGACTCATGACAAAATGCCATTTCGCAGCATTTTCAGCTTAGTTTTGAGATTCTCGTCTTTTTCGGCCGCATCCTCCAGGCGTTGCGCGACCCGATGGATGGCGCTGCCGTCGGCGTAGCCCAGTTCGCGGGCGAGGGCGGCCATCGGCTCGCCGGCCAGACGCGCGCGGGCCCAGATGCGCACCCGCCGGTCCGGTTCGTCGGCGATCAACTCCTTCACCCGCTGGCGCACCTGCGCCTCGTTGTCGCGTTTCGCCCAGCGCAGTTCCTCTTTGCTTCCGCGGCCTGCCAACGTCTTGCGGACCTTGTCCCAAAGCGAATCGTCGCCGAGCACCAGCCCGCCCCGCAAATCGTCCAACGGGCTCGCCACAGGCTGTCCGAAGCAGGCGGCGATATCCGCCGCATAAGCCCGGCGGGCGCGGGCCTTGTCGCGGCCGCCCGACCAGTAACTCAGCCACTCGGCGCTCAGCCATTCGGGCGCCTCGGCACGCGACGACGCATAGGCGCGGTGGCTGCTCCAGGCGTAATTCTCGAAGAACCTCCGCCGCTCGACGGGTACGGGCTTGCGGCGGTCGCGCGGACGCACCGGGTTCAGGTGCACGTAACGCACCAACCGCTTCGCGTAGGTGTCGGCGTGGATCAGGTGGGCCTTGAACCGCCCCTGCACCAGGTGTCCCTCGCGCACGTGCCGGCGGTTGAAACGGATGCAGTACGTCGTCTGGAGCCAGCCGATCGCCCGGCTCAGGTTCGCTTGCGGCGTGGTGACCAGCAGGTGATAATGATTGGGCATCAAACAATATGCGTGGACCGCCAGCCCGAACCGTTCGCAGGCCTCCCCGAGCGTCTGAAGGAACCGCCGGCGGTCGGTGTCGTCGCAGAAGATCGCCTGCCGCTGGTTGCCGCGGGCGGTGACGTGATAGGCTGCTCCCTCGAATTGCACGCGGACAGGCCGGGCCATGGCAGAATCGTGCCGAAAATGCTGGGATTGTCAAGAGTCAGGAGTTGACCCCGATGGCCCCCCCGATGGCCCCGATGGGCCCCGGGAATCTGTGCCACGTGGCCGAGCCGACAGAAAACGGGGCTCCCGGCGATTTGGGGAAATGTCTCACGCTGCGGGTCCAAATTGTGGGTAGTGGGTCAGTCTGAATTCTTCTGATCTGGCGGCGGAGACGATCGGGAGCTTGTTGGGGGAGCTTGTTGGGGTCGGAGCTTGCCGGGTGTAACTCTTGTTTGTGGCGAATGCCGGTGCGCGACTGCTCTTCATTCCTGCCCCGGTATTCCGGGGGAGGTTAGGAGGGGGTTGAGGAGAGTGACTTTCGCCAACCCCCTCCCCATCCTTCCCCCGGAGTACCGGGGGAGGGAGAAGTTCGATCGCACAACGGAGCGCTACACCCAGCTTGCCAGTCCCAAGGGGTCGACTCTTGACTCATGGATTCTGCTGAAAAACCCCCTGTTTTATGCCGTGTGCCGCGAGGGCGGCGGGATCTTCATCGTTTCTGCGATGATGTGCTCAACTCGTGTCGTTCATGATCAGGTCACTCACTTTGCCGATCGATTTGGTCCCCATCATTGTGCGTTGCTTTTGCGCCCCCCCATCACCACCTTTCGGTTCACGTCGTGGCCTGCAACGTCACCGGATTGGCCGCCGAGGCGATCCTGCGGCGTAGTTGCCACGCCAGCCGCGACATCCATCGCTTGGCATTGCAGGCGGCGCCGCTTCACGGACCTGGTCCGGGACCGTCTCGGCCACCATCCGCCGATGAAGAATGAGACGCTGGCGAAAATCCTCTGCCACAACATCTGCTGTCTGATTTCAGCGATATATGAGCTTGGGGTCGAACCGCAACTCACGGTATGATCCGGCAGTGCGAAAGCCTCGCCTCAAGTTCCTGCCGATGATCCTCATCCAATTAGCCGGTTGGGCCGTCGTTTTGGCAATGGCCTACCGTAACGAGACCTTCGCCATTCTTGCTCTCGCACCGTGGACCATCCTCAACGTTGCATTCGGGGAGTGGGCATCGGGACGCGAGGTCATCAAGGGTTGGCCCAAGGACAGAACGTGACGGGCTCGTCACTGCCTCAAAATTCGACCGCTTGCCTCATAAATACTACGTCAGCCTGTCCGATGGGCGATTTTTGAGGCAAAGCCCGGAATGTCGCACTTTTTGGGGCCACGACGGGCCATGGGCGAAAGGCGGAAGTTGCGCCCCGCGGCTGGTTCAGGATTGCTCATAAAGCCCGGATTTCTTGACCTTTGCGGGCGGGGATTTGTAGAGTAGCGGCCAACTTCAAGCCACCAGCAACTTTGGAGGTTCTCCATGCCCCCTGTCGTAACCGCCGCCGCTCAGAGCTCCCGGTCCGGTTTGATCACCACGGTGATCATCTCGATCACCCTCGCCGTCGCGATGATCGTGGTCGCCGTCTATTTCACTCAGGAGGCCGGCAAGACACAGAAGGAACTGGACATCCTCAAGCTGAACGACAAAGGCCTTTATACCGAGGGCGCCACCAGCGATCCCAAGGTCAATGCCCTGATTGCCGACAAGGAATTCCCGGGGATCACGTCGGCCCTGGACATTTCGATGGCGCAATCGGACAAGCTCGCCAAGCTGGTTGGCGCGAACCTGACGCCCGATAAGGCGGCGCAGGTGGCTAGCGACTCGGTCCTGAATGCGACCAAACAGATGGCCGATTTGAACAGCCAGAAGCTGATCAACTTCACCGTTCCGCCCAATGCCAGCATGGCGGACGCGGTGAAGGCGATGGCCGGCGGCGTGGCACAACTCGCGGCGGACAAGAAGACGTCCGACGACCAGGTGGCGGCCCTCCAGAAAAAGCTGCAGGATCAGGTGGCGGCGGACAAAACCGTCCTGGACGACAAGGACAAGCAGATTGCCGATGCCAACGCCAAGGCCGACGCCGCTCAGCAGCAGCTCAAGGATTTCCAGTCGCAGGTGACGACCGCTACCAACTCCGTCACTCAGACCGGCGAAGCCAAGCTCAAGGAACTTCAGACCAGCACCAATACCCTGACCACCCAGCTCCAGGCGGCCAATACCAAGCTGACCGCCGACGAAAAGCTGATCACCCAGCTCAAAGGAAAGCTGCACCAGGACCGCGTGAACCCCAGCGAAGCCGTGGTCCAGCGGCCCGCCGGGACGATCATTCGCGTTGTGGACCAGAATACCTGCTTCATCAGCATCGGCTCCCACGAGTCGGTGATCAAAGGGCTGACGTTTGAGGTGTACGACAAGAACCGCGGGATTCCGGCGCTGGGAGACACCAACGCCGGCCTGAGCGACACCAACATGCCGGTCGGCAAGGCGTCGATCGAAGTCTTTGCCGTGCAGGCGGACACCGCCGAGTGCCGGATCGTCCGCATGCAGCCCGGCGAGCAGGTGGTCATCGGCGATCTGATCGCCAACCTGGTCTTCGATCCCAACACCAAATACGACTTCGTGGTCTACGGCAGTTTCGATCTGAGCAACAGCGGCGTCCCCCGCGCCGAGGACACGGAGCTGGTCAAGCGCCTGATCGTGCAATGGGGCGGAAAGATTCAGGACCACATCGACGTGGACACCGATTTTGTCGTCATGGGCACGCAGCCGGTCGTTCCTCAGGTCACCGACGCCAACGACCCGCAGCAGATCTCAAAGAAAAATGCCGCCGAGGCCGCGCTGCAAAAGTATGAGGACCAGATCACCCAGGCCGAGCGGCTCAGCATCCCCGTCATGAATCAGAACCGTTTTCTCTATTTCACCGGTTATTTCGACCAGGCAAGACGATAAGCCCCGGCACCGGTTCGGACTGACGCTGCGCAAGGACTGCGCGGCAAAGCGCGCCCAGCGGCCGCGCAATAATTCTCTAAAATGCCGGTACGCTTGCCTTGGATTTTCATGGGTCCGATGATAAGTGTAATCCGCTGACGTAAGCGCACACTCCGTCACGCTCCTCTCTGCCCGCGCACTGTGTCGTTACCGCGCCCCGGGAGGGCGGTTTGAACGGGGTGGGAATATTAGTCCGGCACACTTTGGCAAAACGGGCCGTCAAACGGGTCTGCCAAACGGGGTAGCAATGGACGCAACCAGCACCGGTCGCTCCACCAGGAGGCACTCAGGGATGAGCTACAAATTCCAGCGTCTGCGGGAAAAGATTCGCGAAGCCGTCGTTCAAGGGGAGTTCAAGGGCAAGCTCCCGGGCGAGCGCGCCTTGGCCCGGCGGTTTCACGTCAACGCCAAGACCCTGAGCAAAGCCCTCACCGATCTGGCCGCGGAGGGCGTGCTCGATCGAAGCATCGGACGCGGAACTTACGTCAAAGGCAGCGCCCCGGCGCCGACCGGCGGACGCTGGCTGGTCATCCAGGACGAATCGGATCAGGGCGCCTGCGTCATCGAACACCTGCGGGAAATGCATAGGGCGCTCGAGACGGTCCAGTCGCTGGCGCCCCTGCGGCCAAGTTTTCTGAATCAGTTTTCGGCGGTGATCGACCTCTCGCGGTCCACGGGCGAAGACGCCGTGCGAAGCTTGCTGGTGCGGAACATGCCGGTGGTCGCCGTGAACCATGAGCCGGCAGCTTATTCGGTCAACGCCGTGGTGGTGGACGTGGCCCTGGGAGTCTCGCGGCTGGCGCGCGACCTGCTGCTGGCCGGACACCGCCGGATCGGCGCGATCGAGCCGCGCGGAAACGACGCCCTGCTCCAGACGCTGCGCCGCGCCGCCGAGCGATACGGAACCGGCACAGTGATCGACGCGGCGGATTCCGCCGAGGCCATCTCCCTGGTCGAGAATGGCACAACCGCGCTGGTGTGCGGCAACGTCGCCGATGCCCAGAAAGCCATGCGCAAGCTCAGCGAAAATGGCGTCGACGTTCCCAGCCGCGTCTGCGTAACCGCGGTGGGCTGCGCCTGTCCCCAGGCCGCATGCAGCGGGTACTTCGTCGACTGCGCCAAGCTGGCCGAGTCGGCGGTCAAGCTCCTCACCGACGCGCCGCTGCGCCCGGCGACCCTCTGGCTCCCAGGCCAATGGATCGACCGCGGCACCCTGGCGCCGATCGGCGCCGGCCTCCCCCTCGAACGCGCCTCCGAGCTGCGAATCTCAGGGATGACCGTCTAACATCTACCTGGAAAGAGCCTCATCTAGCGGCGGCTACATCCGTCTCTGCGTGTGGGCGATAAACCACCTCTTTGCGGCGGACTACATCTTCGTCGCTATGAAGCTGCCGGAGATGGAGAAGCCGGCGATGTTTACCGATCCGGACCCGCTGATCACGCTCCCCGGCGCCAGGCCGGTTTTGGTGGTGAAGACGTTGACCGAACCATTGAGGGTGATCGTGATGCCGGTGCCGGTGGTCTTGATCGTGAAATTGCCGTTGGACAGCTCGCTGGCGGTGAACGTGCCCGAGTTGCTGGAGCCGCTGACGGTGAGCGTGCCGGTCAGCGAGTTGATCGTCTGGGAGGTGATGTTCAGCTCGAAACCCGTCGTGACGGAGCCGACGCCGAAGGCGACCGCCTTGGTTTTAAGGGTTCCCTTGTAATCGCCGACCAGACTGGGGTTGGTCGTCGGCACGGGCACAATGGGCTCGAGGCTGGTCAGATCCGTCTTGAGGGCGCCGACGGCGGTGGCGAACTTACCCGCGTCGCTCACCAGCTTACCGCTCAGGTTGTTCAGATCGGTTTTCGCGGTGGTAACGGCGCCGGATAGTGCGGTGTTGGAAGGATTGGCGCTGGTGAGGGCGTTCAGGTCGGTGGTGAGGCCGGTGGTGGAGCTGTCAGCCATCAGCTTTGCCAGCGGCGTGGTCGTCGCCGAGCCCAGCGCCGTGACGTCACCCTTCACCTTCTGCCTCAAGGCGTTGTTGTTAGGCGTGGCCAGCACGCCGTTGCCGTCCTTGACGTAGGTTGCGCTCTTGGTCGCCGCCGGGAGCAGCGCGGTGACGTCCGCCTTGAGCTTGCCCAGCCATTTGTTTTCGTCGCTTTGCAATTTGCCGAACAACCCGCCGCTCTTGGGCGACCCCTTCAGGTCGGTCTGGATCGCCTTGAGATCGGCTTTGGCCGTGGTTTGAAGCGTGGCCAGGTCGGCCTTGACGGTGGCGGCATCGGTGGTGACGTTCGACAACTCACTTGCCAGCGACGTCGTGCTGACGCTCAGCAGCGCGCGACGCTCCAGCGACTGTATGAAGCGTGACATGACTCCTCCTGCAACGGATTCCCTGCTGTGCCCACACGAACGGCAGGCGACGACGCCATCATACCGCAATCGCCCCGGCCAATCAGCAAAAATCAGGTATGCGAAAACGCCCGGCCCGTCTTTCAACGGGCCGGGCGTCAGAGCCTGTGAATCCTTTCACTTCATCCTTGATCGATCCGCTTCCTTGGTGCGGCACCCATCCGTGGCGCAGATCATCAACTACTTGAATCGTCGTTATCGTCAACCGGCTCAACTTCGTGCCGGTCGACCAGCTCGTCGAGAAAATCCGCCAGCCCGTCGTCGCGATTGCTCCCGATCACCCGGGCGGCGGCCGCCCGCACCTCGGGCCGGGCGTTTCCCATCGCCACGCCCAGGCCGGCACTGCGGATCATCGGCAAATCATTGACGTCATCCCCGATGGCGACGATCTGATCTGGTTCGATCTTGTGCCGGCGAGCGATGTGCAGGATGCCTTCCCACTTGTTCACCGCCGGGTCGAAGATCTCCAGCACTTCCACACCATAAGTCGGCACCATCAGGTTCTGGCATAAGATGCGGCTGCCGAATCGCTCTTCCAGGGCCTGCTTGACGTCGCGGACTTCATCCGGCGGGGCGCAGATTCCCAATCGGATGGTGCGGTCGTGCGGATGATCAGCCAAAGTCGGCAGCCGAGTCACCTGGGCGTTGGTCACATTCATCCACGCCTGCGTGGCCGCATTGAGTGGAACGCTTTCGGCAATCAGATACTCGACACCCGCCTCGCCCAAATCCTGCAATGCCATGGCGGCGTGGCCCGACTCTTCCAGCAAGCGGCAAGCCTGGGCCGCCAACTCCGACTCCATCGTCGTACGATGGAGCGTGACCTGCTGATGGGTATCCACGACCATCGCTCCGCCGACGAATACCGCCGTCGGATAATGATTCAGCGCGTCGAGGATGTCCTTGCTTTCGGTCCAGTTGCGCCCGGTGGCGAAGCACACCAGCAAGCCAGCGCCCAAGGCCCGATGAATCGCGTCTTTCACCCGCGGCGTGACCTGGCCCGCGGGCGATAGCAACGTCCCGTCGAGGTCGATCACGATCATGCGGTAAAGAGGCATTCTCCTGAGTTGATTCAGCGGACTGATCGGCACACTAGCAACCTGCTCTGCCGGTTGCAAACATCTTTCGCAGTTATAACCGCTTTTCCACAATTGGTCGTGTCTGAAGGATTGAGTGAGCGCAAGCAATGGTAGAGGCTGCTGATCGCCAACCGGAACGAAAACGAGCTGTCTGTCGTAATGATTATGTGGTTCCCTTTCATCGGGAAGGGGAAACCGACTTGGAAACGAGGTTAGCGGTATGTGGATGTCTGAATGCATCGTTGTGGTGGACCGCAACAATGCCGACGCCAACACGGTTGCGGACATCGCCGCGGCCCTGAAAGAAATGGGCGCCGTGGAGTTCGTCAATGAGTCGCAGTACGTGATCGGCGCCAGCGTGCCGGCTCACGAATTGCCAACCGTTCACGCAATGGACGGCGTCTGTTACGTCCGCTGCGTCTTCAACTACTTCTGTGGGCAACAGCCGGCAAAAGCGGCATAATCTTTCACGCGAAGTTCTTTCGGCGGTAGTATTTCCGGCTCAGGATCGTGAGGTCACATGAACCGGATGACTGCCGCCGCGACGTTGTTGTCGGTCTCGCTCTTCTTCAACTTCGGCGCTAGCGCCGTCGACGTCGCGCCGCTCGCCATTGGCTCTCCCGCCCCCGATTTCGACCTGCCCGGCGTCGACGGTCGCAACCACACCCTCCACGAGTTCGACAACGCCAAAATCCTGCTGATCGTTTTCACGTGCAATCACTGCCCCACCGCCCAGGCCTACGAAGGCCGCATCAAGCAGATCGTCGCCGAGTACAAGGACAAGGGCGTGGCCCTGGTCGCGATCAATCCGAACAATCCCGAAGCGATCCGTCTGGATGAGCTGGGCTATACCGACCTGAGCGACTCATTCGATGAGATGAAGATCCGCGCCAAGGACCACCATTTCGAGTTCCCCTACCTCTACGATGGACAAACGCAAAAAGTGGCACACGCGTACGGCGTGATCGCCACGCCGCACGTCTTCATCTTCGATGCACAGCGCAAGCTGCGCTACCAGGGCCGCATCGACGATTCCGATGTGAAGCAGGTCCATCATCACGACGCCCGCGATGCGCTGGATGCCCTGCTGGCCGACAAGCCCGTGCCGGTCGAGACCACCCGCGTCTTCGGCTGCTCGACCAAGTGGATCGACAAGAGCGATACCGTCCGCAAAGCCGAGGAGCAATGGAACGCCCAGCCCGTTGCGCTCAGCTCGATTGACGCCAACGGCGTCAAAGAGCTGGCCAGAAACGACACCAAAAACCTGCGCGTAATCAACGTCTGGGCGACCTGGTGCGGCCCGTGCGTCGCGGAATTGCCGGAGCTGATCAAGCTCCCCCAGATGTACTCCAAACGCGGCTTCGAGTTGGTGACCCTCAGCGCCGACGCCCCCGAGAAGAAGGACCACGCCCTGGCAATGCTGAAGGACAAGCACGTCGCTGTCGCCAATTACATCTTCAACTCCGACGACCACGACGCCCTGGCCGACGCGCTGGATAAGCAATGGCCCGGCCCCCTCCCCCACACCATCGTCATCGCCCCCGGCGGCAAAGTCATCTACCGCCACACGGGCGAACTCGACATGCTCGAACTGAAACAAGCCATCGTGGGATATCTGGGGCGAACCTATTGAACCATGAGTTGAATCGTGACCCATTCATTTCGCACACGAGACAGATAGTTCTGAAGTCACCGTCCCGGCGCCGCGCGCACCCCACGCCGGGGCACAGCGCTGCGACGCCCCGGATTCTCGAGCGTGGCTCAAGAAGACGAACCACAGAGACCACAGAGCCTGCTGCACTGAACGTTTTTGAACAAAAATGTTACATGGATCGCGGGTCCAAAGCGGGCCAGGTGGGTCGGCTATACTTTCGATTTCGGGGACGATGCGGCGCGCCGCTCCATAAGAGCCTTCACCAGATCCTGCACGATGCTTTGCGGCTCACTCAATCTTCCCGGCCCCACGTTGCGGCAGGCGAGCCAGCCGTCCTCGGGACCGATGAACCGGTAGCCAAGCTCCGTGAGCTTTGCGACGTTCTCCTGCGTGATTGGATTGGCCCACATGCGGTTGTTCATCGCCGGGGCGAAGAGCACGGGGCACGCGGCGGCGCAGACCATCAGGCTCACCAGGTCGTCGCACAAGCCGTGCGCGACCTTGGCGATCATGTTGGCCGTCGCCGGGGCGATCAGCATCAGGTCGGCGCGTTCGGTGAGGGATATGTGCTGCGGATCGGAGGATTCGACGAGGTTGAAGGTTTCCGTCCGCACCGGCCGGCCCGAAAGGGCCTCGAACGTCAATGGCGTGACGAACTGCTGCGCCTCCGGCGTCATCGCGACCGTAACGCCCGCGCCAAGCTGCACCAGCTTGCTGACCACATCGGCGACTTTGTAAGCGGCGATCCCGCCGCAGACGCCGACGATGATTTCACGGGACGTGAGCGGCGAGCTGCTCGAATTGGCCGCGAGCTCAGACATCGGATCATCCATTCCGGTTGCCCGCCATCTCTCGCTGGATTTCGTCCGAAAGCCATTGCAGGTTTCGCTGGGGCAGGACTGACTTAAGAGAACGCGGTCCTGGAAGAAATGGGCTTTCCAGTTCCAGACGCGCGGCCAGATCGCGCACCAGCGAGGGCATGCGGTCATAGGCAGCTTGCAACCGTTTAACCGTATCGGCGGCACGCTGAGGCTCGGCGCGATGGAAATGATGAATATCGATATAGGCGTCGCGGAGATCACCGACCACGTCCAGCAACGCCGCCACCGCTGCGTGGGTATCGCGATCGCCCTTGGCCCCGGCCGCCTTGATGACTTCCCGTATCACGATCAGACACGAATGCCACACCTCGAAATGCTCGTGGATAGCAGCTTCGGGATCGGGTGAGGGGAGTTGGCCCAGACAAAACAGCGGCAGAGTCGCCAGAGCGCCGAAGGCGTCGCCGGTCATGCGAGCCAACGATGTTTCGATGGTCGCCCGATCGCTGGGAGAAAATGTTGCAGTCGATTGCACCTATTTTGCTGCCACCGGCTCATCCAGCCCGCTGGCCTGGTAGTCGATCGCGATCTTGTCCTGAAGGACTTCCTGGATGACGACCTCGAGGTCGGTCATGTTGCCGCGCTCGACGAGCGGCCGGGCGCCGTCCATTAATTCGAGCATGCGCTTCTGGATCAGGGCGGTGAGCTTGAAGCGGCCGCCGACCTTGTTCACGATTTCGTCGCTCTTGAGGGCTTCGATCATAGTTTTAAAGTGCTCCCGTTTTCTTGTTAGCGATCAGTCTGCGAATCTCTGCTACGGCGCGGTCCAGATCGTCGTTGATGACCATGTGGTCAAAGGCCCGGCTGCCCTTGGCCATGTGGATTTCCCGCTTGGCCGCCCGGAATCGCCGGGTGATGTCGTCCTCAGGGTCCCTGGCCCGGCCCTTGAGGCGCTCCAGTAGTGTAGGCTCGTCCGGGGGCAAAATGAAAATCAGCAGCGCATCCGGGTACGAATACCGGACCTGAAGCGCCCCCTGCACATCGATGTCCAAAAGCACGTCCTTGCCTGCCGACAGATCGTCCAGCGCGGGATGTTTGGGTGTGCCGTAATAATTGTCGTAAACCTGCGCGTATTCCAAAAACTGATCGGCGTCGAGCTTCCGATAGAATTCGTCGAGGCCGACATACTCGTATTTTTTGCCTTTGTCGTCGCCGGGTCTCTCAGTCCGGGTGGTTTTGCTGACGGCGCGAATGACGCCGGGGTCTTCTTCGAGACGGTTGCCGATCGTGCTCTTACCGACCGCCGAGGGGCCAGAAAGCACGATGAGCAAGCCGCGATGGTGATTGGAGTTGGGCATTCTCGTGACACGGGTTTGTAACCCGTGCGGGCGACGCGAACCTTCGGTTACCTGTCCGGGCAGATTCTCTTAATCCGACTGCCGCCGGGCACGGGTTGAAAACCCGTGTCACAGGGCGGCAAGTCATTCGACGTTTTGCACCTGCTCTTTAAGCCGGTCGATCGCGCCTTTAATCTCCACAATGTGCTTGGCGATCGTTGCGTCGTTGGCTTTGGAGGCGATGGTGTTCGCTTCGCGGAGCATTTCCTGCGCGATAAAATCGAGTTTACGCCCGGAATGTTCTCCTGTCCGGCCGGACTGCTCGAAGGCTTCCAGGTGTGTCGTTAGCCGCTGGATTTCTTCGGAAATGTCGGCACGCTCGGCGAACACCGCGACTTCCTTGATCAAATCGACCTCGTTCACCTTCAGCTCGGCCTTGGCCATGAGCTGATGCACACGCTGGCTCAAACGCTTGTGATAATCCTCGATCACGAACGGCGCCCGTGCCTGAATCTCTTTCAGATTCGAGCTGATCAGCTTCACGTGCTTCATCAGATCGGCAAACAGCGCCTCGCCCTCCCGGCGACGCATGGCGTCCAGCTTCTGGATCGCGATGCCGGTGAGCTTCCGCACGACGGGCCCGTGTCGGGCGATCTCATCGGTCTCGTCCCGCGGTTCCTGGCAGACGCCGGGCAACTGCACGAGGGCGGCCAGGTCGATCTGTACGAGCCGATCCAGGCCTTTCACCGCCTGAAGCTGTTCCAGATATGACTTGAGCGCCTGTGTATTGATGTGATACGCGGCTTCGGCGCTGTCGGAGCGCATCTTCAGAATGTAGGTGATCGAGCCGCGTCCCAGCGCCTCGCGGAGCATCGATTCCAGCTCCGGCTCCAGGCCGCTCACGGTTTCGGGCAACTTGATGACGGGTTTGAAGAAGCGGTTGTTGAGCGAGCGGATTTCGACGGCGTAGTGCGTGCCGTCGCTCTCGGTGGTCGAGTCGCCGAAGCCGGTCATGCTGACAATCATTTAGAATCCGGGTGCGCAGAAGGTTTAACCACAGAGACACAGAGAGCACAGAGGTCGAGCCGGAATCTCTGGATCGCCCACTTTTGTCTCTGCATTTGCTCTGTGTCCTCGGTGATTTCTGTGGTTACTCCGATTCCGGCATCACATTCCGCTGTCGGGTGCCGGCGCGATCGGCGCGTTGCTCGTGGGGTGCGCGTTCGGGGTGGCGGCGGTGGCCTTGGTCTGTTGAGCATTGGCGACGAGGTTGAGGCCGATCGCCAGGAGCATGAAGACGCCGAAGACGATGCTGGTGGTCCAGGTGAGGACGTCGCCGGTCTTGGAGCCGAAGGCGGTATTGCCCCCGCCGCCGCCAAATGCGCTGCTCAGCCCGCCGCCTCGCCCCTTCTGGATCAGCACCAGCAGGATCAGGAACAGACAGAGGATGAAGAACAGAACATAGAGGGTCCAGAACAGCGCGGTCAGCATAATTGCTCCAAGGCGACGGCCGAGGCGAACGATTCATTTTAAAGTGCGGCGTTCACAATTGCCAGAAAGCTGTCGGGCTTGAGTGATGCGCCGCCGATCAATCCCCCATCGACATCCGGCTGCTGCATGAGGCCCTTGGCGTTCTCCGGCTTCATGCTGCCGCCGTAAATGATCCTTACGCGATCGGCAAAGTCCTTGTTCCACCGCCTGGCCACGAGTTGGCGAATGTAGGCATGAACTTCCTCGGCCTGGGCGTCGGTGGCGTTGCGGCCGGTGCCGATCGCCCAGACGGGCTCGTAGGCGATCACGATCCGCTGCACATCCTGCATGTCGGCGCCGAGTTCTTCGATCTGCGCCTCCACGATGGGGAAGGTCTTGTTGGCGTCACGTTCTTCCACCTTTTCTCCCACGCAGTGGACGACGATCAGTCCACCGTCGTAAGCCGCCCGGGCCTTACGGGCAATGAGATTGGGCGGCTCGCCCAGTACGTGCCGCCGTTCGCTGTGGCCCGTCAGCACGAACTTCGCGCCGAGGTCCTTGAGCATTTCGGCACAGACCTCGCCGGTGAATGCGCCGCTCTTCTCGAAGTACACGTCCTGCGCCCCCAGCAAAATCTTCGAGCCAGCGATCACCTGCCCCACCGCATCCAGATATACGAACGGCGGCGCCACGCCGACGTCGATCCCGGAACCCGGCGCGCCTCTGGCAACAGCCCTGGCCAACTCCACGGCCGACGCCTTGCTCGAGTTCATCTTCCAGTTACCGGCGACGAATGGGGTACGATGCATGAGAAAAATCCAGAAAATGACTAACCACAGAGGCCACAGAGAGCACAGAGAAAATCACAGGGCGATGCGTTTGATTCCATCCTTCAGCAGCTTCACGTTGAAGTTGATGAGCAGCGCCAGCCGATGATGCGTCGTCCGTAGGTACGAAATGACTTGCGCTTTGTGGATTGGGGCCAGGGTGTCGACGGCCTTTATCTCCACGACGACCTTTTGCTCGATCAGAAAGTCCAGCCAACCCTCGCCAACTTCGGTTCCTTTGTAGTCCACGGCAATCCGCTGCTGAGGGACAAACTGAATTCCACGAAGTTCGAATTCACGCTCCAGCGCCTTCTGATAGACCGACTCGAGAAAGCCCGGCCCAAGTACCCGATGTACCTCGATCGCGGCACCGATAACCGCATTCGTAATGCGGTTCAGTTCTGGGTCCGGTTCCATCTCTTCATCGACAAACTCGGCAAAGTCCATCGCTCTCCCGGTTGGCACAGCAAGTTTAACCACAGAGACCACAGAGGCCACAGAGATCAATAGGAGGAATAGAAGCGTCAGATTCCGATCGACCCCTCGGTGGCCTCTGTGGTCTCTGTGGTTAAATCTGTCTTCAGGCTCCTCCCGTGGCGGCTTCCCCAACCTCGGCGAATTCCTTGCCTGTCACGGTGGCGATCAGCCGCAGTTGTCCCATCAGTTCCTTGAACGTTTCGGGCAGCAGCGCCTGCGGCCCGTCGCACTGGGCCTCGGCGGGGCAATGGTGCACCTCGACAATGATTCCGTGCGCCCCCGCCGCCAAACCTGCCAGGGCGATGCTGCAAACGTAATCACGTTTCCCGGCGGCATGGCTGGGATCGACGATGATCGGCAGGTGCGTGAGCTGCCGGGCAACGGGAATCGAGGTGATGTCCAGCGTATAGCGAATGCTGTCCTCGAAGGTCTTGATGCCGCGCTCACAGAGCACCACCGATCGGTTGCCCTGGCTCAGCACATATTCCGCCGAGAGGAGCCAATCCTTAACCGTCGCCGCCAAGCCGCGCTTGAGCAGCACCGGCTTGCGTGTTTTGCCGACTTCGCGGAGCAGGTCGAAATTCTGCATGTTGCGGGCGCCGACCTGGAACATGTCGGCGTAGCGCTCGATCAGCTCAACCTGCCGCGTGTCCATGACTTCGCTACAGATCGGCATGCCCAGCGAATCGCCGCAGTCGCGGTGCCACTTGAGGGCTTCTTCGCCGAGGCCTTGGAATGAATACGGGCTGGTTCGCGGCTTGAACGCACCGCCGCGGAGAATGGTCGCCCCGCCGTCGCGAACATGGCGGGCGATGGTCGTGAGCATCTTGTGATTTTCGATCGTGCAGGGCCCGGAAATGCAGACGGCGTGCTTGCCGCCCACCTTCACCTTCGGCACGCTCCCGCCGCCCACTTCGATCACGCTGTCGTCCTCATGAAACTCGCGGCTGGCGAGCTTGTAGGGCTTCATGATCGGAACAACTTTTTCCACGCCCTCCAGGCTGCTCAGATGCCCCTGGTCGAGCGTGACCTCATCCCCCACCGCGCCGATCACCGTCTTGAACTTCCCGCGCGACAGGTGCGGCGTGCCGCCCATCTTCTCTATCTCGCGGCTCACCCGCTCGATCGCCTCATCCGAGGCGCCATGTTCCATCACAATAATCAACGCCAACTCCTCGACTGTTGAAGTCTTAGCTCAAACCTCTGCCGGCCGTTGGATAACGGTAGGAAGGCCGCAGAATCTAGTGCCCCGTCCGCCGTCCTTCAAGCATTACCACGTTCCCGGCCTCCGGTCGGTCCAAAATGGCAGGAAATCTCCAAGGGCAGGTCAAAGGGCTCATGGATCATGTAGTGTTTGGCGCGGGTGGCGTCAGCCACCCGCGCCAAACCAAGCCAAACCAAGCCAAACCAAGCCAAACCAAGCCAAACCAAGCCAAACCAAGCCAAACCAAGCCAAACCAAGCCAAACCAAGC
>DATHPP010000168.1:0-4151 GCA_035483795.1 Tepidisphaeraceae bacterium | reverse complement strand
CGTCTCAGCCGAATCGCCCTCAACCTGTTGAAGCGGGAAGCGAGCATCAAAGCCGGCGTCAAAGGCAAACGACTCAACGCCGGCTGGGATCACGACTATCTGCTGAAACTTATCAGCGCGTAAAGATGCGATCGCCCTGGGGTGCTGCGGCCACCACCGCCGCCGGTGAGCCCAGCATGGGCCAAGTCACGGCCGCTCTTCCTATGGCGACATTTCGGTTTCACCATAATGGCAGGTGAGAACGTTTCCTTCATCGATAACTCCGGAGCCGGACGCCCGTCATGGGTGGCGTACGATGCGGAGACATACGTCATCTCGGTCCCATGCTGGACAATCATTCTGATAAGTGGCGCACTTCCGGTGATCTGGTTCCGTCGCCGACTCCGGCACCTACGCATCTTTCGTATGGTCGGCTGTTGCCCCTCATGCGGCTACAACCTTACTGGCAACACCAGCGGGGTCTGCCCGGAATGTGGCACGGCGATCCCGCAGAAGGCGGAGGCGACGGCATGAGACGCAAGCTGTTCAATTTCGCCGCCGACGTGTCGCTGGGGCTGTGGATAGGTTGGTTCATCCTCATTTTCAACGTCGTTCACATGTCTCGCGGCTATTACTGCTGGGGGATCCTTGTCCCCCCACAATTCCTCTGGTTGCTGCGGTATTCGCTTCTGATCTGGTGCGTGTTGTTTGTTCTGCCAGCTTGCCGGCTTGTCCTGGCCGCGCACCGGCGCTGGATGACTTTGGGCCGATCGCTCGACGGCTATTGTTGCCGCTGCGGCTACGACCTCACCGGCAACGTCAGCGGCACCTGCCCCGAATGTGTCACGCCGGTCGCGGGGAACGTAGGGGCGAAGGCGTGAGACGAAAGCTGTTCAATGTCGCCGCCGCCGTGTCGCTGGTGCTGTGCTTAGTCACGGCTGGATTATGGGTGCGAAGCTGTTCACGCGTCGGAACGGAACGATTTGTCTTGCTGCGCTACGAGGTAGTTGTTGATCGGATTGGTGCGATGGTGTGGTTGCCACCTCAAGGGCGATGGAAGCATCCAGAACCAGTGGCGTTTATACCGTACAACGGGATTCTGTTTCTTTTTGCTCTGCCATCGGCGCTCTGGCTGGCGACAAAGCTTATCTTCCCCCGTTGGGAACTGGGTCGCTGCGGGCGCTGCGGCTACGACCTCACGGGCAACACCAGCGGCGTCTGCCCCGAGTGCGGCGCGCCGGTCCCGCAGAAGGCGGAGGCGCACGCATGATCCGCCGCAGGCTCTTTACGATCGCCTCTGCATTATCTTTGGTCCTCTGCTTGGGGATGGCGGCGTGCTGGGTGCGGAGTTACTGGGTCAGGGACAACCCAGGGAAGTTCTGGTCAAACCCGATGACGCAGACCGGCGGTTTCCTCGGGCTCGAATCAAATCGCGGCGGCCTGACGATTCAGCGGTTGTCTTTCACAATGAGCGATCGGAGCGCGTTCGCGGCGTTGACTTCGCGCATCCCGCCGCATGGCCTTTACTGGCAACGAGGACCGGTCAGGATCGAGAGAATGTCGCCGGGATTCTGGCATTCCATGGGGTTCGGATATCTGAATTCAGTTTCACCAAATCAGGCTGTCCGGTTTTGGACGGTGCCGTACTGGCCGGCGGTGCTGATATTGGCGATTCTCCCCGGCCTGTGGCTGAGACGCGCGATCCGCGCACGGCTGGCGTTACAGCCGTACGAATGCCCGGCCTGCCGCTACAACCTTACGGGCAATACCAGCGGCGTCTGTCCGGAGTGTGGAACTCCCGTCCAGCAGAGGTCGGAGGCGACGGCATGAGACGCAAGCTGTTCACGGCCGGGGCTGCGATTTCGCTGCTGCTGTTCGTGGCGACGGTGGGAGTGTGGATGCGGAGCTATTGGAGGACTGATTCACTGGTCGCTACCCGAGACCTCCGCATCTTTAGCTTCGATTCACAAAGGGGAACTTTAACTTTCTTCTCTGCACGCGCCTTTCCCCCATACCGGTTGAGCGACCAGAGGCGCTGGACGTTGCAACTGGTTCATGAGTTGACCGTGGTTGATTATCGTCCTCGCGAACCGCTGACAATTCCAAACCGGCTGGGCTTTGCAATTCAAGCTGTGACCTGGCATTTAGAAACGGAACCGATGTTCGTCGCTCAAAACGTTACCGTCCCCGACTGGACCGTGTGCATGGCGCTAGCCGCACTACCGACGATGCTCGCAATCAAAAACTTCCGTCATAAACGAAAACGCGGATGTTGCCGTGTTTGCTCTTACAACCTGACCGGCAATACCAGCGGCGTGTGCGCGGAATGTGGGACTCCCGTTCAGCAGAAAGCGGAGGCGACGGCATGATTCGATCCTTATTCATATTCCTGATCGCGGCAGCTCTCACTTCGACGTGCCCGGCGGCGCCGCCCGCTCCGGCGATTCACTGGACGAGCTGGTCGGACGATCTGTTCGACAGAGCGAGGCGGGAGCACAAATTCGTGCTGCTCGATTTGGAGGCGGTGTGCTGCCACTGGTGCCATGTCATGGACCAGAACACCTACAGCGATCCGGAGGTCGTCGCCCTGATCGGGGGGAAATACATTGCGGTCAAGGTAGACCAGGATTCGCGGCCGGACATTTCCAGCCGGTACGAGGACTGGGGGTGGCCGGCGACGATCGTGTTTGGGCCGGACGGCAAGGCATCCGCATTTTGAAAAGATCATGCAGTTTCAGTCGCAGGCGGTTCGTACCTATGCCCTGGGACGACGCCAGCCATTGCGCGGGGGCGCGGGCCATGGGTCGCCGGGATTCTGCTGGCGGATCAGGAGTCGCGCCAGGAGCCGCTGCATCTGACGATCGTCGGGCCCAGGGGCGACGCCGCGGCGGCGGCAATGTTCGCCCAGTCCATCCGCTGCCCGATCGAGTACAAGCGCGTCGAATGGTGGGACGCGGCCGAGGGCCCCTTGCCCAACGCCGACGTGCAGTATCCGACGCTGGCTGCGCCCGCCGCGTTCCTGTGCACGGCCAATGCGTGCTCGGCGCCGATTCCGTCAGGTGACGTGCTGGCAAAAAAGCTGGCCAGGATCGCGGGGAATTAAACATGCGCCCATTGTGACACGTGCTGACGACGCTCGAATTGAATAACTACGAAATCCGCGGTTCTTTTTCGGATTGCGCCGCTTGCACGGGTTGAAAACCCGTGCCACGTTTTTGCCGATGCGGCGCATGATCGTCCACCAGAATTTAATGTGACGAGTCATATCGAAATGGTCGCGGTCTTCCCCTGTGGCAAGCCTCAGGAATTTCGCTCGTTGCCTCAAGGCTCGGTGCGTTCCTATACTTCGCGCGTTCATCCCCGGCGACCCGAACATGAAAGTTGTTTCTCCCATGGAAGAGTCGTCCGAACCCGATTCCGCGGCGCCAACGATCCTCATCGTCGATGACAACGAGCCGACCGCGAACGCCCTGGCGAAAATCCTGAGCAGCGCCAGCTTCAACACCGCCGTCTCGTATCGCGGGGCGGACGCCGTGGCGTATGCTCAGAAGAACCCCGTTTCGGCGGCGCTGGTCGACATTCATCTGCCGGACCTCAGCGGGCTGGTCGTTACCCAGAAGCTGCGCGAGCATCTGGGACCGGGCACGCCGATCGTCATCCTCAGCGGCGACACGTCGATGGAGATGCTCAACGCATTGCCGCACGTCGGCGCCACCTACTTTTTCAGCAAGCCGGTCAATTCTTCGCACCTGGTTGAGAAAATGCGACAGTGGGTGATGAAGGAGTGCTGAGTGCGCTGTGCGGGGTGCTCGGCCAAAAGTGCTGAGTTCTCAGTGCTGGTTGCTGAGTAAAAAAACGTCACAACTCAAACTCTCGTGCGGGCCTTCTGGTGCCGCCGGTGCCCTCACCGGCGGTCTTCGCTCCGCGGGACGCCGTCGGATTCCGCCGGTGAGGGCACCGGCGGCACTTTAGATCTATCCCGGGGTTCCCTGGATGAATTCGCTGGTTCCGTCGGCGATGGATTGAAACGTTCCGTCGGCGTATTTCTCGGCCAGCTCGATGTAGTGGGGGACGAGCCAGCGGATGTACTGTAGCTCGTCGTCTTTGATGGGCCGGACGATCTTCCCGGGCACGCCCATGACGACCATGCGGTCGGGGACGACCAGATCCGG
>DATHPP010000167.1:0-3945 GCA_035483795.1 Tepidisphaeraceae bacterium | reverse complement strand
GCGCTGGCTCTCGGCGCCGGAGTCACATCCTGCGGCGACATCACCGCATTCAAGATCGACCCCACCACGGGCAGGCTTACGCTGGTTGTGAACGCGCAGGTCACCTCGGCCAGCGGTCAACCGCTGCCGTACTTCCCGGTTCCGGCGAACCCGATCGACTTTGTCCTGGCGTCGAGCTTCATCATCACCTTGAGCGGCACTCCGGCTACCGGCGATGCGGTCTTCCCGTACACGTATAGCTCCGCCTCCGGCCAGCTCACCGTGAACCAGAACAGCTCGCAGCCTTTGAACATCGCGCAGGCTACGGCGATCATCAGCGCAAGCGGATCGGTCTGGGTCCTGGATGCCGAAACGGCCTCCTACACAGTGGGCGGCACGGTGCAAACGGCCCCGAGCTGGATCTTCCAGTCCACGGTTGGCGCCAATGGCGCTCTGCAACCGGCGGTTTCCGGTTCTGTGCCCGGGCCCCCAACGGTGACCAACCCCATTTACCTCATCCCGGAAAGCAAAAGCGGCAAATGGATCTACGTCGCCTATCAGGGGAACAACAACACGTCCTCGGGCAACACCGAAAGCGGAATCGCTGGATATGTCGTCGATCCGCAGAACAAATCTCTGGATGACGGCCAGGTCTCCGGCAGTCCTTTCGGAAGCGGCTCCGGACCGCAATGCCTGCTTGAGGATCCTTCGAGCCAGTTCATCTACACGGCTAACTTCAACGACTCCACGGTGACAGGCCGCGTGATCGATCAAAACGCTGGAGTGTTGAACAATCTGCCGGGTTCGGCGAACAAGAGCTACCCATTGAGCGGCCCGGCGGCGTGGTGTATCGCCACTGGACGCACGAGCTAATCGAACGGAATCCGCGCTGGGGCGGAGTCACTCGCCCCAGGTTCCCCCGGATCCTGGCAACCTGAATCGCACAAGCCGTCAAAGTGGCGGGAACGATTCGATATTTGAAACCATGAGTGCGGGGCGCACGTTGCGCTCCGCCGACGAAAGATGCGAATGACGTTGAAAAGGTCGAGCCAGCTGGCGCTGGCCTCTGCGATGAGCCTGCTGGCGGCCGGACTTCTTACGGCCTGCGGCACCCTCACGGTTGACTTTGTCTTTGTAACCAGCGCAAAGGCGTCGGGGGCCAATAACTACGGCCTCATCGACGTCTTCGAGGTCAACTCCGAATCTGGCCGGATGAAGCACATTCCAACCTCGCCCTTCCCTTCGGGTGGGCGCAATCCGGTCGCGGAGGCAACCTCCCCGGATAACACCAGCCTGTACGTGGTCAACGAAGACGACAACACCATTGTTCAATTCGCCATCGGCAACGACGGCAAGGTCTATCCGCAGAACACGACCAACACGCCTGGCATCTTTCCCCTTGCGGTTTCCGTCGGCGGCAACCTTCTGTTCGAGGCCAGTACATATCAGCAACTTCCCAGCTGCTCGCCTGCCTCGCCATGCTCCGGCGCTATCGGCGTATTCCCAATTAAAGCCGGGAATGTCTTAGGGGACGCACTGACAAATGCGAGCATCAACGCCAACTACTGGCCCCTCTCGCTGCCCTCGAGCACCGGCGACATCCTGACTCCCACCGGGATTACCGCGGCAGCCTCCGGCGCATACGTCTACGTGTCGGCCGTTGACTCCACGTCATCCGCTGGGTACGTGTTCAGCTTTGCGGTCAACGCCGACGGTACGCTCACTCCGCTGAACGGCGGCGCGCCGTTTGCGGCCGGCAAGCGTCCCAGCGCGATCGCAGCCAACTCCGGCGGGAGCGTGGTCTACGTAACCGATTCCACAAGCAACGGCGTCTTCGCATTCTCCTCCAATGCCGGAATCCTCACGCCGATCGGCGGCAGCCCCTTCCCATCCGGGAACGGGCCCGACGCAATCGTCGTGGATGCGAGCGGAAACTATGTTTTCGTCGCCAACGCTTTGGATTCGAATTTGACTGCGTATTCGTCCTCGGGCGGCGCCCTGGCGTCCCTTGGGACCTATGCAACCGGGACGCAGCCGTCTGCCATCGGCATCGACCCGTCTCTGAACCAGTATCTCTACACCGCGAATTTCCTTGGCAGCTCGGTCACCGGATTCCAGATCAACGGCAGTACTGGCGCCCTGCTCAACTCACAGGGCTCCCCGTACGGCGCCAACGCCAATCCGACTGCGGTGGCGGCAATTCCGCACGGAGCCGTGCAAAACGAACACTAATTTCGATGTCAGACACTCTTAAGAACAATCCGTATGCGGCTTTTACAATGCATACAGAACATCGACAACAAGATTCCAGGGCTGGCGTCAAAGATGGCCCACAACGAAGGAAGCGCATGAAGTTCAGCAAAACGAGCCAGCTCTTTCTGGTCTCTTCCGTGGGCTTGGCCGTGGCCGCTCTGTTGAGCGCCTGCCAACTCGTCACCATCGATTACGTCTTTGTGGCTAGTTCCGCCGCAACCGCCACCAGCCCCAATGGCCAAATCGATACCTTCGCTTCGGATTCCCAATCCGGCGCCATTCGCAAAGGCGCGCCGACGGTCTCTTCCGGCGGCGTCGATCCAGTCGCCATGACTGTTACCTCGACCTACTCCGATTTGTATGTAGCCAACGCGGGCAGCAACTCGGTGGTCCACTTCGCCATCGCCATGAATGGCGTACTCACCCAGAAAGACGCGGTCACGCTGGCGGCGCCTCCGGTCTCGCTTGCCGTAGACTCCGCGGGTGCGAATCTCTACGTCGTTTCCGGCAGCACCACCGCCACTCTCAGCGTATTCCCCCTGTCCTCCGGAGCCATCGGCTCGCCGACGACGCAGGTGGCTCTGCAGATTCCCGGATTCACGTCGGACGCAGTGGTTCCCACAGGCGTGAACGTACTGGTTAGCAACAGCAACGTGCAAGGCGCCGCGGTGTTCGCAACAGCATACGACCTGTCGGCTTATAACCCCGGCGGAACGACCACCAGCACCGCTCATCCCGGCTGGGTCTTCGGCTTTTCCACCGGCGCAGGCGGAACCCTCACTCCGGCTTCCGGCAGCCCCTATCAAGCAGGCGTCAAGCCAACCGCGGTGGTCTCAGACCCGACGGACCGCTTTGTTTATGTCACCGACTTCGCTTCGAACCAGCTGATCGGCTATGGCATCAACGAAGGCAGCACGCTGAACTTCCTCATCAACGGCCCGTTCAAGACCGGCAACGAACCCCAGGCGGTGACCATCGATCCGCGCGGCAAGTATATTTATGTCGCCAACTCGCTGGACTCCTCGGTCTCGGCATTTCTCATCGATCTTGCCACCGGCACGCCGTCGGCTGCCGTCAATCCTACGGGCAGCGCGACCAACTCGACCGATACGCAGCCGATGGCGATTGCCGTCGATCCTGCCTTGGGCCGCTACGTCTACACTGCAAACTTCCTCGGCAACTCCGTATCCGGCTTCCGCCTCGATCCGAACTCCGGCAGTCTGGCGCCAACGCAGGCCACTCCTTATCCATCGGACGCGAAGCCGACGGCAATCGCCATCGTTCCTCACGGCAACCATTCGATAGAAAACGTCGTGCCGTAAGAATTGACAAGCCTCAAGTAAAAAGCCCAGCCGATTGGCTGGGCTTTTTGCTGCTGCAATCTGTGGATTCGCCGCCTGTGCACAAGATCTGTCTACCCAGCCGCGTTCATCCACTTGCGCAGGACCCGCTGCGCAGGCTTCTCAACAAAGTAGAGCGCGAAGAGCGCCATCAGGATCAGCAGTGCGTAGCTGATCCACGGGTCGTAACGGTTCAGGCCGACGCGATCCAGCACATGCGAGTCGTGAATCAGGTTCCACATGTTGAAGTGAAGCAGGTACAGGCAGTAGCTCGCCTCGCCGACGAACACCAGCGGCTTGCAGCCGATCGTGTACGCCAGTGGATTCTCTCCCGCCAATCCGAGAATGATGCAGCCGAACAGCGGCATCAGCA
>DATHPP010000166.1:0-2552 GCA_035483795.1 Tepidisphaeraceae bacterium | reverse complement strand
GGCCCGCTCCGGGGACGCCCATCAGCTCCGTTCTCGCCGGGATCATTTTCAAGGCTTCGGTCAACTCTTCAATGGTGCCGAAAGGGTCTTTTGTGCCGTGAACGAAAAGCGCGGGCGTGTGCAGAGCAGGGAAGTGGGCGGTTCGCGGTTGGGCCGGTTTGCCCGGCGGATGCAGCGGATAAGAGAAGAGCAGCAGCGCTTCGGCGATGTCCGGCATCTCTGCGGCGAGCATCGTCGCCTGCCGCCCGCCATACGACTGCCCGCCGAGAAAAACCGCCCCCGTCAGCAGCTCGCGCATCGCCTCGACCGCGCTCTTCAACCCCGCCCGATCCGCGGCGGCCGCCGCAGGCGAGGGCGGCCCCGTCGGCCGCCGCTGGCGAAACGGCAGATCGCACCGCAACACCCAGAGCCCGGCATCGGCAAAGGCATCCGCCGCCGCCGCCAGCAACGGCGCCTTGCAATTGCCGCCCGCCCCATGGGTCAGCACCAAGCCTCGCCGCCCCGCCTGGCGCGGCCGATGCAAAAACCCCCGAACCACGGGTTTTTCAAATGGAACAATCTCGGCCATGCCAACCGGCATCCTCGGCCATCGACGTCGCGGTGCTGCGCGGCCGGGATTTCGCGCCGAACCGGGTCAGTGCGGCGCGGGCACGGACATCGGCATCATATTGGCGTGGAGGTTGGCGATGATCCAAATTGATCCGGTGATGACGAGAAAGACGATCAGCACGCCGAAGGCGAGCGCGACAATATTGTTCGTGTGGTCGGGCCCGCTGCCCAGATGCAAAAAGAACACGAGGTGGACGCCGATCTGGGCAAAGGCGAGCACCATCAGCCCAACCGGTATACCCGGTGGCCACAGCAAATGGGTTTGCGAGACGACAAACGAAGCAATCGTCAGCAGGATCGCGAGCCCGAGCCCCGCCGTGTATGACAGATAGCTGGCGGAAGGCTCGTATTCCTCGACACCGGGTGTGCGGTCGTCGAAAACGCGTTCGTCACCGTCCATCACCGGAAATCTCCCATCAGATAGACCAACGTGAACACCCCGACCCAGACGATGTCCAGCGCGTGCCAGAACAGACTCCAACACAGCAGGCGCCGCAGCACGGTGCCGCGCAAACCCTTGACGACGACCTGCGCCACCATATAGGCGAGATAGATAAGGCCGCCGGTGACGTGGACGCCATGCGTGCCGACCAGAGCGAAAAAGCTGGAGAGAAAGGCGCTGCGCTGGGGTCCGGCGCCTTCGGCCACCATGCGGGCAAATTCCCTTGCCTCAATAACAAGAAAGGCCGCGCCAAGGACAAAGGTGATCGCGGCAAAGACCAGGAACAGGCCCTGCCGCCGCCGTTCGGCGGACAACGCGCCGAGCCCGCAGGCATAGCTCGAGAACAACAGGCACATCGTCTCGATAAAGACGTTGCGGAGATTGAACAGCTCGGACCCGGTCGGGCCGCCGGCGGTGTTGCCCGCCAACACCGCATAGGCCGCGAACAGCGCCGAGAACATGACGAAGTCGCTGAGGATGAACATCCAGAAGCCGTAGGCGACAACGGTGCGCTTCGGAGCCGGCCCGCCGCCGCCGCGCCCGCGCGCGAGTTCGGTTGGAACTCTGTCGAGAGTTGCGATCGTCATGCGGGCCGCCCCAGGCCCAGCCGGGCCCGTTCCATTTGGGCAAGTTCGGTACCCGAGATTTCGCGCTCCCGATTCTCGCTCCAGCCGAATGCCAGGACCCCGACTGCGGCGGCGAGGAAACCGAGGATCACCAGCCACCAGATATGCCAGATCGCCGAAAAGCCGACGATCACCGCAAAAAAGGCGGTGAGAAAGCCGATCGGGCTGTTGCGCGGCATTTCGATGGCTTGATAGGCCGGTTCGACTGGCGTCAGTCCTGGGGTCAGTCCCCTCCGCTTCATTTCCCAGAAGGCGTCGATCGTCTCGACTCGGGGCAGCACCGCGAAGTTGTAGGCCGGAGGCGGCGACGAGGTCGACCATTCCAGGGTGCGGCCGTTCCACGGGTCACCGGTCAGGTCGCGGCGCTGCTCGCGCGTGCGGATGCTGACATAAAGCTGCGCGATCTGGCAGAGAATAGCCAGGAAGATGACGATGGCCCCGGCCTCCGCGACCAGCAGCAACGGCTGCCAGCTCGGGTCGGGTATATGCTCCAGGCGCCGGGTCATGCCCATCAGTCCCAGCAGATAGAGCGGCATGAACGCAAGATAAAAGCCGATCAGCCAGCACCAGAAGCTCGCCTTGCCCCATCTGTCGTCGAGGGTGAAGCCGAATGCCTTGGGGAACCAATAATTGAAGCCCGCCATCGCACCGAACACGACGCCGCCGATAATGACGTTATGGAAATGGGCGACGAGAAAGGTGCTGTTGTGCAGCACGAAATCGACCGGCGGCACTGCCAACAGAACGCCGGTCAAGCCGCCGAGAACAAACGTGACCATGAATCCCAGGGTCCAGTAGATGGGGACGGTAAAGCGGATCCGGCCTCCATAGAGCGTGAACAGCCAGTTGAAGATCTTCACGCCGGTGGGGACGGC
>DATHPP010000165.1:0-7938 GCA_035483795.1 Tepidisphaeraceae bacterium | reverse complement strand
AGCTCCTCGCGTGCGAACGAATTGTGCAACAACCGCGAGGCCTCGCGAACAACTCGACGGACACTAACAAAGAAATGAAAGTCGCGCGCCCGCCCAAACACCGAACATCAAAAATTCACGAGGGAAGATGCGATCGCCCTGACCGATAGACAATGCTCTTGCCGGACAGAGGCTGGCGACAGACGAGTAGGATTAAGATCAAGATTAGGATTAGGAAGAGGATTATGAGAAAGAGTAAGATTAAGAGCAGGATCAGCTGCCGACGTTCGGCGCGTCTTACTCTTAATCCTGCTCCTAATCCTCTTCCTAATCATAATCCTGATCCTAATCTTGCTCCCGGACTTTCCCGCCTCCGCCCGTGCCTTCGGCCGCGCCGACCTTGTCTAGCTCCTCGGCCATCTTCGACAATGTTTGGATCGTGCGCCAATTGCGGACGGTCATGGTGACGCCGCAGGCGCGCTCCATGCCTGAGGCGAATTTCGATTGGCCGAAGCCATCGGGGGCGTGCAGATAAAGGACTCCCTGGCCGAGCTCGAACGCTTCGGTTGTTCGAGCCCTGGTGAACAGGGCCGTCAATCCGGCGGCCTCGGGGGCGCCCTGGCAAATGCCGAGGTGGACCGCATTGGGGCGCTCGGCGGCGAAGCTTGCGTAAGGATTGCCCGCCACGATCGCGGCCAACTGCCTGGCCTCCACCACCAGCACCTTGGCGGCGAATCCAAACTGCTTGGCGAATCGGGCCGTCAACTGCCGGGCGATGGTTGCGGCCGACGCCTTCGCGACAAAGATTACGTTTCCGCTTTGGATGTAGCTTGCGACCCGCCGGTGGCCCATCCGCTCGTGCATCGCGCGGAGCGACTCCATCTTCACAGAATTCCTTCCTACCACATTGATGCCCCGGTACAGGGCAACGAACACTCCCATATAGTTGTTTCCTGGCGCTAGCGCCTGGCGATTACGAACCGGAAATCGGGCCGGCCAGATATTAGCACGAAGCTCCCGTCGTGCGGCCCGAACAGCCCCGGCGCTCTTAGACCTGCCGCAACCTGATCTTCACCGATTCTTAATATACGACCTCTACCGTCCCCTCAAGCGATTTGCATATGAGGGGAAAGGGAACGAACCGGAGATGAATATGAAGGGTCTATTGAAAGCGGCCGCGGCGGTGATGGCGCTGGGAGCCTCGTTTGCGGTCGCCGACGTGCGTCTTCAAGGGGCCGGAGCGACATTTCCGCAACCCCTTTATGAACGCTGGGTTGGAGAATTTCAGAAGGCCCATCCGGACATCAAGATCGACTACCAGGGAATCGGGTCGGGTGGGGGGATCAAGGGGATTACGGAAAAGACAGTGGACTTTGCCGGCTCGGATGCGCCGCTGGCCAAAGCCGAGATCGCGGCGCTCGGTGGGGCGGAGAAGGTCGTCGAGATCCCCTCCTGCTCGGGCGGTGTGGTGCCGGCGTACAACGTGCCGGGCGTGAACGCCGAGCTGAAATTCAGCGGGCCGGTCCTCGCTGAAATCTACATGGGCACCATCAGCAAATGGAACGACCCGAAGCTCTTGCAGTTGAATCCCGGCGTGTCGCTGCCGGACCTGGCGATCACCCCCGCCTGGCGAACTGATGGGAGTGGGACCAATTTTGTCTTCACCAACTATCTGGCGACGCAGAGCCCCGAGTTTCGGAACACGATCGGGACCGGCAAGCAGGTGAAGTGGCCAATCGGGCAGGGCGGCAAGGGTAACGCCGGTGTCGCGCAGGTCATTCAGCAGACCAATGGAGCGCTGGGATATCTCGAGCAGAACTACGCCGACAAGAACAACATCCCTTACGGCCCGGTGCAGAACCTCTCGGGCAAGTTCGTGAAAGCTTCGCCTCAGACGGTGTCGGTGGCCGGCGAAGGTGCGGTCGCCAAGATGCACGGGAGCCTGGTCACCGCCAACATCTGGAATCAGTCCGGGCCCGATGCGTATCCGATCTCGTCGTTCACGTACCTGATCGTCTACACGGACCTGGACAACGTGAAGACCCGCGAGCAGGCGCTGGCGCTGGCGCAGTTCCTCTGGTGGGCGACGCATGATGGGGAGAAGCTGGCTGCGGACCTGGATTACGCCCCGCTGAGTCCGGGTGTGCAGAAGAAAGTCGAAGACGCCCTGAAGATGCTCAACTACAAGGGCCAGTCGCTGCCGGTCGCGGGCGTTGCACTGGGCAACTGATGGCGGCCGGGCGGCAACTCATTGAGGTCGGCGATGTCGCAACCCTTTATCGGCCCCACGATGGAAGTGGCGACAGTACGGCCTGGTGAGGGGCGGCCCGGTGGGCGGGGGCGATCGTCGCTGATGACGCCGGGAATGAAGGTCGGGGGGGACTTCATTCTCAGCAACCTCGCCCGCGGGTCGGCGCTGCTGGTGATGCTGATGCTGGCGGCGTTGATCGCGGTGCTGGCACACGCGTCGCTGCCGTCCATTCGCACCTTTGGCGCTGCGTTTCTGGCAAGCAGCGACTGGCGGCCCAATCCGCTGGAAGTTCCCAAGCACGACAAGGCGGGGAACGTCGTCATCGACGAGGACGGGAATACCGCTACCGAAACGATCCCGCCGGCGTTCGGCGCCCTACCGGTCATATTTGGGACGGCGGTCAGCTCGGTTCTGGCGCTGGTGTTTGCGGTGCCGCTCAGCCTGGGGGCGGCGCTGTTTTTGGTGCGGATCGCGCCACGGCTGAAGGTGCCGATCGGCCGGGCGCGCATTCATTTTGCCGAACCGGTCTCGTTTCTGATCGAGTTCCTGGCGGCGATTCCCTCGATCGCCTACGGCATGTGGGGGCTTTTCGTGCTCGCGCCGTTCCTCCAGAAGTACGTCGAACACTGGCTCGGCTCCGCCTACATCGCGATGGGAAAACCCGCGGCGTTGCACTGGCTCTTTCAGGACAAGATGGTCCTGGCAAACGGGTCGGTGCTGGTTCGTGACATCTCGCTGACTGGCCGTGACATGTTCTGCGGCGGGCTGGTGCTGGCGATCATGATCATTCCCATCGTGACCGCCATCGCCCGCGACGTGCTCAAGAGCGTGCCGCGGGCGCAGATCGAAGGAACGACGGCGCTGGGGGCGACGTGGTGGCAAAGCTCAAAAGAAATGCTCCGCTACAGCCGGGCAGGATTGTTCGGGGCGGTGATGCTCGGCCTGGCCCGTGCGGCGGGCGAGACCATGGCCGTCACCATGATTATCGGGAACAACAACCAGATTCGCGCCTCACTTTTCGCCCCGGCGCAAACGATGTCGAGCCTGCTGGCCAACGAGTTTGCCGAGGCCAGCACCGATCTGCATCGCGCGGCGCTTTCCGAGGTCGCATTGATCCTGCTGGTGATGTCGCTGGCGTTTAATATCATCGCCAGATACCTGGTCGTCGGTAAAGGAAGTCGCAGCGCCGCCGCGCATTAGGAGTAGCTGTGCGAATGGAATGCGTCTGGAAACGATCTGCTTGCGGCACGGGCCTCCCCTTCGGGTCTGAGCCTCAGGGTCGAAGACAGCCCGTGCTGGAGGTCTTCGACTTCGAGGTTTCGGCGTCGCGACGTTTTTCGCAATCTCGCGCCGCTCGCACGGGCTGGAAGCCCGTGCCACGGGAATCCCATTGGCGCTAAAGAATGGAACACGCCATCTACAATCGCGCCAGCCGCACCTACAGCCATCTGATGTTTGGGCTGTGTGTCGCGTTTACGATGGCCATCCTGGCGGTCCTTGCGCTGGTGACGGGTTATCTGCTTTCGATCGGCGCTTCGTCGCTGAGCATCGACTTTTTCACCAAGCTTCCGATCGCGCGTGGCATGGACGGCTATCCCGGCGGCATGGCAAATGGGCTGCTTGGGACGGTGATCCTGATCGCGCTGGCCAGCGCCGTCGGGGTTCCGGTCGGCATGCTGACGGGAATCTACCTTTCCGAATACAGCGCCAATTCGCTCATCGCCGCTCCGACCCGGTTCATCTGCGACGTTCTCAGCGGCGTGCCGAGCATCGTGGTGGGAATTCTGGGGTATGAGCTGCTGGTCCGCCCGATTGGAAACTACAATGGTTATGCAGGGGCCATGGCGCTGGCCTTCATCATGGTGCCGATCGTAGCCCGCACCACCGAAGAGATGCTGCGGCTGGTGCCCAACAGCTACCGCGAGGCGTCGATCGCGCTGGGAGCGACCAAGGCGCGTACGATCATGCAGGTTGTCCTTCCGGCCGCGACCGGGAGCGTCATCACCGGCATCATGCTGGCCATCGCTCGTGTCGCCGGGGAGACGGCGCCGCTGTTGTTCACGGCACTGGGCAGCCGATTGCTCACGGCCGACCCAAGCCAGCCGTTCCCGTCGCTGACCCAGCAGGTTTTCGAGTTGGCCAAATCGCCGGAACCGCCGCAGCAGAAGCTGGCCTGGGCCGGGATACTGGTGCTGATCGCGTTGATTTTCGTGCTGAACCTTGGGATTCGCTTTTTTGCCCGGTCGGTACAGTCCCGGCGGTCATGAGGTGCTCCATGACGACAGGAGTTGAAGTGGAATCGTCCGCTAAACATCAGCGCCCGCCGCTGATGAAGGAGATACCCGCACCCATGCCGGCAGAATCCGAAAAACCCGCTGGTGTGCCCGTGGGCAAGCCGCCCGCGCGGCCCGCGAGTGCTCCGGCCGCCCAGCACTCCCGCCCCGGGTCGCAGCCGGAAATCCACCAGGAAATCTACCGCGAACCCCACATTCTCGAGGTCGAGGGGTTCTCCCTCTTCTACGGCAAGAACAAGGCGCTGCACGAGATCAGCATGCCGATGGCGGCGCAGAAGGTGACGGCGCTGATCGGCCCCAGCGGGTGCGGTAAATCCACGCTCCTGCGAAGCATCAACCGCATGAACGACCTGATCGACAACGTGCGGACCGAAGGGCAGATCCTGTTCCACAAGGAGGACGTCTACAACGGGAGCATCGACATCATCGGCCTGCGGAAGCGGCTGGGGATGGTGTTCCAGAAGTCCAATCCGTTTCCGATGTCGATCTTCGATAACGTGGTCTACTCGCGGCGGATTGCCGGCGAGCGCAGCCGGGCCAGACTTCACGAAGTCTGCGAGCGATCGCTCGTGGGCGCGGCGCTGTGGGACGAGGTGAAGGACCGGCTGCATACCAGCGCGCTGGGCCTGTCGGGCGGGCAGCAGCAACGGCTGTGCATCGCCCGCGCCATCGCCGCCGAGCCCGAGGTCCTGCTCATGGATGAGCCCTGCTCGGCCCTCGACCCGATCGCCACGGCCAAAGTCGAAGACCTGATCCACGAGCTGCGCGGGAAGTACACGGTGGTCATCGTCACGCATAACATGCAGCAGGCGGCGCGGGTGAGCGACTACACGGCGTTCATGTACCTGGGCCGGCTTATCGAGTACGGGCCGACGGGCAACATCTTCCAGAATCCCCGGCTCAAGCAGACCGAGGACTACATCACCGGACGGTTTGGATGAGGCACTTTCACGAGCAACTCGACGAGCTGTTCCAGCGGCTGGTGCTGATGGGGTCATTGGCCGAGGGGATGATCCGCACGGCGGTTCGCAGCCTGATGGAGCAGGATGAATCGCTGGCCGCCGAGGTTTTCGTGCACGAGCAGGAGATCAATTTCCTCCAGGTCGAGGTGGACGACAAGGCGGTGCGGTTGACGGCGCTTCAGCAGCCGGTGGCGCAGGACGCCCGTTTTTTGTTCATGGCGTCGCGGATCGGCGGGGAGCTGGAGCGGATCGGGGACCTGGCGGTCAACGTCTGTCAGAACACGCACCACGTTTTGGACGGGCCGCCGCTCAAGCCCCTGGTCGACCTGACGATCATGTGCCAGGTCGTGGAAAAGATGGTGCGGGAGAGCGTCACGGCCATGGTCAATCGCGACGCCACGATGGCCGACGGGGTGCTGGAGGAGGAAGAGCGTGTCGACGCGTTCCGCGATCAGGTGTTCCGCATTCTGCTCACCCACATGATGGCCGATGCGCGGATGATCCCGCAGTGCCTGTCGCTGATCCTGATCGCCCGGAACCTGGAGCGCGTCGGAGATCACGCGACCAATATTGCCGAAGAAGTCATCTATTGGATCAAAGGCAGGGACATCCGCCACCAGCACCAGCAACGCCACGCGGCTCCCTCTTCGGACAACGGCTCGGCCGCGGCGTCGGCGCTGGACAGCGAGAGCTTGAGCGATCGCATCGTGGGGGATTCAACCGGCATCGGGAAAGACGCATGAAAAAGGGCACGATTCTGGTGATTGACGACGAAAAGGACCTGATCGAGCTGGTTCGCTACAACCTCGAGAAGGAAGGCTTTGACGTTATTGCCGCCACCGACGGACAGTCCGGGCTTGAGGTGGTGAAGAAGCACCGGCCGGACCTGGTCGTGCTGGACCTGATGATGCCGGGGCTCGATGGGCTGGCGGTCTGCCAGCAGCTGCGCAACGATCCGCGGGCGGGCCGCATTCCCGTCATCATGCTGACGGCGAAGGCGACCGAGGCCGACCGGATCGTCGGCCTGGAACTGGGCGCCGACGACTACATCACCAAGCCGTTCAGCCCGCGCGAGGTGGTGGCGCGGATCAAGGCGGTGCTCCGCCGCACCAGCCCGCAGGCCGACGAGCGACAGGTGATCCGACACGGGGACCTGGCCATCGACCTGAGCGGTCACGAGGTGACTTATCGCGGGCAACGTGTGTCGCTGACGGCCACGGAATTTCGCATTCTGGAGTTCCTGGCCACGCGGCCGGGGCGGGTGTTCTCCCGCGACGAGATCATCGACGCGGCGCTGGGCAACGAAACCGCCGTCTTTGACCGGACGGTCGACGTTCACATTACCGCCATCCGCCGCAAGCTCGGACCGGGCGCCGAGACTGTCGAAACTGTGCGGGGCTTCGGGTATAAGTTCCGGCATGCGTCCGAGCCGGTACCGTCCTGACGATCAAGCTGGGACGCCAAACTGAACGGGCCGGTGACCGTTGTTCTCCAGCCGGTTTTTTCGTCGCATCTTCCTTCCGTACCTGCTGTTGATCTGTACTGCCACGGCGGCGGTGGGGGCGTTCGTCGCGCTGCGCGTGCGGCAGAACTACGTGGACCGCACGAAGCAGGCGATGCGGCAGGATGCGCTGCTGATTTCGGATCTGCTTCGGGAGCAGTTGCAGCGTGGCGACACGGCGGGAATCGAGGCCGCCAGCCGCCAATTGGGCGCCCGGCTCAACCATCGCGTCACCATCGTGGAGAACGACGGCCGCGTGATGGGTGACGACGAGGCGGATCCCGGCCACACGGAGAACCACCGCCAGCGGCCGGAAATCGTCCAGGCCGACGCCAGCCCCGATGGCGACGGGTTCGACCAGCGCTCCAGCGGCTCGATTGGCCAGTCGCAGTTGTTCTGGGCCCACAAGCTGACAACGGCGGACGGAAAAGTTCACTTCGTGCGGCTTTCGCTCCACGCCGACACGCTCAACCAGCAACTGCACCTGGTATACGCGCCATTGGCGATGGTGGTACTGGTGGCGATCGTGGCGGCCGGGGTGATGTCGTTCTATCTCGCCCGGCGCAGCACGGTTCCCGTGCTCGAGTTGACGAATTTCGCCCAGGCGCTGGCCGAGGGGCAACTCAACCGCCGCCTGCTTCTGGCCGGCGACGACGAGATCAGCGACCTGGCCGGCGCGCTCAACGTCATGGCCAACTCGCTGGGACGCCTGCTGGAGCAGAACCGCAAGGACCGCGCCGAGCTGCTGGCGATGCTGGCCAGCATGTCGGAAGGAGTCATCGCGACCGATACCCGGCAGCGGATCGTGGTCGTCAATCAGCGGGCGGGGGAACTGCTTGCATTCCCAACCGATCAGACGCAGGGAAAGCCGCTATGGGAAATCGTCCGCGACGAGGCGATCCTCAAGGCCGTCCGCGAGGTGCTGGAGACCGGGGAGCGCAAGGCGTTTCA
>DATHPP010000164.1:0-3440 GCA_035483795.1 Tepidisphaeraceae bacterium | reverse complement strand
CCGCCAATGAGCAGTTCATCATGTATGTGGGCGACCACGGCGGCGTGCGTAACGGACTGCCCTCCATCTTTCTCACCATCCCGCCGAGTCTCCTCACGCCGGTCACGCCCTCCAACACTCCCTTGCAGTGCTTCCAGGATGACAAGCCGGGCAACTCGGACGGCGTGCCTATCCCCGGCACTTTTGCCGTATCTCCATCTGTCCTTTCCGGGGCCAACCCGAGCTTTTCGGTCTTTATTGATTTGAGCTCTTCCATCAACCAGATCAGCACCGGCGGTCACCCGGTCAACCTCACCGAGGCCCTGTCGTTGATCAACCCGAGCGCCTGGCAAATGGCCCTGACGCCGAGTACCGGGTCGCCGATCACCCTGGCCAACCCAACCGTGGTCTTCAAAGACCTCAATGGCAACGGAATTCTCGGCGATTCTGCTGGCGAGGGGATTGAATTGGACTTCCCAATGCCCGCTGCCACGATGATGAGTTCATTTTTCGACGTCTTCACCAACATCAGCGTCGAAAATGGCTCAAGCCTGCCTTGGCAGGTGAGCGATCCAAGTCAAAATTCCGGCGCCATTGCTCAAGCCGTGCCGGAGCCGGAATCCACCGCACTTGGCTCGCTGGTGCTGGCGGTCATGGGAGTGGTGGCGCGACGCCCTCGTCGATAGGCAATGACAGCGATTGGTGCTTATGCTCAGCCAGCTTGCGGCGCCAGGAGGCTGAAAAGGTGCGCCGGTGATTCCAGGATCGATTGCCTCGCATTATCTCATTACGTCCGGCGGCCCAGCCAATCGCTCAGATTGACCGGTTTCCACGGCGTGGACCGCCTTTTCGTGGCACGGGTTTGCAACCCGTGCGTCGGCGTAGTCGTTCAGCCGGCGACGGTCTTGGTGTGGAAAAGCCAGGTTTCATCGCGCGAACAATTCATGCTGCCGAACGGGAAAAGTCCTGGCAAGGCAGCTTGGTTTTCCCACACCAAGGCCGGCTCGGGCTGAACGGCTCCATCTGTCCACGGGTTACAAACCCGGGGCCGATGGGGCCCGGGGCCGATGGGGCCCGGGGCCGATGGGGTCGGGGCCGATGGGGTCAACGCTTGACTCTTGACAACGTGGATGACCATGTTGTCAAGAGTCAAGCGTTGACCCCATCCGGGCCCCCGGCGGTCCAGCCAACGCCCAGATCGACCGGTTTTCACGGGCGTGGACCGCCTTTTCGCGGCACGGGAATCACCGCACCGGCTGTGCCTGGAGACTCCTCGGCTGCGCCAGTTTGCTGACGGGGTGCGGCTTGCCGACGGCAAGATCGCTGTCGAAGAATCCCCAGGTCGTCAGCCCGTCGTCGCTTTCGGGATCGAGCAGATACGCGGCGAGCGTTCCCAGCGGCTGCGACACACGAACGATCGTCGTCCCGGCAGGGTATTCGATCATCCGGGTCTGGTAGCTGCCGCTGACTTTGACCTCGCGGCCGCCGAGGAAGGCGCGGCCGGTGTGGATGATTTTCCCGATCACCAGGACCTGCGCCTCGGCCTTGAGCGCCGCCGGGAGCTGTTCGACGACGACGCCGTGGGTCTTCAGTTTCTCGATGACGATCTTTGTGTTCGGCGTATCGGCAATCAGATAAGCCCGGCCGCTCGCGATCTTCCGCGTCGGGGCGAAGCTGCCATAGTCGAGCATCGCCACCGGCGTGACTTTGTCGGGCACGACGGCGGTCATCATCCGCCCCGATCGCGGGTTTTTGATCTTCGTCACCTCACCCACCAGTATCTCCACCTTGTCCGGCAACGCCACGGGCTGGCAATCGACGCCCAGGTCGAAACCCGCGCGGGCGGCGGCGGCGCGATCGGCCTGCGCGGTGAGCCGGAGGATTTCCTGGCCATGTCCCGCGGCGTAATTGAAAATCTCCTCCACAAATGCCTCGGTCACCTCGATCCGGCCTTTGAAATCCAGATAGCTGTACGCCTCGGACAGAATCGCCAGCCGGTTGCGCAGGCCCACGTAGTTGGTCCCGACGCGCGGCGCGGGCGAGAAGGCATGCCATGAGCGCGTGTCCGGCTGTCCCTCGCGCGCCGGGCTGCCCTCAAAATTGCCGTAGTAGTACGTCCGGAATTTGTGCTTCGACCGCATTGCCTCGGCCAGTGCCGGCATCATCACATCCCGGTGATAACGGGCCAGATTCGCATCGGTATTCGGGCTGAGCGGGATCGAGTAGGTGAGATGGTAGCCGTGATAGGAGCCGTCGGTGGTGTGCAGATCGACCACCAGCGTGGGGTCCCATTGATTGAACAGGTGCAGCAGCGCCTCGGTTTCGGGGGCGACCGCCTTGATGTAGTCGCGGTTGAGGTCGAGCCCCTGGGCGTTTTCGCGGATGCCGACGCCGCCGATCGGGCCGTTCTGCGCGACGCGGTTGCTGGTGCTGATGCGCTCGTTGCCATCCGCGTTGTAGTCTGGGGCGATGAGAATGACGAGCTTCTTCAAAAGCGGCTGCAAATCCCCCGTGAGCAGCCGCCGGGCCAGGTTCAACGACGCTTCTTTCCCTTCCACTTCCCCGGCGTGGATGTTGGCCATGATAAACACAACCGGCCGCCCCGATTCCCCCGCCTGCCGCGGCGACGCCACGGGCGGATCGGCCAGCACCATCAGCGCCAGCGCCCGACCCTCTCTTGTCTTCCCGAACGTCTCAACATGGACTAGCGGGCTCCGCTCCTGCAACTGCCCGATGAACCCCATCACGTCGTCGTACCGGCTGGTTTCCTCAAAATTCGTCGACTCAGCCCGCGTCCTAAGCGACTGATCCGCCACCCCATAAGCCGATCCGGCGATCAACAGCAGAAAGAAGATTGCTCCAATCAGGGCACCGTTTCTCATATGTTGCCTCGATGGGCAACATACCACCAATGCCGGAAGTTTTGCACGAATCGGAGAGTGGACTGGACGGATGCGTGTGACACGGGTTTTCAACCCGTGCGAGGCCCCTTTCCGTTCAGATTGCCCCACCCCAGGCAGATTTTTCCGATTCAAACACCAGCACGGGTAAAAAACCGTGTGACGACGTTTTCAGTATCTAACCTGGTCCTTGGCCCGTGGAGGTTTCGTAGTCGCGGCGGAATTGCCAGATCGCTTCGAGGAGTTCGGCGTCAGTCGCGTCCCACAGGCCACGGCCGTGGAGGTCGGCGCACAGCTCGCCCACGGCCGCGAGTTCAATTCGCCACTGCTATACAATGTGGACCGTGGCGCTACGCATCTATCTCCAAGTGTTTGGCTTCCTGTTGCTGCTTGGCGGCTTTGGACATGTGATTGGCATTGTTCATCTTTACATCGCCCAAGGCGTTCCAGATGCCAATCGGCACACACATGGGGGCACACACATGGGGTCGGCACACACATGGGGTCAACTCTTGACTTTTGACATTATGTCAAGAGTCAAGAGTTGACCCCGAACGCCCC
>DATHPP010000163.1:0-7202 GCA_035483795.1 Tepidisphaeraceae bacterium | reverse complement strand
CAGACACTTACTATCAAATCCCTCCCGGTGGGCGCGCCGGGTGTCGATACAGCGAACACGACCGGCCAGGTTCCCTACGACGTAAGTGGCGCTCTCGCCAGCACCGCGACTCAGCAGATCTTCGTCCGATCGCTCACCCGCCCCAATCCGCCGCCGGCAGCGCCGGCAACGTCGCTCAGTCCTGCAACGACTGCCACGGTGGGCGATCTCACTGTCCCAGCAAGCCCGACAGCGCCACTTGGCATCTCACTCACTTCCACTGTCCCTAATCCCGCGACGGCCGCGACGCCGCTCTTCACTGAACTTGACACAGGGTCGAGTTTGCCACCTGACAGCACATATTTTGTCACATACACCTGGGCGGGCATGACCGGCGGCGAGACTGCCGCGAGTCCGGAGTCGAGCATTGTCAATAGCACTCCGGACCCCGTCGACTTCTTTGTCGCAATCCCCCCGGCCCCGCCCGGCGCAAGTAACGTCAACGTCTACATCGGAACAGCGCCCGGGGCTGAGCGTCTGGCCGGTCAGTTCGCTCCCGGGACGCTCGGCTTCCGAAGCCTGCCCTCGAGCACGGCTCCCGCAGCGCCGACGACCAGCACTTTCGATGTTCCTCCCGGTACCTACTACTTCGAATACACCTGGGCGAACGAGAACCCCAACTACGAGACGACCCCCAGCCCCGAGCAGACCTTTGTTGTGACGGCGCCGAATCACTTCATTTCCGTGACGTTCCCCGCGCTCCCCTCTGATGTCAGCAGCGGCCTTCCGCGGGTTTACCTCGGCACGGCTTCAGGCCAGGAGCTGTTCGTGGGCACATTCACTCTCAGCACCCTTGCAATCAGCGCCCTGCCTACCATTGACGCCAAACCTGCGCCAACACAAGCCAGTCCAGACGCGCGCTTCTTCACCCCGGCTCACGCATTCCAGTTGACGAGCAATGCGATAGAGCAGACCGGCTCCGCCTTCAACCTCGGCGAGAACATCGCCGGCTTCCTCACCAGCTTCGACTTCCAGCTCACCGGCGATCTGAACTCGCAGGGCTTCGGATTTGTGCTCCAGGATCAGGCGCAAAATGCGCTTCCGACCGGCAATTTCTCCGCCAGCATCGGCCCCAGCGTCGGCATCTTCTTCAACCCCAACGTTGCTACTACCGGCGGCAATTCGACCGGGCTCTCGATCGACGGCGCTGCGCCCACCTGGATCGACATGACGCGGATGAACGGCGTCCCCACAGGGATTGTCCTCAGCAGCGCCAGCGCGCTGGACCAGCGGGCCGGCGACATCTACAACGTCACCCTCACCTACGACAACAACACCCACCTTTTCACTGAAACCGTCCGCGACCTGACGATGAACGCCCGCGGTTTCAATACGCTATTCACCAGCACCTGGTCGATCGACATCGTCGCGACCCTGGGCATGCCCGCCGCGTACGCGGGATTCGTCGGCGCCTCCGGCAACCCCGGCGCCGGCGAACAGGACATCCTCAACTGGAGTTTCCTCAGCGGCTCCTTCGGCGACAACATCAACGGCACCGGCGGCATAGACCAGATCACGCTCCGCCAGGACCCCGACCACCAGCAGATCGACTGGACGCTGAACGGCGGTCCCACTTACGTCTTGCCGATCAACGACCCCAATGGCCTGAGCATCAACGCCAACGGCGGCAACGACACCATCACCCTCGATTACTCCAACGGCAATCCGGTCCCCGCCACGGTCCACCTGAACGGCACCTTCGTCCTCAACGGCTTGCAGGGAACCAATCCCCTTGCCGGTACGACGCTCGACATCAACAGAAGCACTCTGTTCATCAGCTATACCAGTTCCGATCCCATCGCGGCCATTCAAAGCTACCTGAGAAATGCGTACAACAACGGCGCCTGGAACGGCACGCCCACCGCGACCGCCGGCGTGATCACCTCGCTGGCCGCTCAGTCCAACCCGGGCCACAACACCGCGATCGGCTACGCCGACTTTGCCGATGGCCAGGGCATCGACCCAGTACCCAACACCGTCGAGCTGACCTGCACCCTCTACGGCGACGCCAATCTAGATCACCAGGTCAACAGCGCCGACCTCCAGATCCTGCTGTTCGGGCTGAACAGGCCCGGCGCCTGGGACCAGGGCGACTTCAACTACGACGGGCAAGTGAACAGCGCCGATCTTCAGGCGATCCTCTTCACGTTAAACACGAGCCTGGGAAACCAGGCGACGCCGCTGGCGGTGGCCGCAAGCGCGATGCCGCTGGCGACGGCCGCAAGCGCGAGCCCGACCGCGCGAGCGGCGACAACTCCCACTTCCAGTAGCGATCCGCCGCCGGGCCTGATGCCGGTGGTTCACCCGACGGGATCGACCGCGCCGGCGCATCACCCTCTGCTTCCTTCCAAGCCGCCCGCCAGGAAGCGCAAGGACTGAACGTTTTCGGCGAAAAAAAGGAAGCGGCCGGACCACGTTGGTCCGGCCGCCGGGCTTACGGGTGGGACGAACGCTAATCGCCACCGGCTAAGCCACGATAGCGAACCCCGGTGCCCCGGCGGTGACGCCGTTCACCGTGACCGTGTATTTCCCCGCCGGCACGGTGACATCATCGAAGATGTCGTTGCCGACGACGCTCTGGGAATTCCACTCATCGACGGTGAGGTTACCGCTGGGGAGGCCGGCAACGTAGTTGACGACCCCGGGGACGCTTGGGAACAGGTCGCTGGGGGCGGGCCAGATGTTGCCGCTGATCTGAGCGAAGCCGCTCAGATTGGCGGTTTCGACGTAGACCGCGGCACCCGCGTTGATGCCGAGCTGGAGGTTGGGCGCGACGTAGAGGTTGTTGGTCAGGGTGATGATGCCCGCATTGGGCGTGCCGGTAACGTAGAGGAACTGACCCGTGGTTCCCATGTTCACGCCGGTGTTGTCGGTGATGGTGACATCGCCCAGATGAAGCGCCGGGTACATGGAGTCGTCGGCGATCAGGTTGATGTCGGCGTAGCCGCTGGCATCGAAGTAGTTGTCGCGCACCATGACGTGCTGGGGGTTGGCCCAGAGCTGGAGCTGCATGTCATGGAAGAAGTTGTCCTCGATGACGATCCAGTTGTTGGTGGCAGTGGCCATGGCCAGGCCGGCGGGGGCAAAGGACATGGTCCCGTCCTGGAGGGTGTTCCCGCTTACGTAGACGTAGTTGCCGGCGCGGAAATTGATGGTGGTTTTGGGCGTTTCACCCGTGTCTTGCGGCTGTACGGGGTTGCTGAGGTTGTTGCCGGTGATCAACACGCCCATGATCGTCGTGCTGTTGCCGCGGATGTCGTGCTGGCGCGTCGAGTTGGCGACGGTATTGCCGAGGATCGACCAGTCGGTGCCGTCGACCCAGCAGAAGTACCCGCGCAGGCCGGTCATGAGCGGCGAGGTGTTATCGAGGATGATGACGCCGTTGGGTTTGATGCTGCCGTTCACGTCGTCCTGGATGTTGAGGAAGGTGTTGTCGCGGACGACCAGGTCGCTGCCTTCGGCCCAGACGCCGTCGGCGGAGATCTCGTCGGCGACGCCGTTGACGGCGGGCCAGATCGAGTCGAACGTCAGGCCCTGGATCGTGATGTTGGACGAGGTGCTGCCAACGAAGAGCGTCACGCCACCATCGCCAACGCCGCGGATCAGCGTGGGGTTGGCGCCGGTGCCGTAGGCGCCGACGTAGATGTCGTGGCCGTTGATCATGAGGGTCTGGTTGATGGAGAACGACTCGCCGCGATGGAACTCGACCTTGGTGTCGCTGGTGACGAGCTGGAAGGCTCGGGCGGCGGACTGCACGGCAAGGCTCGGGGAGCTGCCGGTGTTCGAGTCTGATCCGTTCACGCTATCAACGTAGATAACGGGCCGATTATCGGACGCGACGGTCACCAGCGAAGTCGCGGTGGCGACAGCGCCTGAAGGATCGGTGAGCGTGAGGGTGATGGTATAGACGCCGGCTTTGTCGTACACGTGGCCGGCGTTCCAGCCGGTCAGGTCGTTGTACTGGCTGCCGGGATCGCCAAAGTCCCACTGATATTTGGTGTTGAGCGGACCGGCGGACGTCAGGGTCGAGTTGAAGGCATTGACGTTCACGCCTTCGCCGGTGATGACGCTGGTCTCCAACTGCGTGATGGCGGCCTTGAGGCCTTTGGTGTTGGTCGGAGGCGGCGTCGGTGTGGGAGTCGGAGTCGGAGTCGGAGTAGGCGTCGGTGTAGGCGTGGGGGTCGGAGTGGGAGTCGGAGTAGGGGTCGGCGTCGGCGTAGGTGTCGGCGTGGGCGAAACCTGTGAAAGCGGAGGATCGTTGGTCGGCTTGGTGTTGCTGGGATCGGCCGGCGTAACCGGGGCCGTGGACTTGGAGATCACATCGCCCTGGCCGGGGTGGAGTTGGTTGTTGGCGGACTCGCCGTAGAGGGTATTGCCTCCGCCGCCACCGCTGAGGGTGTCATGGCCCGGCCCACCGACCAGAACATCGTGTCCCCATCCGCCACGAACCGAGGCATTACCAGCGCCGGCGTAGAGCATGTCGTTCCCGGCGCCGCCGATGATGGTGGTGTTACCCGAGCCGCCGACGATGGTGTCGTTGCCCGAGCCGCCGATCAGCAGATCGTTTCCCGGCCCGCCGAAGATCTGGTCGCCCTGGTTGCTTCCCCAGACGGTGTCGTTGCCGCTTCCGGTGGAGATGATTCCGTGGGCGTAGATCAGATCGTTGCCGGTGCCTCCGATGACGGTGTCCAGGCCGCTGTCGCCGTGGATCGTATCGTTGCCTGCGCCGCCCGAGATGCTCGCCGGGATGGTGAGCCTCGGATCAATATAGATCGAGTCGTTTTTATTGGACCCGATGATCACAATCTCTTTGACCTGGCCGGTCGGGAAACGCTGGAGCGAGTACGGCGTGTAGGCCGAGAGGTATGCGTGATTGGCCTCGTACTGGACCTGCATGACCGACGCGATATTGGGGTCGGCCTGGAGGAGCAGCACGCCGTTGGTCAGGCTCACCGTGCCTGACATGCAGGTGCGGCCTTCAAGCGTCTCGGAAACAGCACGAACGATAGCTTGGTTTGCGTTCTTCATGCCCTCCGAATCGGGCACTTTTTGCGCGTGCTGAGGCGGCGACTTGACTGATAAAGGGCTTTTTTTCCGCCCGGTCCCCCCAGACGGCTTCCCAACCCCTACGACCTACAGACCTTCACCCCGATAAAACTTGCCCCGTCAGTATTGACATCCTGGGCGACAGCAAAGCTTCGCCGGGCGGTTTGCGCGGAAAAGACGGACCAGGAGACACGGAGACAAGGAGACGGCCAGACGGCCAGGCAAGACCTGCCGGCAAATGTCGCACTTGTCCCACCCCCAAAAAGTGCGACATTCCGCGACATTCGCGACATTTGGGGTGCCTCGGGAACCCTGGCCGGAGGTGACCTTGGGTGAGATCGGGCGGCATGGGCGGGGCGCCGCTCCCGGCGGCCGATATCCCCTGTCCCATGCCGCGCCAATGCGCCGAAGGCTCAAAACCGTATCATTTTGTATCATTTTGTATCATCGCCATGGTCGTTGCCGTGCCGAGGGGCGTCCTGGTAACGCAAAATGGCCAAAAGTGGCCTAAAATGGCACTGTATTTAACAAAATATTGCGATATGGCCATTTCGCATCTTCTTGCTCATCTTGCTGCCGCTCGACGGCCTCGCCGCTATTTCCCATTCCGCCGGGCCTGCCGTGCGATATTGTCGACGTGCGAAATTTCCAGGGGGTCGGTATCTCGTTTCGCCGCGACTCGAAGAGGAGCGTTTTGCGCCCCAGGCTGCACGAAAAAGCGCTGTTCTCCGAGTCGCGGCGAAACGGGTCCGTCGCACGACTCAAATGTGACGAGCCGTGAACCGGTCAGACTGTAAATGTGAACGGTGCGAATCCGAGTCTGCGACGGAACCCTGCAAAACAAGGGGTTTTCTCGTTGTTTCGTATCGCTCGTGAGAAGTTGTGCCCACGGCTTGTGCCCACGGAGCCTCGTGCGATACCGCTAGAATGAGGGCGTGATCCGCCGGTGGTGGCGGCGACAATGATTGATGGCCATGGCTAACGAGAGCACACCCAACGCTGTAGCAGGATCAAGTGGGATCACCTTCTGGATATCGTTTGTCGTCGCCGCTGGGCTGGGGGTAGGTGTCGCGAACATTCTCGATGAGGCAATTTATCACTTCCTGACCGGCGGCTACCCTGACGGCGGAGCGACGCTAGTCTCGGTCGCCGGAATTCCTTTGGGCGCTATCGCGGTGGGGATTACGCGGTCCGTCCGCACTCCCCAGCGAACCGGCTGGGCGGTGGCTGCTCTGTCTGGCCTGCTCGCGTCGCCATTGACCATCACGCTTCTCTATGCGTTCTGGAGGTAGGGCAGCTCCTCCACCGCCCTCGCGATACCGCTAGAACACGCCCCGCGAGAAGCGGCGGTCACTGCCGGAAGAACAGGTGCCCGCCGACGGTGCCGCCTCCTCTGCGAATCCGGTAGAATGAATCCGTGATGCGTCGCCGATTGTTTTCCGTGGTATCCGCGTTTTCGCTGCTGTTGTGCATAGCGACGCTGGGCTTGTGCATTTTTACTTACTTCATGTCGGCCAACAAGCAATACCGGGTGTTTCGCGGAGACGGTATTGACGGGGGCGTTCGGGGGGCGTTCGGGGTCAACTCTTGACTCTTGACATAATGTCAAAAGTCAAGAGTTGACCCCATGTGTGTGCCCCCCATGTGTGTGCCGGCGGTCCCGAAAGAATCCGCCGACAAAGCCCCCGGCGGTTCAGCCGAAATAATACGTCAGCGCTGCCCCCAACACGATGATGCCAAGGACACAACACACGCCTGCTGCCAATCGCCAGAGAGGGGTTTCATCATCCTGAAAAAACGTATCAAGAAGCCAGTTGGGATCGCCCTCCACCCTCTGCTGACACAGGTATGCGATTGCCAGCAGGATGAGCCCGACAAGAATCTCAAGAACCGGATGCCGACCGAAGAAGTCTATGATGCTGGCTTCAGCCACAGCATCAGTTTACCACGTCTGCCGGAAGCGGTGCCGAAGAACCGGTGCACGACCGTCTCTGTATCACCGGGCCTGCTGGAACGCTTTCGCGCGATTGCGGCCGACGGCTGGACCGCGTGGACGCTGCTCGTAAAGACGCTCGCTTCGGTCGTCCTCGCTCAAGTATGCGGCGCGAACCTGTAAG
>DATHPP010000162.1:0-14190 GCA_035483795.1 Tepidisphaeraceae bacterium | reverse complement strand
ATCCTTGGGGCCATCCGTACCAGTACGTTCAGCCAGGCAAGGGCGGCGCATACGACATCATCTGCTACGGCGCCGACGGCAAAGAAGGCGGCACCGGCGCCGACGCCGACATCACCAACTGGGACCCGGAAGTGGTGGAGTTGAAACACAAATGAGAAAGGGACAAGCAAGGGGACAAAGGGACAAAGGGACTAAGGGACAAAGTGGAGAGGACCATCTCTCCGCCGCCTTTTCACTTTGTCCCTCTGCCCCTCTGTCCCTTTGTCCCTTCACGCGGAAAGCTTTCACCCTCGTCGAAACAATGCTCGCGCTATTGCTCATGGCGCTGCTGGCGGCGGCGGTTGCGATGAGCTTTTCCCGGCCGCTCCAGGCTGCCCGGGCACGGGAAGCCATATCGCAAATCCATTTTGCCGACGCCCAGGCCCGCCAGGCGGCGCGACAATTCTCAGCACCGGTAAGACTCGTTCTCGATCCGTCGGAGAACTCGATTACACGGTATGAGGGCGAGCACCTTCGGGCGCGCGCGGCGCTGCCGACCGGGTGCCGAATTCAGGAGGTCATCGTCGGCCGGCACGCGACGTGGGAGGACCATGCCGAAGTTTGGTTTTCCTCTTCCGGATTGAGTCGTTCATACGCCCTGCATCTGACCGGACCGGCGTTCGACCAGTGGGTGCTTTTCGCGGGCTTGAGTGGACAGATGACCTGGGTTTCCGATGAGCAGACGCTTCGATCGATCCTCGATGTCGCGGCCCCGACGCGGCGTGACGCTGATTGAGATCCTGGCCGGGCTGGTGATCCTCGGCACCCTGCTGGTCTCGGTCGCGATCGCCCGCGGGCGCTTCCTGCGCCAAATTGCCGAAGCCGACCGTCGCCTGGCCGCAGTCCGCTCGGCCGATGCGCTTCTGGCCGCATGGATGTCCGGACCGGCGCAGAATGTGCCGCTGGGCGCCCAAGGCGATTTGGATCAGACGCAGAACTTCGCCTGGCGGACACGCGTCATCCGAAATCCGGATGCGACGCGTTTAGCTGCGATGCTTGTGCGTTTGGAAGTCTTCGACCGCTCGAGCGCGGCGTCGAATGGGACGGCCGCCCCCGCTTTTGCGATGGAATTTCTATTGCACGATTACCGTCTGCCGCCGCCGATACAGGGGGCCAAATGAATCGCCGCGGCTTCACGCTCATCGAACTGCTCGTCGCGTCAATGTTGTCGGTGGTGCTGATGGGCGGTGTGCTCATGGCGCTGGGCGGCTTGGCGCGCGATGCGAAGAAGACCGCTGGGGCGGAGTTCCTGGTCGGCCAGCAGTCATTTGTGCAGATGCTCCAGTGGGACCTGAGCAACGCCCGCACGATGATTCAGGCATCCGATGCAAAAACGCTGGTCCTGATCGGGCATGGCGGCATCGACCCCGATACATTGGCCCCCAACGGACGACTGGCCCGGGTCATCTACTTTTGCCGGTTGAGCGGCGGACCCTGGTGCCTGCTCCGCCGGCAGGAATACCTGGATGATCCGATCCGCCCGCGGCGATGGACGGAAATTGTCGCGTCAGGGGTCACGCGCGTCAGCATCGTCCCCGCCGGTGGGCAGACGCCGGCGCCGGACCCGCAGGTGCTGGCCGACGGGAACGAGCTGCCCGCAGGCATCCGCGCGGGGTTGCCAATGCGCGTGCCGCAGTGGGTGCGGATTCAGGTGGCCGGCCCCGCCCTCGCCGTGGAGAAGCTGTCGTGCGTCAAATGAAAAATAATCGGCGCGGGTACGTGCTGGTGATGACGCTGGGTTTGCTCATGCTGGCGGCGACGCTGCTGGTCACGATCGGCCGGGCGTCAACCGCGCGCGTGCTTGCCGCACGGATCGAGCAGCGCGAGCTTCAGCGGCGCTGGGCCGTCGTGAGCTGCCGCAACGCGGTCCTGCCCTTTGCCGGAGACATTCTTGCCCGACAGGAGGCACTTCAAAACCGACCTGTTCCCGGCTACCGCGCCACGATCACGCTGGGCGATCAGCGATACGCGCTGCTGGTCTCCGACGAGCAGGCCAAGGCGAACGTGAACCTGCTGCTGGAGCGTTCAGACAAGTCACGGGCCGAGGCGCGAATCCGGGAAACGCTGAGCGGCTCGGGCCTCGGGAACTCGGTTTTGCTCCGGCCAGAGCCTCGCGTTCACGCTGAAGTCGTGCCGGCAAGCGTCGCGGGCCAGCCGCCGCAACCTGTCGACCTGCCGAACTGGATGAGCGGGTTTGGGCAGGTTTTCACGAATGTCGGGCCGGAGCGACTGCTCACCGGCGGCCCCCTGGCGCCGGCCGGTCAACTCACCTGCTGGGGCAACGGGGCGATCAACCTGATGCGCGTTTCCGAACCGGCGTTGCGCGTCGTGGGGACTCCCGCTCTGACGACCATCGAGGCCGACCGGCTGATTGACGCTCGAAACCGGGCCTTTGCGCCGCGCAACGTTAAATCCGCCGCCACCGCCACCGTCGGGGCCACTCCCCCGGCGGCGAATCTCGATGTGGTCGCCAATCTCCTGTCGCAGGCGCGGATCAACCCCAAGGTCCGGCTCGACCTCGCCCTGACCAGCACTTCCACCTGTTATTCGCTCTGGATCATCCGTCAGGATGGCCAGCGGGGCGATTATCGTTTGTTTGTTTCGGACCAAAGCCGCCCGCAATCCCCACGGGTGGATTCTTTCGTCTGGTAGAATGGAGGTCGATGAAGGTCCGGCAGATTAACTCGTCTCTATGGCTGACGGCCGTCGGCTGCCTGGCACTGAGCGCGTTTTCGCTGGGGCTGGGATTCGCGCTTCCCCTGGATGTTTCGCCAGGGGAACAGACGAGCCTCGCCACACCCGCGGGAACGCCATCGACAAAACCGGCGCTCGAAACGTTCGAGCAAATTGCTTCGCGAAGTTTTCGCGCGCCATTGAATGATGCACAGGCCGGCACAAATCCACCGGGCGGTGCACCCACGCCGGCGATACAGTCGGCATCGGGTCCCGTTCTGGTAGGCACCATCGGCGATTCGCTGGCCATGTTCCGCATGCCCGACGGCTCGATCGCGCTCAAGGGTATCGGGGACGATCTGGAAGGTTCAAGCGTCATCGCAATCCGTCCCGACCAGGTCGACCTCCAGTCGAACGGAAAGCGAACGACGGTATCAAAGCCCCCGGCCCCGCCGGGGGTGTCGCTCGATGGCAGCAGCAATCCGTGACTCCGCACCATGGCCCAGCGCGCTTTTGTCCTGTTCGCAGATTCCGAAAACTGGCGCCTCGCTGCGCGCACTTCCACCGGACCCCAATTCACCGACCTTCCGATCCCCGACCACGCCTCTCCCGATCAGATCGCGGCAGTCGTTGCTTCGGCCCTGAGCACCGCGGGCCACGCGGGCGAAACAATTCTGCTGGCGATTCCATCGTCCTGGTGCCTCGCGGCGTCGATCGCCATCAGTGATCTGCCGCGTCACGACCGCCAGGCGATGCTCTATCGTCTCGAGGAGAAGCTGCCGCTCGCGGCCGAAGGTATTGTCGCCGATTTCATCCGCCACCAGGGCAACGCGCTGGGTGTTTGCGCGAAAATCTCCGTGCTCGCCCCGCTGATTGAGGCGCTGGAAGCCAGGCAGATTCCCGTCCAATCGGTGACGGCGGCGGCGCTGCTGGCCGCTCAGGCACTCGAATCACCCAACGATTCCCCGCGTGTTTTGCTTTGCGGCCAGGCGGATGGGCAGATTGACTTGATCGCACTCGACGGCGCAACGCCCGTGAGCTGGGAGTCGGCACGGCCCGAGGCAGGAGACATTCAGCTTCACCTGGAGATGCTCGGGATGACGCTGGCTGCGAAGCCGGCGATCGAGGCGCTGCAACTCGACCCACCTGTCATCGCGGGCCTCGAGAACTCTCTTGGAGAATCGATTCGTGTTCTTCCGGGACGATCGGACTCGATGGCTGTCGAAGCGGCGGAACAAATCCTTTCCGGCCGACAAAGGCCCTGGATCGAGCTGCGCCGCGGAACGCTGGCGATCCGCGATTCGCTGCGGCTGCACCGCCGGCCGCTGAACGCCGCCCTGGCCGGGACCCTGATTCTTCTGCTTTGCGTCGCGGGATCTCTACTTTATCGCGCCCATCGATACACGGAACAGGCGGCGTTGGCGGAACGACAGCAGATTCAGGCATTTCGCGAGCAGTTTCCGGGATGGGAGGTTCCGCCCAACGTCCGCGTGATCGTGGAAAGCGAGCACCGCAAGGCCGCCCTTGCCGCCGGCGGCGCGGCGCCAGTCCACGCCGAGCGCTCGGCGCTCCAGACGCTGACCGATATTCTCAACCGCCTGCCGGCTTCCGAGCGGATCTCGATCAATCGTATGAGCTTCGGCGAATCCTCCTTCGAACTCGAGGGACAGGTCAGGTCCAATGAGCAGTTGGACGGGATCGCGTCGGCCGCCCGTCAGGCGGGAATGGATGTCGAGACCCCCGACGCCCGCAAGAACGCCGACGGATTCTGGAACTTCATTATCCGCGGCGCTGCCCCGTCCGCGGACAAGCCGGCCGGCCAGGTCGCCACGGAGGGAAGCTGATGTTTCGTTCCAGCGCCCAGGCGACTGACTTGGACCGCAAGAGCGGCGACCCGCGCGTGCAGATCACGAATCTGCTCGTCCTGCTGGTGTTGTGCGGCGCGGGGTTGGCGGTGTTCGCATTGCTGCGGCTGGGCAGTGCCCGCGATGAAGCGGATCAGAGCCAGCGCGATCTTGCCGTCTGTCGGGCAGACCTTGCGGACGTGGCACATTGGCGCGCGGGGCGGACGACGGCGGCGCCGGTAAACTCGGCGGACCCGGAGCTGAACCGCCGGCTCAGCGCCGCCGCCGTGGCGGCAGGAATCAGTGGCGAACTGGCCAGCATCGAGCCGGGACAGCCCGCCCGCGTCCGCCAGACCGATTACACCGAAACCCCCGTCTATCTGCGGCTGAACGCGGTGACCCTTCGGCAGCTCCTGACGTTCTTGACCGACTTGTCCGCCCACGACGCCGCGATGCGGCCAAAGGCCATCGAGCTGGCCCCCCCTGCCGCACCGCCCGCAAATCAACCGCCCGTCCTCGAACTGTGGACCACGGACGTGACCCTGGCCTACCTGACCTACGCACCCCGCGGACGGGAGAGCAAGTGATCCGCCGCAGAACCGGTTGCCATCGTGCCGATAATCCAGCAGATACATGACCGCTGCGCGCTTGATTCTGGCGATTGGAATGATGGGCGCATGCGCCGCAGGCTGCCATTCCCAACCGCCGAATCCATCGGGCGCGCCCGTCCGCGGCGACGTGACCCGAAACACTGCCGCCGCCCGCGCCGACACAGCCCGCGCTCTCAAGCTGATCGAAGACAAAAAGTTTGCCGACGCCGAACCGGTCCTGAGGCGGGCGATCGAAGCCGACCCAACCTACGGCCCGGCTCACAACAACCTGGGCCTGGTCTATTACCAGTTGGGAAGGTTGTACGACGCGGCGTGGGAGTTTCAGAACGCCATCAAACTTCTTCCCGACCAGCCGCAGCCGCACAACAATCTCGGCCTCGTTCTTGAATCGGCCCTGAAATTCAATGAGGCCGAGCAGGCTTATACCGAGGCGCACCACCTGGCGCCGCAGAACCCCGAATACGCCGGCAACCTCGCCCGCGTCCGCATCCGCCTGGGCGAGCGCGATGAGGAAACCCGCCGGCTCCTGGAAATCGTGATCATCGCAGACACCCGGCCAGAATGGGTCGAGTGGGCCCGCTCCAACCTGACCCGCCTGCGAATGCCGATTCCCGAAGAATCACAACCGACGACCCACCCCGAATAACACCGAATTGCCATCACACGACCCGCCCCCGAGCCAATTTGGTGGCTCATGACTCCTGTGGCTTATGGCATCGGACCCGGGACAAAAAAACACGCCAAACCACGCCAAACCACGCCAAACCACGCCAAACCGCCACTGGCCGGAGGTGAGCTTTGGTCACTTGGCGCGGACCCCAGGCCCAATGTCCCATGTCCCCTCGCCGGAGGGGACATTAGGGGACATTATGGGACATTGGCGATTGCCGATTTGCGGGCCCAAAAGCACATCCCGCGGCGTCACACAAATGTCGCACTTGTCCCACCCCCCAAAAGTGCGACATTCCGCGACATTCGCGACATTTGCGTCACCCCATTTCCACCGCCCGCGGCCAAAACTACGAAAAACGTTCAGTTCCGTTCAAAACGTTCGCCCTTCAACTGCTTCGACTGATCTCCTGCTCGACTGTTCTCGTTCGCCCCCGGCGAGCGGGTGGCACTTTTCGGCGCATTTGGCACAAAAAATGGCACGTGCCGAAAGTGCCATGTGTCACATGCCTCAAAAGTGTAACACTTTGTAACATCTTGTAACATCGCCATGCTCGTTGCCGTGCCGAGGGGCGCCCCGTAACAGAAAATGGCCAAAAGTGGCCTGAAATGGCACTGCGTTTAACAAATTATTGCTTATGGCCATTTCGCATGTTCTTGCTCGGCCCGCGGGCCTCGACGGCCTCGCCGCTCTTTCCCATTCCGCCGGTCTTCGCGCCGCCCGCGAACCGTTGCACCGCCGGGGCAGAGGCGCAAAGGCCATCAGACTGTAAATCTGATCGGTGCGAATCCGAGTCTGCGACGGAACCCTGCCAAACAAGGGGTTTTCTCGTTGTTTCGTATCGCTCGTGAGAAGTTGTGCCCACGGCTTGTGCCCACGGAGCCTCGGACAGGACTAAAGGTGGGTAACTGTTTACCGTGCCGCTGATTTCACCCGCCTGCGGACAGAACTAAAGGTGACGCGAACGTTCGCGTCACCTTTAGTTCTGGCGCCAACGCCGGCGAAATAAAGTCGTCAGGCCCAAACGTATTACACAAAACGTTCCGCGCTCGCACCGGTCACGATGCGGCGCGGAACGTTCTGAAATTTCAATCGTCAATCTCCCTGGACCCAAGTCAGGCTGGGAACGCGGCGATAACCGACGCCACGCCGGATGTGAGCGCAAACGGGACCAAATACGACAGACGGGTTACCGCGTTGTTCGTGTTGGTCGAAATGGTCGTGCTCACGTCCGTCGCTAGCCGGGTGTTGCTCGGAAAAGCGCTCTCGATGGCGGCCACGTTCGCCGCGTTGGTATTTTGCTGGTTGGTGAGATCCGTGGTAATCGTCGTCAGGCGATTGGCGGCATCGGTCTGGAGCGTGTTGGCGGCGGCCGTCACCTTTGCCTGGAACGTGAGATTGGTTGGATCGTGACTTAGACGGCTGGCGGCAGCCAGGAGTTTGCCGACGTCGGAAGTGATCAGCGAAACCATCTTGTGCACGTCACGCGACGTGAGGACGTACCCCGCCGAACCTTCGACCGAGAGGGTCTTGACCTGTGCCTTGGCGGCCTTGGTCTCACCTGCCGCATTGAGGTCAGCTTCGATGAGTTTGAAGTTGGCCTTCCCGACTTTACCGAGCGCGACCAGGTCGGCAAGAATCACCTCGCCTTCAACCTTGAGGGCCCCGACCGACGGAGCTACGGACAGGAAGACGCGCGATTCGAGCGATTCAAAAAATGAACCCATGTCGACCGTTCCTTTCGGTTGAGGAATTCCCCTTGGGACGTGCGCGCCCGTGAAAGGGGACTCTACCGGCAGGGCGGATGCCTAGTCAATCTTCGCGTCTTGAAACCCCATTACGTGGACCGTCGCCTGGGGGTAAAGCATTTTCAGCATCCGGCCGGTGATGCTGTCCAACTCGCAGGCAGTGAGACGTGAGTTCTCCGCCACGTCGTCGGGTGCGAGCCCGAGCACGTGACCGATGCCGGCAGAATTCTCCAAGACGTGACCCCCCTCGAACCCTAAATTGCCGGGGGAGACGCCGCCGCCCCTTCGCGTCCTCGGTGATTCCGTTAGAATGATCGCGTGATCCGCCGCCGATTGTTTGCCGTGACTTCTGCGGTTTCGCTGCTGCTTTGTTTGGCTACGGTGGGCTTGTGGGTGCGGGGACTTAAATCGGGCGACGTATTTGTCCTCAATCATGAGACACGTTCACCGGACCACATCATGACGCGACAACTGTCGCTTGTCTCCGCCGGGGGCTTCCCGCCAGCCACCGCCGACAACGCCCGCCCTGCTTAAGCGAGGATTCATGAAGCCGGAGATCAAAGACTGGCACTGTCCGGATGTTGCGGACCTTGCCCGATGGGTTCCTCCGTCACAGGCCGACGTTTTCCTCCCCTTAGAAATCAGCATCGGTCCCGCAGGCGGAACCGCGGCGGAGCTCTTCGCAATTGTCGTAGCAACCCCACAAGCGCTTCACGGCAGGCCGGACCGGCGAAAGGGGAAGTTGCTCGTGATCCACCAGTATGACTGGCAAGAGGTACGAGCGACGTTGGAACGCTGGGTCTCTGAATGCGAGCGACCAACGTGGGAAGAGGTTTGCGATTGCCTGCGGACTCGCTTCGGCTGGGAATATGAAGGTTACGCGCCGAAGTAACTCCACCGCCCCCGCGATACCGCTAGAACACACCCCGCGAGAAGCGGTGAACACTGCCGAGCGGAGCTGTGCCCCGACCTGTGAGCGCGCCTTTCCCAGCCCTCCGGCCTCCGAGCCGGTAGAATGCGGGCGTGCGTCGCCGCCTGTTCAATTTCGCCGCCGCTGTGTCGCTGCTGCTCTGCGGGATTATCCTGTTGTTTTGGATTAGGAGTTATTGGTTCATTAGTTCTGCGTTGCGTTACGGTGATACCGTCAGTGCGCCCCAAGGCCGCGAGATCGGGAGGCGGTGTTGGAAAGGTGAGGTTCTCCTCGCGGCGGGTTCGTTGCAGTTGAATTGGGTAAAGCCTTACTATGATGATGGCCCTCCCCACTGGGAGTTCAGTGACGAAATTCGATTGAGGCATTATTTTTCTGATCGCTCGAACGATCCGCAAAAACCGCCAGGAGCGTTGGGGTTCGGGTGGCGACATATCACGGGCCAGGGGCGGTTTCGATCTCTCGAAATTTCCAGTCCAGTTTGGTTCATAGCTTTGCTGGCGGCAGTTCTGCCCTGCTGGCGAGTCCTAAGTGGATTCAACAGATCACGCCAAATTGCAGGGTCTCTGTGCGTTGCTTGCAACTACAACCTTACGGGCAACACGAGCGGCGTCTGCCCTGAATGTGGAACGCCGGCCGCAGGGAAAGCAGGGGTGAAGGCGTGAGACGGAAGAAGTTCACACTTGCTGCCGCTGTGTCGCTGCTGCTTTGTTTGGCGACGACGGCGCTGTGGGCGGGAACCACGAAGCAAACGCGGACCATCTGGCGATGGGGGAACGAGCCGCAACCTCGTGCCGCGCGTGTCGGACGCGGCGTAATCGTGATTGAGCACTACCCGCCGCCGATCCCGTTCAGCGATACAGGAAATGATCTCGTTCCGTCGCTTATCAGTCAACCGTGGATTATTGAGGGGAGTATTCGACTCTCGTCGCTTGCGGCGTTCTTCCTTCTGTTACCGACAATTTGGCTCTCGGCCTTCGCATACTCACGGCTGCAACGTCGGCACCGATTGCTACATCAACTCTGTGCATCCTGCGGCTACGATCTGACCGGCAACACCAGCGGTATTTGCCCCGAATGCGGTACGCCGGTCGGAGGAGAGGCGGAGGTGAAGGCGTGAGACGGAAGATGTTCACGTTCGCAGCGGTGGTGTCGCTGGTACTGTGTGTGGCGACCGTCGGCGTCTGCCCAGAATGCGGAACGGCGATCAAAGAGGTGACCCCGTGACCCGGCTGTTCATGTTGTTGCTTCTGCTGTCTGACGGCGGCTGCGCTCAACCGACCCCCCGGCAAACGCCTATGCTGGTCTGACGGAACAGCAGGTGATAAGGAGAGCCATGGCGCATCAAGGCAGGGCGAGATAACGGAATGCCCATGCCCCCTCCTCCTTATGGTCCTCCGCCTTGCCCGGACTGCACAACGTTCATTTACAAATCGGGTGACGGGGAGCTGTACGTTTGGCTCCGCGACGAGAATGGAGAACGGCGGTCCTTCGGTTCAGAATGGCTACCGCCGATCAGATGACGGGCGGTGCGAGATGGTCCCTCACGATCGAGCGGAATCCATACGAACTCTTCATCGTGAAACTTGGGCCAGTGGTTGAAGACCGCCGTGAGCTTCTCCGCCCCAAACATCCGCTCAATCGAGTCCGGCATAGATTGATTCTACCGCTCGCCCTCCGTCGTAGCTCACGTTTATTGACCGAAGACCAGAGCAGTTATAATTGCAACGCGCCATGAACGACCCGTTATTCGCCATCTGTCATTCGACAAGTTCCGAAGCGGACCTCGCGGGGCTTGTGCGTGTCTTTCGCGAAGCGCGTCAAGAACGCCTTCGCTTTCTGCTGGACCTCCACGACGCCAATGAGGATCGCGAGTTTTTCAGCAACACGCTGCTTCGTCAGAATGAAGTGTGGGTCGCCGACGTTGATGAGCGCATCGTCGGCTTCATCGCTTTCGCGGAGGGCTGGGTTAATCAACTCTACGTCGCTTGCGAGTTTCAGCGACGCGGAATCGGCAGCGCGCTTCTGGAAATCCCCAAGCAGACAAGCCCTTCCCTGCAACTCTGGGTATTCGAGATCAACCTTCCCGCCATCAGGTTCTACGAACGGCACGGGTTCCTCATTGTCGAACGGACGAATGGCGCATCAAATGAGGCTCGCAGACCTGATCTGAGAATGAGATGGGAGAACGGCATCGGCCAGCCTGATTCAGGCGAACTCGACCAAGAGCAGAAACCATGAGACGCAAGCACGACAGCGACAAGATCGTGTTGGACTATTCGTCTGAGGCCGAAGAGCAGAAGGCCGAAGAACAGCGTGAAGCTGAGCGGCGCAAGGCCGTCGGTGACTATAACGAATCAACCTTTGGCGAGCGGCATCCATTCGGCTCGCCGTTTTTACGCTTGGGGGTATTCGCCGTGATCATCTCCCTGATGATCTTTCTTCTGCCCAAACCCATCGGAAGGCCGCTCGCTCTCATAACCACGATAGCCTTCGTGATCTGGCAGCGGGTCCGCTACGGCTGAATTCAGTGCCCGTTCGCAGAGCGCAGTTCGACTTTGATTCCCGTCTCGACAGCGGAGGTCTGACGGCCTCGTCGCCAGCAGTCGATCGCATCGCTGTAACCCATCGCAATCTCAGAATTCGGTTGTACATCGTTGCTGCCACGGATAGAACGCCCATATGAAAACTCAAACCGCACGTATCTTCGGAATTGCTATCGGATGTCTCTTGACCGGCTGGTTCGTCGCTTCGAGTGTCGGTCCCACCAGCGCGTCGGCACAAGCCGCGCCGCCAGCTGCTTCTCCGATTGGCCGTTATCAATTGGTCCTCATACCTGTGAAGAACGCGTCCGAAAACCCGCCAAACACGGTCGTTTTCGACACCCTGACGGGCGAGGTCTATCAATTCATCTCCGAGACCAAAACGTGGTACAAATTGGGTTCCCCAAGCAATGCAAAATGATCGCCGCGGTTGTACTGGACGACAGGCGAACCGCTCGAAGGCCGAGGGCGGCCACCGTGCTGTCCTTCATACGCCTTGGCACCAGCCGCGTCGCATTTATGATCGGATTCAGGTGATGCCACGCAGCCGCAATGCTAAGCACCGCGGCCGACCAGCGTCGATCGACCTCCAAGATGGGGTCAACGCTTCACTTTTGATTCTGCTGAAAAACCCCTATTGGAGCCCATTCGATCCGCACTGGCGCTGCAAAAACGCGGACGATTCCGGCCGAATGAGGGGTTTTTCAGCAGAATCCACTTTTGACAATTTGAACAGTCTGGACCAAGATGGGGTCACCAAGATGGGGTCAACGCTTCACTTTTGATAATTTGAACAGTCTGTCAAAAGTGAAGCGTTGACCCCGCACGCGTTGACCCCGCACGCCCGAGCAAATGAGCCCCAGTTCGCCGACGCACTCGCGGCCGACACGAGACGGAGAATCCTTTGGTGCGTGGAGTGCAAAGACTTTGAGCTTTCCCCTCGAGCACGTTTTGCGCCGCCTGCGCGTCGGCGTTCTTGGGGCTGAGTGGCTGATCCAGGCCAATCACTCTCTGATCGCCCCAATGAGCGCGATCAGATACTCGAAAGCGAAGCCGGCACAGGCGAACATCAGCAGGTATTTTCCGACGTCGGGCAGGTCCTGGTTCCCAATCACGTTGGACGTGAGATATCTCCAGCCGGCGGCGGCCAGCGCGAGGATTGCGAAGGCAATCATTCGCTTCGCCGCGTCGGTTCGGTGCCGGCTGATCCACCCCTTGCGCGGCTCGACTTTGGCGTATGGGATCGGGTCGGTCATGCAGTATCTTACGAACTGCGGCGGAATGCGTTCCCGTGACACGGGTTTTTAACCCGTGCTGGCGGCGACGACGATGACGATGGACGCTGTGGGTGGAACGGGGCATCCCCGACGAGCGGAGCCTCGCACGGGTTGAAAACCCGTGTCACGTGATCGCGGATTAAACGTTAGCACATTTGCGGGCGAGCTGCTTAAGATTGGCGATGTCATTCTTGGAAAGGAAATCGTTGTGCCGAGCAAGCGTCCGTTGGTGTTGATCGTCCGGGATGGGTGGGGAAAGAATCCGTATCCGCAGTGGAACCATGCCAACGCCGTGTATCTGGCGAAGCATCCGGTGGCGGACCGGCTGATGGCGAATTATCCCAACGTGCTGATTCACACCAGCGGCTTTGACGTCGGTTTGCCCGAGGGGACGATGGGCAATAGCGAAGTTGGCCACCAGAACATCGGGGCCGGCCGCATCGTCGACCAGGAAAGCGTCCGCATCACCAAGGCGATCCGCAACGGCGAGTTCTACGACAACGTCGAGCTGAATCACGCCGTCACCAACGCGCTCGAGAACAAGACCGACTTGCACCTGTTCGGCATCGTCAGCGACGCGGGCGTTCACGGCTTGCTCGAGCATCTCTACGGATGTCTGGAGCTTTGCCGGCGGCGCGGGCTGAGCCGCGTGTTTTTGCACGCCTTTACCGACGGTCGCGACACGCCGCCCAATTCGGGACTGGGATATGTCAGCCAGATTGAAGCGAAGATGCGGGAGATCGGCGTCGGCCGGATCGCCACTGTGAGCGGCCGCTACTGGGCGATGGACCGCGACAACCGCTGGCAGCGGGTGGAAAAAGCCTGGCGGGCGATCGTGAACGGACAGGGCGCCAAGTTCCGCTCCGCCGAGCAGGCGATCCAGCATTATTACGATCATCCCACCGAGCCGAACATGGCCGGCGACGAGTTCGTCACGCCCTCGGTCATCTGCGACGACGGCTCGACGCCGCGGGCAACCGTCAAGTCCGGCGACTCGGTCATCTTCTACAACTACCGCGGCGACCGCCCGCGCGAGCTCACCAAGGCCTTCGTCTACGACACATTTCCCTTTGCCGATCCCGGCGGATCGATCATGCTCGGCTTTGACCGCGGGCCGAAGATGAAGCTCGTTTACGTCACCATGACCGAATACGAAAAAGGCCTGCCGGTCTGCGTCGCCTATTCCAAGCCGCCCAAGATGGCCAACATCTGGGGCGAGTTGGCGGCCAACCTTGGCCTCAAACAGTTCCGCTGCGCCGAGACGGAAAAATTTCCTCACGTTACGTTCTTCTTCAACGACTATCGCGAATCCCCGTTCCCCGGCGAAGACCGCCAGATGATCCCGTCCCCCAAGGACGTGAGCACCTACGACCAGAAGCCGGAGATGAGCGCGTACGGCGTCGCCGATGAAGTCGTGCGGCGTATCAACTCGGGCCAGTACGATCTGATCGTCGTCAACTTCGCGAATGGCGACATGGTCGGACACACGGGCGTGCTGGCCGCGGCGGTGAAGGCGGTGGAAGTGGTCGATGAATGCGCGGGAAAAGTGCTTGATGCCGTGCAGCGCCAGGGCGGCGTTGCCATCGTCACCGCCGACCACGGCAACTGCGAGCAGATGATCGACCCCGCCACCGGCGGCCCGCACACGGCGCATACGACGTACGACGTCGAATGCATCCTCGTGGCCCCCGCGATCAAGGGCAAAAAGCTCCGCGACGGCGGAAGACTCGCGGATCTCGCCCCGACAACGCTCGACATGATGGGCATCGAAATGCCGGCGGAGATGACGGGCCGATCGCTTCTGCAACTTTAATGCGGCTGCCGGGTGCGGTCGAACAATGCGGTTGCTTAGACGAC
>DATHPP010000161.1:0-9156 GCA_035483795.1 Tepidisphaeraceae bacterium | reverse complement strand
CGATTTGTCGTTGGTAATTCCGGCACAGTTCACGATGATGCTGACGTTGCCGAAATCCTTCCGCACGCTCTCGGCCAGAATATTGACCTGTTCCGGCTCGGCGATATTCGCTTTGTAAGCTTTGCAACGGACGCCGGTCTTGCCGACTTCGGCGCACACGTCATCAGCCGGCGCCTTGCCGTTGTTGTATGTGAAAGCAATGTCGGCCCCGGCCTCCGCCAGTGCCGACGCAATCGCCCGCCCAATCCCTCGCGAACCTCCTGTAACCAGACCGATTCTGCCTTGAAGCGGTGTCGAATTCATGCGACTACTCCTGTGAAAATAAGGACTTCCAATCCGTGGAACGCGGATGCGCAAACGAACCAAACCAAACGGAAGAACAATTCCTGACCCTTGATGGCCACCCGCCCATATTTCATCGAGCGAGGGATTTTCCCTTTTCGAAGGGAGGACAACTGGTTGGCGCGCGGACAATAGCCAAGGTAATTCGGGCCAGTCAAGCTGAGCCGCAAGAATTTATTTAAGTCTTAATAGAGCGATTACGAAGTGTGCGCGTGGTTCAGCGACCAGAAGGCGTCTCGCCGAGCCGCGCGGGCTGGAGGGCACGGCACCGCTCCGTCGTGTCCCCGCCCTCCTGGCTCGCCTTCTCCTCCTCTATGCGTCACGCCACCGGCTTCATGAAGTCGAGCAGCGTGCTGCGCGATGGATTGAAGCCGGGGAAGATGCGGGCCTTGAGCGGGTCGACCTTGAACATTTTGTTGAGTGACTCGGCGAAGACGACGCGGAAGTCGGTGTGGACGGGCTGGAAACGCTCGGAGTCGAGATCGCGCAGCGTGTTCCAGGTACCGTACATCTCGCGGCCGTTGAGCATGTTGCCGACGGCGAGCATGAAGCTGCCGCGGCCGTGGTCGGTGCCTTCGGAGCCGTTCTCGTGGACGGTGCGGCCGAACTCGGTCATCACCAGCAGCATGACACGGTCCATGCGCGGGCCCAGGTCCTTGGTGAAGGCGGTGATGCAGCTTGTGAGATGGCCGAGCATCTGGCTCATGCGGCCGTTGGTGCTGCCCTGGCCTGAGTGGTGGTCCCAGCCGTTGTAGTCGGCCTGGGCGACCTCGAGGCCAACGTCGGCTTTGATGACGCGGGCGATGGTGCGGAGCTGATCGCCCAATTCGCCCGCCGGGTACTGGGCGTAGTTGGGCATGCTCTCAACGCGGTCCAGGGCCTTGATCCGCTCGACGGCGTTGGCGCCGGAGGCGGCGATGATGTCGCGGGTCATGTCGGAGGTCAGGCCGCGTTTTTCAAGATTCGGCTTGGCTTCGTCGAGGCTGGAGCCTTTCTGGTCGCCGGTGCCGTCGCGGGCGTCCATGCCGACGAGGTTTTTGGAGGAGTAGAGGTCCTCGAAAAGCTCCATTTTTTCGGTGTGGTTGTCGCCGGCCAGGACCGGGTAATTGCCGCGGAGGGCGCGGGGGACCAGGGTCTTGGCGGAGAGGCCGCGGAGCGGAGCATCGAACGGCTTCTTGGTGGCTTCGAGATAGCGGTTGAGCCAGCCGGTGGTGACGGCGTTGGAGCCGAAGGAGGCGCGCTCCATGTAATCCTGGGCGCTGAAGTGGCTGCGGGTCGGATCGGGTGAGCCGACGTTGATGATCGGCACGCAGGTGCCGGCTTCCATCATGGGGAGCAGGTCTTTCATGTGGCGGTTGATGCCCCAGTAATCGCTCTTGCCGATGGGGATGACGCCCTTCTCGCCGCCGCGGGATTTGGCGTTGCCAGGAACGTTGGCGTGGAGGGCAAGGTACTTTCGGAATTCGTAATAGAGCGGATCGCCGAAGGGGACGAACACGTGCAGCGAATCGGCCCCGCCGCGGAGGAAGATGGTGACCAGCGTCGGCTTTTGCTTGTCGCCGCTGGCGCTGACGGGGTTGCCGTCGTCCTTGCCGTAGACGAACTGATCGAGCCCCAGGAAGCCGGTAGAGCCGGCCATTACCACCAGGCCGGACGCCTTCAGGAAATCACGACGATTGACAGACATAGCTCACCTAGCTGTTGACTAACCACGGAGGCACGGAGGACACGGAGGGGCGCTTTGCCGCTCCGGGCCTATAACACACGGCGAACAATACCATTCCGTAGAACCGCACAGTTAAAGTTGAGAATCAGTCCGACACGAAAACCGCTGAGTCTCATGTACGTCGGAAGCTGGGCTTCGTGAATCGGGAGAATCGTTTCGACGGCCTTCAACTCCAGGACAATCTTTTCATCAACGACAAAGTCCATCCGATAACCACACTCCAACTCGACACCCTTGTAGACCACTGGCAAGTCGACCTCATACCGAAATGGAATTGCACGAAGCTCGAGCTCGTGACGCAGGCACTGACAATACGCCGACTCAAGGAGGCCGGGACCGAGCGCGCGATGAACTTCAGTTGCCGCGGAAATCACTTCATCACTGAGGTCTTCGTAAAGAATCAAAGTATGTTCTCCGTGTTCTCCGTGCCTCCGTGGTTCATCATCCTCATCTTTGCTGAAACGACGGCGATCCCAGCATAATGCTGGTCATCTTGGGAATATCTTTTTGTGCGGCGGCGTCTTTGAGGGCGACGAGCTCGCGGTCGCCGGCGTCGCCGCCGGTCAGGTCTTCGATCATTTTCTGTTCGATCTCTTCGGGCTTGTCGGCTTGATAGCGGTCGAAGAAGCTGTTGGACATTTTCGCCCCACCGACCGCGCCGCGGACCAGGTCCCAGGAGAACTGCCAGCGGGTGGTGAGCACGCCGGAGTCCATCCAGCGCTCGGCGGTGTCGAAATAGCCGGTCGGATCGGCGCAGTTGTAAAGCTGCTCGCCCATCTTGCCGATCATCGTCGCCACGCGATTGGCATCGTTCAACTTCGCGCCGGTGGCGCGAAGCGCGCTGACGGTGAACTGAAAAGGGGTCTTGAACTTGGCGCGGTAGTTCTCCCGGCTCATGAACTCGCGACTGGAGATGATCGCCATGTACACCTTGGGCAAATCGCCCTTGGTCTGGCGGAAGACCTGGGCGACGTGCCGCACCAACGTCGGCGGCGGGTTGTCGTTGACCAGATACCGGCACAGCTTCTCGGAAATGAACTGGGCCGTGTTGGGATGCGTCGCCAGCGTGTTCAGCGCCAGCATCCCTCCCTCGTAGCCCTCCGGGATCCTCATCCCCAGCCAGAGTTTCGGTCCCTTCTGCTGCCACTCGGGGCGGAAGATGAACTGGAAGCTGTCGTCGTAGTTCCAGCCGGTGAGGACTTTGGACAGTTCCTGCACATCGAGATTGCCATAGCCGCGGTCGGCGCCAAGCGTGTGCAGCTCCATGACCTCGCGTGCGTAGTTTTCATTCCACGCGTCGGCCCGGCTCAGTTTGTTGTCGAGGTATTCGAGCATCGCCGGGTGATGCGCCGAGGCCATCAGCATGTCGCCAAAATGGGCGAAGACATTTTTGCGGATGACGGTGTTTTCGTAATCGGCGTCGGTCCAAGAGCGGCTTTTTTCGTTGGTTTCGGGCTGATCGACGCAAAAATGGTTGCGCCAGAAATCGCACATCAATTCATAGAACTGGCGATTGCTCAGGACGGCGCGGGTGACGACGTACTCAGGCACCTCGCGATGAAGCTGGCGGATGTTCTGGTTGTCGCCATCGTACTCCTTTTGGAGTTCAGTCATCGACATGCTGGCCCATTTGAATTTTTCGTTGATGACGCGATCGCAGGTGGCGTCGTCGATCGTGACAGGGTCCATCTGGCGTTTGACCCAGGCCTGCCAGCCGCCGGTTTTGAGGACCTCGTCCACTTCGCCCGGCGTGGGGCCAAAGCCAAGGCGGGACAAAACGTGGACGACTTTCTCGCGGTCGGAAAGCTCCGGGCCGTGAAGCGTCTGGATCTTGGGCGCCTTCGGATCGCGGACGCCGGCGAGAGATTCGTTGATCCGCTTGCGCAGGAGTTCCTGCTCGGTCAGCGGACGGCGCTCGGGCTGGTCGTCGTCGGCGGCCTGCGCGCTCGCGGGAACAAATAAGCACAGGAGCAGAAGAAGGGTCCAGACCAGATTTCCGACACGAGGCATGTCGCTGCTCCCGCCAATACAAATGATGATCAAATCATTCTAACCGCTTGCCGCAGGGCGGCAACCTAAACGGATTCCCTACCGGGTCCTGGGAGGGCGAGGCTCCTGACGAGCCGAACGCTTCCTGCCGCGAAAACCCCGGCTCGGCAGGAGCCTCGCCCTCCCAAAAACCGGGGAACAATCGAGTTTGCAATTGGCCTGACCTCCCAGGCAAACAACAGTATAACGCTCGAGTCAGTCTTTTAGTGCGGCACGGCGGATTGCATCATTCTGGAGGATGGGGTCCAGTTCGCTCAGGAAAGCCGTCGGGCCGCCCTTCATGTATTTGGAATCAAGCAGTTTCTGCCCGAGAGGATTGACTACCACGACCGTCGGGAAGCCACGGATGTTGAACAAATCCGCCAGCGTCTTGTTCTGGGTGCTGAGGACGTCGGGACGGGTCGTCGAGGGGGAAAAATCGACCCGGACCAGCACGAGGTTCTTGCGGGCGTATTGCCTGAACTGCGGGGTTTGGAAGATTTCTTCATCCATTTTCCGCGACCAATCCCCCTCGTCCATGTCCGTGAACGCCAGGAAGATGAAGCGGTCGGATTGCGCAGAAATCGTGCGGGCGACGTCGTAATCGGTCAGCCACCCGCCATTGTAGTCGATGTGAGGGAGCTGCGCCTGGATTCGCGCGATCAGCGTCTCGGTATGGTTGGGGTCATATGCGAACAGGCGGGTCTTGATGAGGTTATATGGGGCGTCATAGACGATGATTTGAAACGGGACCGGCATGATTCTCTGGCTCGCGGCAAAGCTCCGGAATGCCTGGGCGGGCGCCAAGGTGTCGGCCTCGTCGGGCCAGGAGATCGCGGCAAACGTGACATTCGCGTTGATGAACTTCACAAATTGCTGGTCCTTGATCAGCTCGTCCCGCCGCCCGGTCACGTAGCTGCTCGTTCCGTGGGTGATCAGTAGAACGAGGATGCCGTACTTGCTTTTGGCTTTGGCGACCGCGGCATTGAAATCGGCCTCGGCGGAAAGCGGCACGGGCGGCGGGCGGTTTTTCACGATGTGGTCGAGATACGCGATCGCCGCCAGGGGCTCGCCCGGTTTCTCTTCTTTTCTCTTGCGCAGCTCGTCATAACCGCATCGCGCGATCGGCTCGGCCCACGGGTCCAGGAAGACAAACGTCGGGGTCTTGGCGACGCTAAAGCGCGTCTTCAGTTGCTCGTTCTGGGCGCTCACCGTCGATGAGATGCGCTTTTCCCGCGGAAAATCGACGCGGAGCAGCACGACGTTCTTGGCCGCCCAATCGCGAAAGACCTGCGTTTCCAGGACGTCTTCATCGAGCTTCTGGCACCACGGGTCCCAGTCGCTCCCGCTGAAGTAGGCCATCACCAGGCGGTCCTGCCTGCGCGCCTCGGTCAGGGCGCGGTCGAAGTTGATGAGCCAGTCGGTGGTTTTTTTGGATTGGGCCTGAATTCGCGAAGGGCAAGCGACGGCGATCAGGATTGCCAGCGCGAGCGAACGGTAACGGGTGAGCTTCATAACGACGGTGCCCAGAAAAACGCGCCCCAATGATACGTGCCCGTGTTATGGGCGACAAAATGAATTAAGTGCCGCTGATTGCCTGCCGATGAGCAAGAACAGGCCATCGACCGGGCCAATCTTGCGCGATGACGGATTTTAATCCATTATCGGGTGCGATCCTGGGCAGCGCCGAGATCCAACACCAGATCGGCGCCCAGAAGCAACGGCAGCTTCGACGGGCCCAGGCGATTCAGAAGAACGTCGCCGCACGGGACGACGAGCACGAGCACCAGGTCGAAAGCGCCGAAGAACTTCACGCCATCAACGATGGCGAGCAGGACCCCCCGCAACAGCAGAAAAAGAACCCCCGCCATTCACGCCCCGGCAAGGACGACGATCGCCCGCACATCGATCTCAAGGCTTAAGCAATCCGCGATGCAACAACGGGCTCACATGCCCCAAAAGTGTTGCATTGTGTTGCAAAGTGTTGCATTGCTTGTGCTCAATATGTATTCATAATCCCATGATTTACATTTCCTTATGGTCATTTTGGAGCGATCTTTGCGATGGCTGCCCAAGATGGATTCCACCGACTCGAGTTGCAGGAGAAGTAGTCACTGCCTGCTCATGGCGTTCCGCTGGTGTGGCCCGCGCCTCGTGCGGCTGCGTTTTTGAGAGGGTCGGCGAATCGGCCGGGTCAGCCAGGCTCACGGGCTGGCGATGCGCGTAGTCGGGCTGGCGATGCGGGTGGTCGGCCGGGTTGCGGGCTTGGCGGCCAGCGTCGCTTCGGCTTCGCGCCTGACGATCTGGCAGATCACGTAGTCGGTCAGGTTAAAAGTATTGGTCGCCAACTCCGGATGCAGCAACGCCGCGTTGATCCGCTGCACCCGCTGGCGAAACGCCAGCCGCAGGGCTTCGGTCTGATTGCCGGCGCGATACTGGATCATCGCATTCAGCAACTCGACGGTGTTGGGCGCATAGCTCCCATTGATACCCCGCGCCAGAGCGATTGCCTGCGTCGCGGCGGTGTAGTTGCCGGCGCGATAGGCCGCCAGGATTCGCGCGATCTGGAACCAGCGCGCATTGCCGCGATTGGTGGTTTGCGGGGCGCTGTCGTCAGCCGTGCGCGAAAGCCGGTCGAGGTCGCCGACCGGAGGTGATCCCAGCAGGCAAGCCAGGGCCACCCTCGCCGAAATCGCCCGGTTGTCGCTTAGCGAAAACTTCGAGAGCATCTGAGCAGCGGTTTGACGGTAGGCGGGAACCTCACCGAGAGAAAGCTGCTGAAGGGCCAGATAGAACATCAGAAATGCGTCGGAGGGCTCGAATTGCACGGCTGCATTGAAGTCGTTCAGGGCGTCGCGGGGGCGCTCGAGCCGCATATTCAGGAATGCGCGCTCGCTGTAAAGCTGGCCGTCCCTCGGGCGATCGGCAATCTGGGCATTGAGCAAAGCGATCTGGAGCTTGAAAGAATTGAGCCGCGCCTCGTGGGCGAACGCCGGCTGAGCCAGCGAGGTCCTGACCTGCGCCAGGCGGTTCCATGCCCTGGCCCGCTGTGATTCAGTTCGGTTAGCGTGCTCGTATTCGTCAATGCTCGTCTGGAGGTGGCGAGCCGCACTGGCATAGTCACCCTGCTGAACGTTCACGTTTGCCAAGCCCTCGAGCGCCTGTCCGGCAGCACGGTGTGGGTCCTCGATTTTGGATTGGCTGGCGAGCTTGAGTGCCGCGTCGAACTGCTTCTGCGCCGGCGAAAATGACCCGGCGGTCAGAAACGCCTGGGCAATGATGAGCCGGCAGCCGACGGCGATGTCGGGCTGGTCGCCAAGCCAGCCGCTGTCCAGCCGACGGCTTGCCTCGTCCAGCCTGATCCGCGAATCGGCCGACGTGTCCGTCGACGCGACCAGATCGCGCATGATCTGCGTGGCGCCGATGGCCTCGGACTTGGCGTGCTCGGCTTCAATCGTCCTGTTGACTGCGTCTTCCTTGGCACGCTGGGCGCGAAACATTTCAAGCGTCGTTCCAACCAGACCGCCAACAAGTAAAACCGGAATTGCGATGGCCGTAGCGCAGGCAAGCTTGTGCCGGCGGACCATTTTGGACAGCCGGTACATCGAGTTGGGGGGCCGGGCGGCGATCGGTTCGTCGTCCAGGAACCGACGCACGTCCGCCGCCAGGGCGTTGGCGGTCTGATACCGCCGCGCCGGGTCCTTCTCCATCGCCTTGAGCACGATCCAGTCCAGGTCGCCGCGAAGCTCCCGGCGGAGTGTCTTGGGGTCGGTTCGATGTTTCTTGGCGATCTCGTCGGAGCCGTTCTCGGGCTGCGAGGCGTTCTTGAGCATCGTCAGCCGGGTGCTCGGCTTGCGAGGCTCGGTGTCCTGGATGATCCGGGCCATCCCGTCGATGCCGGCCTTTCGGAGTTCCTGCGGATCGAAGGGGAGCGTGCCGGTCAGCAGTTGGTAGAGGATCACGCCCAGCGAATAGACGTCCGTTCGCGTATCAACATCCAACCCGCTGGTGCGGGCCTGCTCGGGGGACATGTACTCCGGCGTGCCGATCATCGAGCCGGTCTGCGTGAACAGCGTCTTTTGAGTAAGCTGGCTGTTGGTCGCCTTGGCGATCCCGAAATCGATCACCTTCGGGACGGCTTTGTTGTCGACGATGGTGACGAGAATGTTGCCGGGCTTGAGGTCGCGGTGAATGATCCCCTTCTGATGGGCATGCTGGACCGCCAGACAAACGGGAATGAACAGCTCGAGCCGCTCGCGGGTCGTCAGCTTTTTCCGGTCGCAGAAATCATGGAGCGGCACGCCGGCGACGTACTCCATCGCGAAAAAAGGCCGGCCGGTCTCGGTCATGCCGGCGTCGAGCACGCGGGCGACGTTGGGATGCGACAGCATCGCCAGCGCCTGCCGCTCGACGTCGAAGCGGGCGATCACCTCCCGCGTATCCATTCCCAGCTTGATGACCTTCAGCGCGACGACGCGCCGCACCGGCTGCCGCTGCTCGGCCTTGTAGATGATCCCCATTCCTCCTTCGCCGATGCATTCGAGGACGCGGTAGGGGCCGATCTGCTCGGGATGCCCGAGCTGGCGCACAACCGCCTTGCGCGGCGCAGCTTCGGTCGGCTCGAGTGGCTTGGCCGAGGGAGGGACCGTCCTGAGAGTTGGCTTGGCGGGATCGTCCGGCATGCCCGGGCACCTTCCCTGTTCCGAATGGTGACAGCTGTGCGCAAAAGTACGATATTTGTTCGCCGATTGCCTGTCCAGAGAATTCAAAGGTTGCCCCGCCGTGCTAGAATCAGTCTCGTGACCGCATCGCATCGAATCACGCTTGGGGTGATATGTTCCGCGCTGTTGATGGCTTCATGCCCAGCCGCTGAAGACATCCCGGCAACCGCGCCGGCCAATCCCGTGTTGACGGATCTCCAGGGAGTTCCTCGTAAGCCGCTCTCCCCCGCCGGGTCTCGCGCTTCTGTCCTGGTCTTCATTCGCACCGACTGCCCGGTTTCCAATGCGTATGCACCGGAGATCAACCGGCTGGTGAACGAATACGGCGGCAGGAAGATC
>DATHPP010000160.1:0-37416 GCA_035483795.1 Tepidisphaeraceae bacterium | reverse complement strand
TATCCGGGCCGAGCATATTTTTGATAAGGATTCAGATTAGCTAATCCTACAACGCTGGTTGAACGTAACCGCTTGTGTTTTCAAGCGGTTGTTTTTCAGTTCTCGATCAAACTCGTGTGACCCGCGTTGTAGGACTATTTTGAATCTGCGGCCATTCGTATCAGGTTCGGCAGCCAGCTGCTTCCGGCTATGGAGTATCGCGCTGGTCGCGCTTTCAGGGGGCGCGGCGACCCGGCCGGCGGGATGGGCAATCTGCGGCGCGGGCTGTCGCGGCAAGCTGAGGTGATACGCAATAATCTGACAAGTGGCTCATTTTGGCTCAAAGTAGCTCATGTTTTTGGGGGTGGCCATGAGCCACAACGACGACTGGCCCATTTTGGCTCAAAGTGGCTCATGTTTTTGGGGGTGGTTATGAGCCACAATGACGAGTGGCTCATTTTGGCTCAAAGTGGCTCATGTTTTTAGGGGTGGCCATGAGCCACATGGGCCACGGGTGGTTCGTGGCTCACTCGGCGGTGTCGGCGGGTGGGGGGCCGGCGTCTTCGACTTCGCCTTCCTCGCGGGCGCCCTCGAAGTCCATGAGGAAGTGGATGCGTTGCATGGCTTCGTCGCCGAGCTTTTTACGCAAGGCTCGGCGGGCGCGGGGGACGCCGGTGCGGCGCGTCACGTGCAGCAGCACGATGTCCCTGTTCTTGAGCTTGGGGAAAAGCTGGATGAACTGCTCGAGGTGCAGATGCCGGCCGAGCTTGGCCTTGGTGCGGTGATCGGCGTCGAAGAAGGTCACTTCCGTCAGCAGCACCTCGGCGTTCTGGACGTCGGGATGATCGAAGACCGGACCGGCGGTGGTGTCGCCGAGGTACGCGAACAGCGGGACTTCGATGCGATACTGGATTTGCACGCCCTTTTTCTTGAGGGCGACCAGTTCCGGGCTGGAGAGGCCCATGAATTCCTGCTTGAGCTTTTCGCGGATGCTGATCAGGATGAAACCGAGGCTGGCGCCCCCGTGATGGGTGGCGACGGCGCGGATGCCGAAGTCGCGGCGGACTTCGCACAGCTCATCCGGCTTCATGGGGATCAATTTGTACGGCGTGCCCTGGTGCTCGACGTCGCGCCAGCAGCGGAGAAGCCGGTCGACGGGCTGCTCGAGCTCGGCGGGCAGAAAAATCGTCCCCGCCTTCATCCCCTGGAAATAGCGCTGCGAGAGGTAGTAGGGCAGGCCAGCCAGGTGGTCCATGTGGCCGTGCGTGATGCAGACGAAATCGCTGGTCAGGGCGAAATAGGGGCAGCGGCCGATGTCGAAACAGACGTTGAGTTCGGGGACCTGGACGACGGTTTCCTCGCCCGCCACGCTATAGCCGATCACGTGGTAGAGGCCAAAGCCGAGCTTGGCGAATCTCTGAACCAGGAAGGACTTGTCGGCCATACGGCCGTGAGTTTAGTGGGCCGAATGACGAAACTCGAATGACGAATGAGGAATCAAACTCGAATGATCGAAGGACCGAATGACGAAACGAAGAGCTCGCCCTGGAGCAGTTTCGGGCTTTGGTCATTCGTATTTCGGATTTGATTCGTCATTCGTCATTCGAGTTTCGTCATTGGCTACCTCGGCAACTTTTGCCTTTATTGGCACAAAACGGTACTTTTCCCCAAATGCGCTGCCCGTTCTGCGATGCAGAAAAGGAGAGCCTGAAGGTGATCGACTCGCGGGCGTGCGAGGGAGGGCGGTCGATCCGGCGTCGGCGCGAATGCGAGAAGTGCACCAAGCGGTTCACCACCTACGAGCGGATCGAACAACACGCCAAGCTGATCGTGGTCAAAAACGACGGCCGGCGCGTGCCTTGGGACCGGGCCAAAATCCTCACCGGGCTGGAGCGGGCGTGCTTCAAGCGGACGGTGCCGGAGAGCGAGTTGGCGCGGGTCGCGGATGAGGTGGAAGAGGAGATTTTCGCATCGTACGACCGCGAGGTGCCGACGACGGCGATCGGGCAACTGGTGATCGATCATCTGCGGCGGGTCGATCAGGTGGCGTACGTGCGCTTTGCCAGCGTCTACCGGCACTTCCGCACGCTCGAGGAACTGGTCGACGAGGCCAAGGCGGTGCTGGACGCCCGGCGGTATGAGGACCCGTGCCAGGGCCGGCTTTTTATCGAGGAATTGACGCCCCGGCGAGAGAGCGCCAATGGCGGCAACCACCACACCGAGGCGGCCACGCCCAACGAGCGGCCGGCCCCGGTGAGACGGCCGCGACCGAAGATCGCGGGTGAGAAGATCGCGAGATCGTAGCTGGCGCTCTCTGATTGCCGTTTGCTTACGGCACGCGGAGCGTGCCTGCTGCTGACCCCCTTTTCCAACCCTCCCCCGGTGTACCGGGGGAAGGGGAGAAAAAGCGGATTGCCGTGGGAGGGAGAAAAAGCGGCGTACTGCGGAATGACAGAAGCGGTGCTCAGCCCGATTCGCTTGCTCAAGCGACGTTCCGGAATCGTCCGATAATCAGCGGAGGCCCACACCATGATTCGACCCCGGCGACTGCTCCGTATCCTGGCCCCGGTATGGCTCGCGAGCGTGCTGTGCGGGTGCGTCACGCCCCCGCCGAAAGTCGAGAAGTCGCGATACGATGAGCACCCGCTGCGCGACGTGCCGGGCTTCATGCAGGGGACGCTGTATCAAATGGCGGACCTCCAAAACGACACGCCGTTCCTGGTGTCCGGCTGGGGGCTGACGGTCAACCTCAACGCGACCGGCGGCAGCACCCACATCTCCAACAACCTCAAGGCATTCATGACCAAGCAGCTCGAGGCCAGAGGATTCGGCAGCAAGCTGAATCCGAGCCTGGAGCACATCACGCCGGGCATGGTGCTGGACGACAAGAACACGGCGGTGGTGGCGGTGGTAGGGGAGATTCCGCCGGGGGCGCGCAAGGGGCAGTGGTTTGACGTGACCGTGTTCGGGGCAAGTGACGAGGTGACCAGCCTGGCGCGGGGCCGGCTGTACGACACGCCGCTCACGATCGGCGGCGCCGATCCGATCCATCCCGACAGCCCGGTGAATGTTTTCGCCAGCGCCAGCGGACCGATTTTCGTCAATCCAGCGCTGGCGCTGCGATCGGGCTCGGCCGACCCGGCGATCAAACGCGGGCTCCAGCGCGGCTGGGTGATCGGGGGCGGGCAGGTGACCTCCGACCGGCCGCTCTTGTTGCGGTTGCGGACGCCCGAAAACCGGCTGGCGCGCACGATCGAGTTCCGCGTCAACGACTACTTCCACCAGGACAAGGTGTGCACGGCGTTCGACATGGGCTTCTGCCAGTTGTGGACGCCGGGGCAGTTTTCCGGGGACTGGGAGCATTTCTCCAAGATCGTGCTGCACCTGTATCTCCAGGGCGGCTCGGAGGCGTTTGCCCGGGCGAAGGCGCGGGATTTGGTGGCCGAGGCCCGCAAGCCCGGCGCGCCGCTTCAGGACATCAGCTATTGCCTGGAGGGGCTGGGGCAATATGCGATGCCGGAGATGTCGGCGGTGCTGGCCGATCCATCGGTGCCGCCGGAAATGCGGTTTGCCGTGGCTCGGGCGGCGGCGTACGTGGGCGACCCCTCCGGCGCCGCCGAGCGGACGCTCTTCGACTTCGCCCGCGACAACGACAGCAATTTCCAACTGGCGGCGGTCCAGGTCCTCGGGCGCGTCTCCCGGAGCCTGGCGACGAACCGCCTGCTCCGCGGACTGCTCGACGTCGATAAGACGACCGTCCGCGTCGAGGCCTACCAGGTGCTGGCGCGGAACCACGATCCATCGGTGGAAACCCACGTGATCGGATCGAACCGCGATTCCACCGACGAGAAATTCGTCCTCGATTTCGTCCACTGCAAAGGCGCGCCGCTGATCTACGCCACGCGGCAGGGGATACCGCGGATCGCGATTTTCGGCAGGGTTCCGGAGCTGCGGCTGCCACTCACATTCTCGGCGATGGACGCGCATTTGATGATCGCTTCGGGCTCGATGGGGCGGGAGGTGACGATTTTCTATCGCGACATGCTGCACCGCGATCCGATCCAGATGACTTCGCCGGCCGATTTGGCGAATGTGATCGCGCGGCTGGCCGGGCAGATCGACGACGGCGCCGGGCAGCTCGATTTCACGTATGCGGAGGTGCTGGCGATCTTGCAGGGCCTCAGCGACGAGCGGAAGCTGCACGTGACCAGCTCGACCGGGCAGGAGCTTGCGGCGGCGCTGATGATCCAGCAGGCGCCGCAGAGCAATGACGCCATCGACCGCGCGCCGCTGCTGGACCGGGGCCGTCCGCAAGGGGACAATGCCGGTCCGCGGCTGGATTCGCCGCCGGCCAATCCACCCGCGCCCGGCGCCCAGGGACGGCCACAGGGACCGGTGGGATTGGCAAGATGAGATTTGCGATTTGCAATTTGCGATCTGCGATTGAAATGCATGGACCGGTTCGGCGCTATTCCAATTGCAAATTGCAAACCTAAAATCGCAAATCGTTTAACCCGGTCACGGAGGACCGTTGTTCCATGCGTTTGAAAAAGCTGATCTTACAGGGGTTCAAGAGCTTCGCGGATCGAACGGAGTTCGTCTTCGACTCGCCCATCACGGGAATCGTGGGGCCCAACGGGTGCGGCAAGAGCAACGTGGTGGACGCCTTCAAGTGGGTGCTTGGCGAGCAATCGGCCAAGAGCCTGCGCGGCGACGCCATGCTCGACGTCATCTTCAACGGCTCCGGCGGCCGCAAGCCGGCGGGGATGTCCGAGGTGACGCTCGTCTTTGAAAATCCTCTCCGCGCCGACAACACGCGCATCCTCAATCTCGACGTGGACGAAGTTTCCGTCGGCCGCCGGTTGTTTCGCGACGGCACCAGCGAATACCAGCTCAACACGCAGAACTCGCGGCTCAAGGACATTCGCGAGCTGTTCCTGGATACGGGCGTCGGGGTCGATGCGTACAGCGTGATCGAGCAGGGTCGCGTCGCGGCGCTGCTGGAGGCGAATCCCGAAGAGCGGCGGCTGATCTTCGAGGAGGCGGCGGGAATCTCCAAATTCAAGCAGCGCCGCAAGGAGGCGCAGCGGAAGCTGGAGAAGGTCGATCAGAATCTGCTGCGCGTGAATGACATCGTCGAGGAAGTGGAGAAGCGACTGCGGAGCGTGAAGATTCAGGCCGGGCGGGCGCGGACATATCAGGAGTATTCGCAGCGGTTGACCGAGCTGCGGCTGACTTACGCGCTTCAGGAATATCACACGTTTCGGAGCCAGTTGACGGAACTGGAATCCAGAAACCAGGACGCGCAATTCCGTCTGGATGACGCGACGGGGAACCTGGCTCACCGGCAGAACGAGCTGGCGCTCAAACGCGAGGAGCTGGACGCCCATTTGCAGCGCCGCCAACAGGTGGAATACGAGCTGGTGCAGGCGCGGGCGGCGATGCAGTCGGCGCAGCAGCGGCAGGAGTACGCCCGCCAGCAGCTCCAGCAGATCGCCGAGCAGATCGAGGCGTTTGAGAGCGACCGGCGGGGCGTGGAGCAGAAGCTCGCGGAAGTCGGACAATCGCTGGGAGCCGAGACGCAGGAACTCTCACGGTTGACGGAGGAACTGGAAGAGTATCGCCGGCAGATCGAGCAGCGGCAGCAGGCGTTTGCCGACGCCCAGCTCCGCCTGGCTCAGACCAATAAGGAGGTCGAGCAGCACAAGGCCGCCATCCTCGATCTGATGCGGCAACTGGCGCAGGTGAACAGCCGCCTGGGGCATATCGAGATCGAGCGAAAAAATTTTGGGACCCAGCAAACTCGTCTGGCCGAGCGGCGGCAAATTGTGGTGACTGAGCTGGAATCGCTCGAATCGCAGCGGGCCGCGTCGCAAGAGGAGCTGGACGGCGCGGTCGCCCAGATGCAGGGCCAGCAGGAGCAGCTTGAAGAGCGGCGCAGCCAGGCGACGCAGCTTGGCCAGCAGCTCGCCCAGATCAGCGAGCAGCTCGGCGCCGCCCGCGAGCACCGCTCGGGATTGCTCTCCCGTCAGAAGCTCCTCAAAGACCTGGAGGCCAAGCGCGAAGGCATGAGCGAAGGGGTCAAGAGTGTGCTGCGACAGCGCGAAGCGAAATTCCCGTTCATCCGCGGTCTGGTGGCCGACGTGCTGCGCGTGGATGTCGAGCATGCCCACACGATCGAGGCGGCGCTGGATGGGCGGGATCAGTGGCTGGTGACGGATGCACTCTCATCCGCATCAGAGGCGCGCGAGCCGTTGGAGGAATTGGAAGGGCGGGTAAACGTCCTTTCCGTGGATCGGCTTTCCCGTGACACGGGTTTTCAACCCGTGCGTAGCGCCATTGAAATCGATGGTGTGACGTATTTCCAACCGGATGTCTTTGAGCACGGGTTACAAACCCGTGTCACAGGCGGGCTCTCTTACGATTGGAACCAGCACAAACACCGCATTCGGCTGGCGATCGACCTGGTGCGGTTTGAGCCGGCGGACCAGGCGATCGCGGAGCATCTGCTGGGCAAGACCGTCGTCGTCGATGATCTGGCGGTAGCGCGCGATCTGCACGAATCCGGCCCCCGCGGCTGGCGCTACGTCACCCGTAGCGGCGAAGTCATCGAGGCCGATGGCACGCTCCGTGCCGGACCGCTCACCGCGGCGATGGGGTTGCTTTCCCGCCGGTCGGAGCTGGAAGCGATTGCTCAGCAGATTGCGGATGTCGATGCTCGCATTGCTGAGCTTTCCGCGAAACTTTCCGACGGCAGCGCCGCCGCCAAGACGCTGGAGGAGAAGCAAAACGCGTTGCGGAATGAGATTTATCGACTGAACACGATCAAGGTCGAATTGACGAGCCGGATCGCGCGGAACAACGACCAACAGAGCGCGCTCCGCCGCGAGCAGCCGGTCCTCGACCGCGAGCTGGAGGTGATGCTCGACCAGGTCGGCAAGCTCAAGACCGAAGAGACCCTGCTTTCCGATCGGCGGGCGAAAATGGACGCCGATCAGAGCCAGCGCCAGCAGCAGGTGACCGATCTGACGGCGAATCAGGAGACACTTTCCGCGGAGCTTCGTCAGCTAGGGGAAGAACTCACCAAATCCCGGGTTCAGCTTGGCCAGATCCAGGAAAAGCAGCTTGCCTTGCAGCAGCAGGTGCAGCGACAGACGGCGGCAAAGGCCGAGCTGGAACAGCAGAGCCAGCGCCTCCTCAAGAGTGCCCAGGCCGTCGCCCAGCGACGCGAAGGGATCGAATCGGAACTCGAAGCGGCCAAGCATGCCGAAGCGGCGCTGGTGGAAAACCAGAAGGTGCTTGCCGAGCAGATCGAGAAGCTGACGGCCCAGGTGCAGGAGGTTTCCGAAAATGTTCGTGTCCTGACCGGCCAGGTCGATGGCCTTCGCGGCGAGCACTCGGAAATCGAGCAGGAACTCCACCAGCTTCAAATGCGGCTGGGTGAAGTCAAAGTGCGCCTGGAAACGCTTGTGAATCGGACGGGCGAGGAGCTTCAGCTCGATCTTCCCGCCAAGTACGAGAGCCTCAGTGCCGACGGCGGCGCGGGCTATCAGCCCGCCGAGATGGATTGGGATGCCGTGGCCGAGGAAATCAAGCAGCTGCGAGAGAAGATCCATCGCCTGGGCAACGTCAACGTCGATGCCATCGGTGAGCAGGATGAGCTGGAGCAGCGGAGCCAGTTCCTTACCACCCAGGTGACCGACCTCACGGCCTCCAAGCAGCAACTCGAAGAATTGATCGATGAGATCAATCGCGAGAGCAGCGCGCGGTTCGAGCAGACGTTCAACGCTGTCCGCGAGCACTTCCAGGGGATGTTCCGCAAACTGTTCGGCGGGGGAAAGGCCGACATCTATCTCGAGACGGAATTGGAAGACACGAAGAAACCGGAGATCGGTCCGGACGGCCAGCCTCTGCCGGTGGAGACGAAAAAGATCGACGTGCTGGACGCGGGGATCGAGGTGATCGCACGGCCGCCAGGCAAGCAGCCGGTCTCGATCAGTCAACTTTCGGGCGGCGAGAAGACGATGACCTGCGTCGCCCTGCTGATGAGCATCTTCAAGAGCAAGCCGAGCCCGTTCTGCATTCTCGACGAAGTGGACGCGGCCCTGGACGAGGCCAACAACCAGCGCTTCAACCTGATCGTGCAGGAGTTTCTCGATCAATCGCAGTTCATCATCATCACCCACTCCAAGCGCACGATGCAGATCGCCGACGTTTTGTACGGCGTCACCATGCAGGAACAGGGCGTCAGCAAGCGCGTGGCGGTGAAGTTCGATCAGGTCGATGCGCAGGGGAGGATCAGCGAGCAAGCCGCCGCGTGACGCCGCGTGGCGTCACGCCGCGTCACGCGGAAATCCGATACTCGAATGACGAGTGACGAATCAATGACCGAATGACCAAAGCCCGAATGCGAAACTGAGCTGCGAGAATGCTCTGAATTTCGTTTCGTCATTCGGTCATTCGTGTTTCGGATTTGATTCGTCATTCGTCATTCGAGTTTCGAGTTTCCGCGAGCGCGGCAACCTGCAACCCTTTCCCAAAACTTGTAATCCCACGCGTGTTCTGGCAAAACGCTGGTCATGCCGGTCTGGCTGGATGAGTTGAAAAAGGAATATGTTTCTCCCGACGGCGGGCGGGTGCCGGTCATCGACGTGCCGGCGTTTCGGCTGGGCGACGGGGAGCAGGTGGCGCTGGTGGGCGGGAGCGGGACGGGGAAAACGACGCTGCTTCACCTGATCGCCGGGATCCTCACGCCCAGCAGTGGAAGGATTCTGTTCGGCAAGGAGCCACCGGAGAGCGAGCCGGTGGCGGCGATGCCTGCCGGCGGAGTGGGGGTCCTTCAATACCGCGCGCCGCGCGTCGGTACGCCGGATGTCATCGACATTGCCACGCTGACCGAGGCCCAGCGCGATCAATTCCGCGGACGTTACATCGGGTACATTTTCCAGACGCACCATCTGCTGGCGGGCTTCACGGCGATGGAGAACGTGCTGCTGGGAATGAGCTTCACCGGGCGCAAGAGCGACCGCCAGTGGGCCGGGCATTTGCTCAAGGAAGTCGGGCTGACAGATCGGTTGAATTACAAGCCAGGCAAATTGTCGGTCGGCCAGCAGCAGCGGGTCGCCGTCGCGCGGGCCCTGGCCAATCGCCCCCGGCTCGTCCTGGCCGACGAACCCACCGGCGCGCTGGACCCCCGCACGGCTCAGCAAGTTCTGGAACTTATTCGTCAGCTTTGCAACGAAGTTGGCGCGAGCCTGCTTCTGGTGAGCCACGATCCTAAGATCGTCGAGCAGTTGCCCAGAGCGGTTTCGCTGGCAGAATTGAACCGGGCCTCGGCTGGCTTTTGAGACGGCGGTTCTTGTGACACAGCCTTTCAAGCCGTGCTGACGATATTCCGCTTTTGAAAGGCGTTCTTCGCGACTTCTACGTGATCCGAAATAGAAGGGCGCTACGCACGGGTTGAAAACCCGTGTCACGCGTGTCACGGGGCGTGTTTCACAGGTGAGAAAACTATGGGTACTTTTCAACTGGTCATCAAGCAAATGCGGCAGCGGGCGCTGGGGACCTGGCTGACACTTTTGTCGGTGTTGCTGGGCGTGGCGCTGGCGATCGCGATCCTGTTGCTGCGCGATGCGGGGGCGGCGCTATTCGGGCAGACGGAGTACGGGTACGACGTGATCCTGGGGGTGGCGCAGGGCTCGCCGACGCAGTTGGTGATGAACACGGTGTATCACATCGACCGCAGCCCGGGGAACATGCCGTACTGGGTTTACGAGCAGGCGAACACCCAGACGCGGCCGCCGCGGGGATCGAAGGAATTCGATTTTCACCAGCACGTGAAATTGGCCGTGCCGATCGCGGTGGGGGACACGTATCAGGGCCGGCCGATCGTCGGAACGCTGCCGAAGATGTTCGTTTCGCTCGCTCCGCTGAAGCAGCAGACCGATGACCTGATGCAGCAACTGCTCGCGCTCCGGTCGCAGACGCAGCAGGCCAGGCCGGGGCAAATACCGGCGGACCTGGCGCAGCGGGAGGATGCTCTTGCCAGTGGCGCCGAAGCGGTGAAGCAGCAGGTGATCCAGACTTCACGCGACGGCATCCCGATTGTCGAGCCGCTTCCCAGCGACGGCGGCGCGCCAAAATGGAAATACGGGAACCCGGCGAGCCAGAGTTGCGAGGATGCCGCCGGCGAGCTGAAAGCCGCGGCGCAATCGATCCAAGCCGGCAAGTTTTCCGAGGCGGTCGCCCATCAGGACAAGGCCTACGACCTGCTCAGAAGCGTTTACGCCGCGGTCGGCGCCGCCAGCGGCCCGCTGGAATACCTGCCCGATCACACGTTCGAGATCAAGGAAGGTCGATACTTCCAGGCGTGGAAATTCGAGGCGGTCATTGGAAGCGAGGTCGCCCAGAAGACAGGTTTGAAGGTTGGGAGCCAATTTAAGGCGACGCACGGCATGCCCGCGCCGGGAACCACGCCGGACATTCATCCGGAGGATTGGACGGTGGTGGGGGTCCTCAAGCCGACACACACTGCGGCCGACCGCTGCCTGTATATCCCATTGATGACGTTTTATTCCATCGCCGAGCACGATGTCGGCTTGCAGGCGCAGGCCCAGGCGCGGGCCGGTCAGTCGACGGCGGTTCAGTCGGATGACAAGCCCAAATTCAGCCGAGTCTACGGCGATCAGCTCCTCCCCGACCTTCCGCACACGCAGGATTTCATCAGCCTCGACGTTCCGCCGGCCCAGTGGGAAGTCTCGGCGATCCTGATCCAGTCCCGCGGCGACGTGCTCGGGCAGGATTTGCTTTATTTCGTCGCCAACGGCGGCATCCCCGATGTCCAGGCGGTCAACCCGGCCCGGATCATGCGGGAATTCTTCGAGACATTTTTGGGGCCGTCGGCGCTCATCCTGCTGTTAATTTCACTGCTGGTCAGCATCGTGGCCGGGGTGGGAATCCTGGTCAGCATCTACAATTCGGTGGCCGCCCGGACGCGCGAGATTGCGATCCTGCGGGCACTGGGAGCGACCCGCGGCAGGGTGTTGACGCTGATCTGCGCCGAGGCCGGGCTGATCGGACTCTGCGGGGCGATCGTGGGATTGCTGGTCGGTCACGGGATCGGCGGTATCGCCTCGGTCTATCTCAATAACTCGATCGGCCAGGGGTTCAACTGGTTTACCGCCCGTTCCGGCGAATGGGTCTATATCGGCATTGTCGTTGTGATCGCCCTGTTAGCGGGACTTGTGCCGGCGATGAAGGCTTACCGAACGCCTGTCGCAACGAACCTCGTTGCTGCATAATAAGTAGGAGCAAAGGCTTTGCCCTGTGACAGGGGTTTTTAACCCGTGTCTGGGGGCCTGATCGTGGGAAAACCGCTTGGTTTCGAGCGCCATCAGCACGGGTTGCAAACCCGTGTCACAACGTGGGCGTCTCGTAAGGAGATCGACATGCCCGCACGGGTTGGTTTCATCGCAGTGGTTCTGTTTTCATTTATCTCGCTGCACGCCCAGAGCACGCAGCCGTCCATCGATGCCACCGATCCGCGGGTGGAGATGCGGGCGAATCAGGCGTTCAACCGCGGCGAATATGCCACGGCGCTGCCGCTGCTTCAGAAGATTGCTGAAGTCGCCAAGAATGAGCCGTCCCGGCTCGGCGCGATCGAGGAGAAGATCCGCGTTTGCCAGAAGGCGCTGGATTCGCTGAAGAACGCCCCCGCGCCGCAAGCCGCGACCGATCCGCTGCTCGCCGACGTGCCCAGCGATCCAGAGACGCGCAAGAAGCACGTCGCGCCCAAGGCCGGCGAGGTTTCGGAGATGACGATCAAGGAGCTGGGGAATTTCCAGTACGACGACGAAAAGGGCGGCAACATCCCCGCCGACGTGAAACAGCTCAACGGCTCGACGATCCGCCTTCGTGGGTACATGATCCCGATGGACCAGGCGGAGAACATTACGCAGTTTGCCCTGGTTCCGAGCCTGTTTTCCTGCTGCTTTGGGCAGCCGCCGCAGATTCAGCACACGATTGTCGTGAACTGCCCCAAGGGTAAGTCGCTGGCCTATTGCCCGGACGAAATCGTCGTGCAGGGAGGCCTGACCGTGCAGGAAAAGCGGGACGACGGGTACGTCATCAGCATCTTCGAGATCCGGGCGGATAGCGTGAAAGTGGCGAAATAAGATACGCCGGCTGTTGGTTCTGCTATAATGAGGGCGGTTGTTGACGGAGACCACCCATGCAATTGGATTACACAGTTAAACCAAGCCTGGGCCAAAAGTTAGCGCCGATGCTGAAGAATTGGCGTCTGATGGCGTTTTTGGGGTTTTTCTGCGTTCTCTTCGCTTCGCTGGGCTACACTATTTTCAGCGAAGTCATTTCCAACGGCATCCATTACCACGGAAACGTCGCGGAAGTAAACCTCAAGGCCTTGGGACAATTCCCCTTTGATGATCAGAACGGCATCCGGTCGGACGTGCCCAAGGATTACCGGGCGCTGGACGGGAAGAAAGTCGAATTGAAGGGCTTCCTGTTCGCGGGCAAGTCGGCAGCGGCAACCGTGCAGCGCTGCCAGCTCGTCTGGAACATTCAGAAATGCTGCTTCGGCGGCCCGCCGCTCGTTCAGGAGCGCGTCTTCCTCATCGCCCCGCGCGACCGCTCGCTTGTCCTGTACGACATGAGTACGTTTGTCAGCGTCGAAGGCACCCTGAACGTGAAGATCGAGAAGAACAGCGAAGGGACGATCACCACGGTTTATCAGATGGTGCCGGATTCGATTACGCCCGTGTCGTAGCTGAAACGAATCTCATTACTTTGAAGCCCCGGGATGAGCATCCCGGGGCTTTTTTCAGGTCGTCTGGTTTTCCATCGCGGTTGGTGCGGGGAATTTGTAGACAGGTCCTTCGGCGCCACGGAAGCTGAGCAGCACTCCGATCCAGATTTCCGCTGCCAGCAATACCGCCATCAGGATCAGAAGCGTGCCGACAACCCATCGGGCGCGATACATCCATCGGGATGCGACCGCCAGGAACAAGGGCAGCACAACCAGCACGATGCCCAAGCCGATGTGAGCGCCGCGGCGGTTCTTGGCGATCTCCTTGGTCGTCGTAGCGGTGTCCCATACCTGTTTACTGATTGTCGTTGCCGTCGCATGCTTCAGGTCGAAATCGTTCTGGTGCTCGACCGAGAGCAAGAACCACGTGCCGAAGCCGAGCGAGATGAGAAAGAGCAGGGAGCTCAGGATCCAGAATCGGCCGGCGGGGGTGCGGGGCTTGGCCAGATCGGTGTCGGCATTGAGCGTGCGGGCGACGGCCAGATCATCGGTGACGCGACGCGGCGGGGGCACCGGTGATCCGGACGACGCGGCGGTCAACGCCGCCAGCTCCTCGTCTGTGTCGACCTCTTCCTTGCGGATGGCGCCGTGGGTTGAGATCAGCCGCCACGAAGCCCCCAGCGCCCCCAGCGCCGCCGCCATCGCGAATCCTGCGAAGAGGATGTGCGTCGAACGCGCCGGCGCCCACCATTCGACCGTCCCTGATTGTGCCGCCCCGCGTTTGACCTGCACGGCGACCCCGCCCAGATAAACTCCTTCGCCGCCAAAGTGCGAGCCATAGACCATCAGCGCCGCCGCCGCGATTAGCACGATCAGCAACGGAGCGTAGACGTATGCGCGGTTGAGCAACGTTCCCGACAACCCCAGTGCGATGGTGACGCCGATTGCGGCCAGTCCCGCGCCGATGCTGGCGAATAGAATATGTTTCTGGACGAGCGGCCACTGATCCTTGGGATCCAGTCCGTTGACCTTTAGTTTCACCCCTTCGGAAGTCTCCATGTGCTGCATGTGATCGGCCACATCCTGGTACGCGTCGATGCCGGTAAGGGCGGCGGGAACGGCAATCAGCCCGCCCAGCAAGATCATCCACTTAGCGGCAAGCCGGGCGGTGCTGCGGCGCCAAAGGACGATTCCGAAAACCTCGAGGAACAGCCCGAGAGCAAAGACCCCCAGTGGAAAGTGCACGAGGATCACGTGAAGGTTGGGGCTGATCAGATGTCTTGCCGCGTTTTCCACAGCGATGCTCCTTGGCGTAAACTCGCTAGCCGCGACAGTATCAGCGCGGACGAGGCAGTGTCCAGCGTACAAGTTGCGCCGCACCAGTCCGATAAATCCGATTGATTTTGCTCGGCAGAGCGCGCTTCTGCCATAATGAGGACTGTCGATGCAACCGGCTTCAAACTTTCGATTTCCCGCAGCGCGTCCTCGATGGGCGATCCTTCTAGCACTGGTCACGGGCATGCTGTCGGCGGGCTGCTTCAACCAGCCCAACAACCCGTCGTTTCCCGTCAAGCTTTCCACTGCCCGGGACGACCTGAAGCGAATGGAGGAGCGCCCACATTCGCTGCACCGGCCGCTGGTGGTGGTCGGCGGCATCTTCGATCCGGGAATCGTATCGTCGTGGGACGGCTGGGAATTCGCCAAGCTGACCGGCGACACGCGGGTCATATCGGTGTCGCTGGGGGATTGCTTCACCTTCAAGGACTGTCGCAGGAAGATCGTCGGTGCGGTGAACGAAGCATATCCAAATCATCCGCGGAATCAGACGGTGGAGGTAGATGTCGTCGGCTGCTCGTTGGGCGGGGTGGCGGCGCGGCACGCGGCAAGCCCGTGCGAGCCGGGTCCGCGGCTGGACATCGTGCGGCTGTTCACCATCAGCTCCCCCAACCGCGGCGCCGTCGCCGCCAACTATTTTCCGGTGATTGAGCCCCTCCAGGCAGACCTCAAGCCGGGTTCCGAGTTCATGAAAAGACTCAACCGGACGGCGATGTCCTATCCGATTTATTGTTACGTCTGCCTGGGGGATACGGTGATCGGTGAGGCGAACGCCGCGCCGCCGGGGGAGCGGGCGTGGTGGCTGCCCGATGCTCCCCTTACGACGCCCCACACCGGGGCCTTCTTCGATCCGCGAATCCTGGCCGACATCGCCCGCCGCTTGCGCGACGAGCCGGCGCTGACGCATTGTCCGCCCACCACCTTGCCGGCACAGTGAACGGCGATCAGCCGCGGAATCGCCATGTATTTCTCCCTCTCCCTCCGGGAGAGGTTGGGGTGAGGGCCGAGGGAGAGGCGCCTCCACTTCCCCCTCACCCTACCCTGTCCCGGAGGGAGAGGGAGAAATACGGCCACTTCCGTCGCGGTGAGAGGTCGAATGTTCACAAACCGGCAAAATCCGCTTGTGGCCCTGACCTGCATATGGGTAAAATGGAGATTGGCGTCAACATTCCTCCTGAGGCGAAACGCGTGGTCGGCTTCCAGAACCCGTTTGACCCTGAAACGTCTATAACTGAGGCGGGTGTCGCAGAGGTCGGCGATGGCGGCGTCCGCTCCGACGTTCATTCCCAAGGACTTGCAGCCAATGGCTAAACAACAAAAGAAACTCGGGGAACTGCTGGTTGAATGGGGAGCCGTCACCCTCAAGGACGTTCAACGGGCATTAGATCATGCGAAAAAGCAGAATCTCAGGCTCGGAGAAGCCCTGATCGACCTGAAGCTCTGTCCCGACTCGGCGGTTTATAAGGCACTGGCCACCCAACACAACATGGAGTTCATCGACCTGGACCAGGGCTCGATCCCGCCAAACGCGGCCAGCCTGATCCCAGACGATCTCATGCGCAAGTACCTGATCCTACCGCTGGGCACCGACAATGGCCGGCTTCGCGTGGCGGTCCACGATCCGCTGGACCTGGAAATGCTGGACATCCTGCGCTTCCGCCTTCACAAGGAAATCCGCACCGTCCTCGCCCCCCGCAGCCGGATCAAGAACATCCTCGACGGAATGTTTAACACCACCGCCGCCAACACCATCGACAAAACGCTGGACAAAACCATCGACCGCATGCGGGCTTCGGTAGACCGCACTCTCGACAAATCCGTCGACCGATCGATCGACAAATCAATCGACCTGACGGGTATGAGCGAAGGCGACGACAACGACCCGACGCAGGCGCCGATCATCAAGCTGGTGCAGGCGATGATCTCCGAAGCCGTCCGCAACCGCGCTTCGGATATCCACATCGAGCCGATGAAAGACCGCGTCCGCGTCCGCTACCGCATCGACGGCGAATGCGTCGAGCGCGACCGCATCCCGCTCCGCATGAAGGGCCCGCTGATCTCGCGTCTGAAGATCATGGCCGGCATCGACATTGCCGAGAAGCGCCTGCCGCAGGACGGCCGCATCAAGTTGACCGTCGACAAGTCCAACATCGACTTCCGCGTCAGCACGCTCCCCAGCTATCACGGCGAATCGGTCGTGCTGCGTATTCTGCGTCCGGATTCCGTCCGCATTGGCATCCAAAACCTCGGCTTTGAGGAAGACGATTACAAGGTCTTCCAGCGGATCATTAAGCGGCCCAACGGTATTTTCCTGGTGACCGGGCCGACGGGTTCGGGAAAGACGACCACGCTCTACGGCGCGCTCAACGAGCTGAATCGCCCCGACCGCAAGATCATCACCGCCGAGGACCCGGTCGAATACAACTTTGTGGGCATCAACCAGTGCCAGGTGCGCGACCACATCGGTTTGTCGTTCGCCCGCATCCTTCGCGCCATGCTGCGTCAGGCGCCGAACATCATCCTGGTCGGCGAAATCCGCGATCTGGAAGTGGCGGAAGTGGCCGTGCAGGCGGCCCTCACCGGCCACCTGGTCTTCAGCACCCTGCACACCAACGACGCGCCCGGCGCGATCACCCGTCTGATCGACATGGGAGTGAAGCCGTTCCTCGTCGCCAGCTCGATCCAGGCGGTCATGGCCCAGCGCCTCATCCGCGTGCTCTGCCCCAAGTGCAAGCAGCCCGACCGCGAGCCCGATCCCATGTGGCTCAAGCTCGCCGGCATCGGCGATGCCGATCTGAAGGACAGGACAATTTTTAAGCCCCGCGGCTGTGAATACTGCTCCGGCATCGGCTTCCGCGGTCGCATCGGTATCTTCGAGATGATGCAGATGAACAACGAGATTCGCAGTCTCGCTTTCGACCGCTCCCCGACCAACAAGATCCGCAAGGCGGCCCTGGCCAGCGGAATGAAGAGCCTACTGGTAGACGGCAAGCGCAAGATCCTTGCCGGCACCACCACCGCCGAGGAAATCGTCAAGGTCGCGCAGATCGAAGGCGTCATTATGGATAAGTAGGGCGGGCACTGCCCGCCGTGGCTTCCTGGTAGGACGGGCATTGCCCGCCATGATTTGAAATCAGCGGGCGATGCCCGCGAACGGCTTAATCGGCGGGCAGTGCCCGCCCTACGACAATGGCATCAACCATTCAAATTGACCGGCTTCTGGAAACGGTCGTCAAGAAAAAGGCATCGGATATCCACCTCGCTGTTGGCAGGCCCCCGACGTTGCGTCTCAACGGCCACCTCCGCGAGCTTCAGACCAAGGTGCTCGACGCCGAGGACACGATGGCACTGATGAAGTCGATCACGCCGGAGCGTATTCAGCAGGAATTTGAGGAGACCGGGTCGGGCGACTTCGGCTTTGCCTACGGCGAGCAGGCCCGGTTCCGCGTCGCCATCTTCAAGCAGAAGGGCGTGGCGAGCCTGGTGCTGCGGCGGATTCCCAACAACATCATGACCTTCCAGCAGATCGGCCTGCCAAAGATGGCCGAGCAGATCTGCCGCCGCCCCCGCGGCGTGTTCCTCGTCACCGGGCCCACCGGCTCCGGCAAGACGACGACGCTGGCAACCATGATCAACTACATCAACGAAAACTTCGATCGCCACATCATCACGATGGAAGACCCGATCGAATACTATCACCCGCACAAAAAGAGCATCGTCGTGCAGCGCGAGATCGGCGTCGATGTGCCCAGCTTCTCCGAATCACTGCGTCGCGCCCTGCGGCAGGATCCGGACGTCATGCTGGTCGGCGAAATGCGCGACTTGGCGACGATTTCGTCCGCGATCACCGCCGCGGAAACCGGCCACCTCGTGTTCGGCACGCTGCACACCTCCGGCGCCGCGTCGACCATCAACCGCATCATCGACGCATTCCCAACCGATCAGCAGGAACAGATTCGCGTGCAGTTGGCCAACAACCTGATCGCAGTGCTCAGCCAGACACTGTGTCCGCGGATCGACGTCGAGGGGGTGATCGCAGCCTACGAGTTCATGTACGTCACGCCCGGTATCCAGAACCTGATCCGCGAAAACAAGAGCTTCCGAATCGACTCGGAAATCCAGACCGGCAAGAAGTACGGCATGGAGCTGCTGGACGACAACCTGTGGCGGCTCTACTCCTCGGGCAAAATCTCCGCCGAGGAAGCCATCGACAAGAGCAAGAACCCCAGCCTGATGGTCGATCGCTTTCACCGCGCCGGAATCATGGTGGACGTCCAGGAGGACCTACCCGATGAGGGCGAGGGGACCGGCCCTCCCGCCGTGCCCGGCGCCCCCAAACCCGTCTTGCCCGCTTCGGGCGGCGCGCCAAACGGGACGCAGAGCGAGGCCGAAAAACAGGCACAGATGGCCGCCAATCGTGCCCGAATGCAGGCGGCGGCGGCAAAGAAATGACTAGACGGAATGGCAACTAAGTGAGGACACCGACATGTCACAAGCAACCCCTCCGGCCGCCGTGCCGGGTGGCAGCCCGCAAGACCCCAAGCGTCCCGCCGGCGCGGGGCCGACTCCGGCCGCACCCAAAGTGCCCGGACCGCCCAAGGTCGTGGTCAAGCCGCTGATTCCCGGGACCAAGCCGCCCTCACTTTCCGGTGGCGCACCGCGACCGGCAGGCGCCGCGCCCGCGGCGCCTAGACCCGCCGCTCCCGGTGCGCCGGTCGGTCCAGGCAAGCCCGGCGCGCCTCCGGGTGCCGGCGGTCCTCCTGCCGGCGGCACGCCTGTCGGCGGCACGCCCGCGGGCGATGGCGGCGCCGCTCCCTCGATCAACATCGCCGAGCTCAAGGGCCGTCCCATCGGCCGCGTCCTCACTAAGATGGGTAAGGTCACCCGCGAGCAGGTCGTCGAAGCACTCGACTTCCAAAAGAAAAAGGGCGGAGCGCTGGGACGTATTCTGATCGAGCTCGGCTACGTCAAGGATACCGACCTCAATCTCGCCCTGGCGGCACAGCGCGGCTACGAGCTCATCAGCCTCGAAGGCAAGACGATTCCGCCCGCGGCGATCTCCGCCGTCCCCCCGCAGATCGCCACTACCAACCAGGTCCTGCCTCTCGAGTTCGATCCCACCACCAAGAAGCTCAAGGTGGCCATGGCCAACCCGGAAAACTTCCGGGCACTGGACGATCTGCGCGCGTTGATGGGCTACGACGTGCAGGCGGTGCTGGCCGATCCCGACGTGATCGACAAGCTGATCAAAAAGCACTACGTCGCCGCCGCCGAGAGTATGAACGAAATCCTCAGCGAGCTGACCACCGACGACTCGCTCAAGACCCTGCGCGATCGCGGCGAATCGATCGACCTGGACAGCATCAAGGAGGCCGCCGACTCTAATCCCGTCCGAAAGCTGATCAACCTCGTGCTCCTCCAGGCAATCAAGGACAAGGCCTCGGACATCCACTTCGAGCCGTTCGAGGATGAGTTCAAGATGCGCTATCGCATCGATGGCGTGCTGTACGAAATGATGCCGCCGCCCTCGCACATCGCCCCGGCGATCAGCTCGCGCATCAAGGTCATGGCCAACCTCGACATCGCCGAGCGTCGCATTCCACAGGACGGCCGCATCGAGCTGAACGTCAACAACCAGCCCATCGACCTCCGTGTCAGCGTGTTGCCCACCATGTTCGGCGAATCGGTCGTCATGCGCGTTCTCGACCGCGGCAACGTCAGCCTCGATCTCGACAAGCTCGGCATGCGCGACGACGACTCGCGCCTGATCCGCCAGCTCATTCACAAACCCAACGGCATCGTCATCGTGACCGGCCCGACCGGGTCGGGCAAAACGACGACGCTCTATTCGGCGCTTCGCGAACTCAACGACCCGTCGAGCAAACTGATCACCGCCGAAGACCCGGTCGAATACGACATCGACGGCATCATCCAGTGCCAGATCAAACCGGACATCGAGTTGACCTTCGGCCGCATCCTCCGCAGCATGCTGCGCCAGGACCCGGACATCATTCTGGTCGGCGAAATCCGCGACAAGGAAACCGCCGAAATCGCCGTGCAGGCGTCCCTGACCGGCCACCTGGTCTTCAGCACCCTGCATACCAACGACGCCCCGTCGGCCATCGCCCGCCTGCTCGACCTGGGCCTCGAACCGTTCCTGGTCACGGCCACCCTCGAAGGCATTATCGCCCAGCGCCTGGTCCGCAAAATCTGCGCGAACTGCAAGACCGAATATTCGCCCAGCCTCGAACAGCTGATGGAGCTGGAGCTCAAGCCCGAGGACGTCCAGGGGCGGCAGTTCTACTACGGCAAAGGCTGCGAAGCCTGCAACAACACCGGCTACAAGGGCCGCCAGGGCATCTACGAGATCATGCTCCTCGACGACGAAATGCGCGACATGATCATCAAGCACGCCAGCACCCAGATCCTCCGCCACGAATCCAAGAAGCGCGGGATGCGCACCCTGCGCCAAAGCGGCCTGATGGCCATTTACGACGGCGTCACCAGCATCGAAGAAGTCGTCCGCGAAACCATCATGGAAGAGAACTGATCCCGACTCGCCGGCCCCGAAATGTCCCCAAATGTCAAAAGCCAGGCTTGCCGGTTCGCCCCTCGGCAGGTTTGCCCAGACCGCCGTCTGAGGCGACGTGGCACAGCCGCCGCCGGGGGATTTCGACGAGCGTCAGCCGAGTCGTGTTCCGCCGAAGGGGGAAAGCAGAGCGGATGTATAGACGTAAGCGGATGCCCTTTTATGTCAATGTCAGAGGCCCCGCCCCGCAGAAATTGGGATCGCCGAAAGTTTTCAGATCGTGACCGAAGCCTTGGGCGAGGGCCATCAGCAGGCGGTTGTGAGGGACGTTGTTAAACTTGAGCGATTGACCCATTTCAAAATCCAGCCCGCCGCCGACGAGGACGAAGGGGATATTATTTAAGGAGTGACTGTTGCCTTCGCCCAATTCGTTGGTCCATACGATCAGGGTGTTGTCGAGCAGGCTCCCCGGGCCGCCTGGTTCGGGGGTTTCGGCCAGGCGTTTGGCCAGGTAGGCGACCTGCTCACAGAACCATTTGTCGATCTTCGTCAGCTTTTCCTGGCTGGATAACTTGGCGTTGGGCTCATGGGAGAGTGTGTGGTGGGCGTCGTCGATACCGAGCCATCGCATGCGGGCTTGGCCGACGGAGTTGGTGTACTGCATCGACGCCACACGCATGAAATCCGCCGAGAAGGCATTGACCATCAAGTCGATCTGCTGCTTGCTGATCTCCGGAATGTGATCGTTGTCCTTCCGCACGCCCGGCTCGATGAGGGGTACGGGGTGCGATGCGGCGTCGCGCGATTGCCTAAGCTCTTCTTCCATCTCCCGGACAAACGTGGCATGCTCGTCGAGCAGACGCCGGTCCTCGGCGCCGACGGCGCTGCTGACTCTTTTCAGGTCGTCCTTCACGTCATCGAGCACGCTCTTCAGCGCCTCCTGGTCTTTCACACGGCCATAGAGCTTTGCGAACATCTGCTGTGGATCGTCAATCGGGGCGATCGGCTTGTTGGCGCCCGCGTACGACCACCTCGTCCACGTGTCGGCGCGATCCGGAACCATCACGCCGAACTCGATCGAACCAAAGCGGGTGCGCGTCGCCGGGTCTTTCTGAAGGAAATCCTTGATCTCCTGGTCGATGGAAATCCCCCTGGCCCAACCGGCGGGCGTGTCGGAGCCCCCCTGGATGTTGCCGGGGAACAGTTCGATCCCCGTCAGCAGGCACCCGATACCTCGCATATGGCCGTCGCCGTCGCCACGAATCTTGTCGCAGATCCCATTGAGGACCAGAAGCTCGTCTTGATACGGCTTGAGCGGCGCCAGAATTTCCTTCAGCGTAAAATCGCCGCCTACGTCGTCAGGCCAGAAGTTCTTTCGGACAATGCCATTGGGGCTGAAAATGAAAACGATGCGCTGTTTACGCTTCTGCTGATTGGCGAAGGCCATCCCGGGCAGATTAAGGACGAACGGGATGGCAGCGGCGCTCAGGCCGAGATCGCGAATGAACTGACGGCGGGTATGCGACATGAGAACTCCAAAGGTCGGGGCGTCGCCTTAACGTGGTTGCGCCGCGATGGCGGCTATCTCAACTACAAGACTGCGGATGTTACAACCGGACTTTGCGAATATCTCGTCAAGCTGTTTTGGCCTGTCCAGGCCGTAAGCCCGCACGGGCTGCTTCACTAACTGCTGAAACACCTGTCGGACGAAAGCGTCCTGCGCCTCGTCGCTGCCGGCCAAAAACTCGGCCAGTTCCCGCGGGCCGGAAAAATGGGCGGTCGACCCATCCCGGGTCTGGTATTCCCCGCTGACATCAATCGGCTTGCCCTTCTCCATCTCGCGATGTCGGCCGACCGCGTCAAATTCCTCCAGCGTAAAACCGAGCGGATTGATGATCCCGTGGCAAGCGACACATGATTCGGAGCCGGTCTGCAAGCTCACGCGCTGGCGGGTAGTCATCTCGGGATGCGATTCGGGTGCGAGCGGCACAAACGCGCTGTTGGCGGGCGGCTGAAGGGTGTAGCCCAGAATTCCACGAATCATGAACACGCCACGATGGATCGGAGAACTCTCGCCGGGGTACGCGAAGGTGACGAGCATGTACGGCTGCGTCAGCACGCCGGCGCAATATCCTGTCAGTTTCACCTTGCTGAATCCAGCGTCATTTGGCAGATCCGCTCCATAGAATCGGGCCAGCCGGCCGTCGACAAATACCTCGTTCGACAGCAATAGCTGACGGAAATCGGATCCCTCGCTCGAAACGATGTCATCCAGAAACAGTTCAAGTGACGTTCGCAGGTCGGCCGCGACCGCAGGATCGAAATCCGGGAATTTCTTTGAATCTTTTACCAGATCGGACGGCTGATCGACGCGCAGCCATGCCAGCAGACTCTGTCGGATTTTGAGCCTGGCCCGAGGATCGTCGAGCATCCGAACCGCCTGCCGGGCGATCTGGTCGCGGGTCGCAAGTTTCCCCCCCGCAGCCGCTTCAAGCAGCGTTTTGTCCGGCAGAGAATCCCAAAGCACCAGCGCCAATCGGGATGCGACCGCGTATTGATCGCAACCCGGCACCTCGCCGGACGCAGTCTTCTCAAACGCATCGGGGTAGAGGAACTCCGGCGCGATCATCACGCGGATGACCGACCGCTTCACCGCCAGGTCCAGGTCTGCAACCTCGTCGAACTGCCGATCGACCAATTCCTTCGCCTCAGCGTCGCTCAAAGGCCTTCGGAACGCCCGCTCGGCAAACGACCGGCAGAACGCGCGGAGCTTCTGGCCACGATCCCTGGCCACCTCATCCACACCTGACAGTTCGGACAAATGCGCATCGACATAGCCGGCCACCTCAAGCGCCGCGTCGGCGGTCGCGCTGAACCATTCTTTCGAGACCGCCGTGCCCCGTTCCCAGCCGTAGCTCCGATCATCGGGCGGGAAAGGCGTTTGGATGACCGCCACTTCTGCCGTTTGCCGGGGCGCCAGGTACCGCGATCCGATCACCTCGTCGATCTGATGCTTCGGCCGTCTCCAGAGCAGCGCCGCTGACTCCCTGGCCACCTTGCGAGCACCCTGCTTCTTCTTCGTAATTTCACGTCCCTTGGAGATCTGGAGTCGAATCGGATACGAACGGCCGGCGATGAGAAAGATCGAGGCTCGATATTCCGTGTCCGAACCCGATTTCACCCATGCATCGATCAGTGGCTTACCCGGATCGTTCACCCACAGTCGCAGCGCCTGCTCGGTTCGCACCACGAATTCATAATTCCCTGTTTCCTCCGCCAGAACCGAGCCTTCCCATTGAACGCTGAACTGATCGGGCTTGAATGCCGGCACGTCAAAGCCCCAATCGGCCAATTCCTCATCCGGGCCGCCAGTGCCGAAATCGAAGTTCACCTGTCGATCGATTCGATCAATGAGCCGTTTATCTCGACGGATGTCCGGCGAATTGAAATACTCCCCGTTCAATCCATGGCGGCCGTCACGCTGTGTCGACGAACGAAATGTCCCGATCAGGTCGGCCACCGAATTGCGGTATTGCCCGACCGTCAGGTGCGACAATGCAACGTGCGGCGGATGCAGCCGGGCCTGCGCGTCCGGCGAGTAAAACGCGTCGTGGATGTACTCCGCCACTTTCCGGTATTCGTCATCCGTACACGAGCCCGGATCGTCCTTCGGCATCGTTCGCTTGACCCGCTCGAACAATTGGAATGACGACTTCTCCCCCACCAGCGGCCGCGTTGTTTTCTTCGTCCCCTCCCCCATTGGCCCATGGCAGCGGGCGCACTCCTCTTTGTAGACTGCCTGACCGCTTGCCGGCTCAGCGCACAGTGCGGTTGGTCGTGTGCAGATGGAGAATGCAACGATTAGAGCAATCGAGCAGTGGGCGCGCAAACGATCACCCGATACCGGCATGTCGCGCGCGGGGTGGATGCTCGTCCACATGATGGGCATATTCTCAAAGTATTAGAATAAGGGACCGGCGTTGTGGAGAGGGGATGCGATGCCGCCGCGGCCCGAAATGTGATACACTTCCCCACGGGGCAACTTATCGGGGGCAACTTATCGGCCGAGGAGGCCTTCATGGGACTCAATGAGCGTAGGAAAATCAAGGAACTTCAAGACACGGTCTTTCCAGGCCGCGTTAAGGAAATCGAGGAGATCTGCGGAAAGGCCATCCCCTACGAAGTTGACTGGGACAGCTTGGCAGATGACGCCGAGGGCCTCAATTTCATTGACAACCTCTCCTGCCACCGGCTGAACATGGCTCTGCGGCCTATTTGCCAGGACGACATGGGAAAACAAGCTGTGCGCGACGGGCTGCGGCTAATCAAGCTGAAGAACGTCATGGACAAGGCTGCCATGAAGATGTCGTTTGACGGCGGCGTTCTGGAGATGCACTGTGCCTATGCGCTGCGGACCGACGGGATGTTCAGCGACAACGCAATCCGGGAGCTGCTCGTTGCCAAGTTGTGATCAGGTCGCGCGCGGCGTGTGCCACGAGTGGTCTGTTGGCGGACTCCGGACTCTACTAAAGTGCCTCTGCCGCGGCCTGTGCGACGGCGTGGTCCTGCTCGCCGCTGCCGCCGCTGACCCCGACGGCGCCGACGACCTGGCCGCCGCGTTTGAGCGGCATGCCGCCGGCAAAGATCATGACGCGGCCGTTGTTTGACGCGTGGATACCGTAGAAATCGCCGCCGGGCTGCGTGAGCGTTGAGAGGGTTTTGGTGTCGATGTCGAACGCGCGCGATGTCCACGCCTTTTTGATGGAAATGTCGATGCTCCCCAGCCAGGCGCCATCCATACGCACGTGGGCGACGAGGTTGCCGCCGGCGTCTACGACGGCGATGTTCATCGGCTGTCCGAGCTTGCCGGCCCGTTGCTCTCCGGCGGCAATCACTCTTCGGGCGTCATCCAGCGACACGGACTGTTGCTGATTCATTGCGTCTCCTGTTTGTGGGTGAATGAGCGTTATAACCGCGTGGGGCCCCGGCGGATACTTCAGGCTCTATCCCACACGCAAGGTATCGAGCGCCCAGCCGACCCCACGCGGGGGCCTGCGGTGAGCTCCATTCGGTCTGAGCTCAGGGTCGAAGACAGTCGAACCGCGCAGCGCCGTCCCGGATTCTGGCTTGCCACGGCGCGACGACCGACGTAGTTGCCGCGTCGCCTCCTCCGCGCCTACAACTAACCAGCGATGACGAACTACTTGCAACTGGCCCCTGACAACGGACGATCTTGAGAATCAGCATCCTCGCAGCCGGCGCGGGCGGAATGTATTGCGGCAGTTGCATGCGCGATAACACGCTGGCCGCGGCGCTCAAGCGCGCCGGCCACGAGGTCACGCTGATTCCCCTGTACACGCCGCTCCGCACGGACGCCCCCGACGCGGGCAGTTCCGAAGTCTATTACGGGGGCGTCAACGTGTTCCTTCAGCATGCCACCGGGTTGTTCCGTCACACGCCGCGAATGCTGGATTCGCTTTTCGACCGCCCGTGGCTGCTGAACCTGGCCGGCCGGTTCGGCGCCCAGGCTTCTCCGCAGAAGCTCGGCGGTCTCACGCTGGACGTGCTCGAAGGAGAGGACGGCCACGCCGCCAAGGAGCTGCATCGCCTTCTGGGATTCCTCCAAAGCCATGTCCGGCCGCAGGTCGTCAGTCTCCCCAATCTCATGTTCATCGGACTGGCCCGCACGCTCGCACGCGAGTTGGGCGTTCCGGTGGTTTGCGAGCTCACCGGCGAAGACATTTTCCTGGACGCGATGGGGAGCGAGAATCAGCGGCAGGTCCGCGGCGCGATCCGCCGGCATGTGCCGCAGGTCACGCGCTTTGTCGCCACCAGCGAATACTACGCCGGGAGGATGGCGGAATATCTCGACGTGCCGGGCGACCGGATCGACGTGGTCTACAGCGGTCTGGAACGGGAATACTTTTCGCCGCCCGCCGGCCCGTCGAACGTCGAGCGGCCCAGGACAATCGGATACCTGGCGCGAATCTGCCCGGAAAAGGGTCTGGCCCGGCTGATCGAGGGGTTTCTGGCGCTGCGGCGCCTCCCCGACATGCAGGATGTTCGCCTCGCGATCGCCGGCTATCTGGGCGCGCGGGACAGGCACTGGTTCGCCGACGTTCAGGCGTGCCTCGCCCAGGTGGGCGGCGCGGGTGCCGTTGAGTATCTCGGCGAGGTCGATCGCGCCGGCAAGCTGGCAATGCTGGATTCGGTCGACGTCCTGTGCGTTCCGACGGTGTACCCAGAGTCCAAGGGGATTTACGTCCTGGAAGCGCTGGCCCGCGGAGTGCCGGTCGTGCAGCCCGAACACGGGTCGTTTCCCGAACTGATCCGACTGACGGGAGGGGGCGTGCTCACGCCTCCGGGCGACGCCGAGTCTCTCGCCCATGCCCTCGCGGACCTGCTGCGCGATTCGGGCCGGCGCGAGGCGCTGGGCCGCAGGGGGCAGGATTCCGTGCGGCAGAGTTTTACCGATGAACATATGGCTGCCAATATGGTAAAAGTCTATGAGGGCGCAATGAATGATTCCGCCTCAGATCGCGCGTCCACGACCGCCGGTCCGACTGCTTCAGCAGTCGCGCAGGACCGGGACATGCTGCGGGTGGACCAGGTGTGGAAGGAATACCCGACGCCCGCCGAGCCGCTGGTGGTGCTGCGCGGCGTCTCGTTCTCGCTCTCGTCGGGCGAATCGCTGGCCATCGTCGGTCCCAGCGGATCGGGCAAGAGCACGCTGCTGAACATTCTGGGGACGCTTGACCAGCCGACCCGCGGGACCGTGCGCCTGGGCGACACAGATCCTTTTGCCCTCAAAGCCGGCGACCTGGCCGGCTTCCGCAGCCGCCGGATCGGATTTGTCTTCCAGGACCATCACCTGCTGCCTCAATGCACGGCGCTGGAGAACGTGCTGGTCGCGCGCCTGCCCTTGGGGCGCGTGGGCGACGAGGACGCGAGCCGCGCCGCCGAGCTGCTGCGCCGGGTCGGCCTTGCCGACCGCGCCCGCCATCTGCCCAGCGAGTTGTCCGGCGGAGAACGCCAGCGCGTCGCCATCGCCCGCGCCCTGATGAACGCGCCCCAGCTTCTTCTTTGCGACGAGCCCACCGGGAACCTCGACCAGCAATCCTCGCATGCGGTCACGGAGCTGCTGCTCGAGTTGGCGGACCAGAACAGGGCAATCCTGATTACGGTTACGCACAGCGCCGCCATCGCCGGGATGTTCGGCCGGGAGATGCGCATGACGGATGGGGTGCTGGTCGATCACCTCGCCGAAGGCGACCGCGCATTTCCCCCTCTCCCTCCCGCCTTCGGCTCTGAGGCTCAGGCTCGAAGTGGAGAGGGTCGGGGCGAGGGCGTCGGAAAGGCGCCTCTAATTCCCCCTCACCCCAGCCCTCTCCCGGAGGGAGAGGGGGAAAACTCACACCTTCAACTCCGGCCATGACCCGCCTGGGCCTCATCCTCCGCAACCTTCGCTACTTTCGCGGCGTCAACCTCGCGCTGATCGGGGGAATGGTCGTCGCGATGGCGGTCCTCACCGGTGCCATGATGGTCGGCGACAGCGTCCGCGAAAGCCTGGCGCAGCTCACGCGGGACCGCCTCGGAAAAGTGGACGATGCATTGATCGCCCGGCGGTTCTTCGACCAGACCCTCGCCGAGCGCCTCAATTCGGATCCGAATATCTCCACCCGATTTGACATTTCCCCCGCCATTATCCTGTCTGGCGGCGCGCTGACCGACAACGAGAGGGCCAGCGCCGGCGCCGTCCAAGTCCTGTCGGCCGGCGGCGACTGGGTCTCGGTTGCGCCGAGCCAGTGTATTGTCAACCAGCCCACCGCCGACGCCCTGGGACTTACGCAACGCGGGGCGACCGTGCTGCTGAGCGTTCCGGACAAACCGGACGAGCCGCGCGACGCCGCGCTTTCTCGCCGGGCTCGCGAAGACACTTTGGCCAATCTGCGCTGCACCGTCACCGACATCCACGCCGCCCGCGACATCATCTCCTTGTTCAACCCGCAGGGCGGGCAGCGCGTCCCGCAGAATGCGTGGGTCAATCTGGGCGACCTTCAGAACCAGGTGGACCTGCGTGGCCGGGTCAACACGCTGCTGGTCCACGACAAGAGCGGCGTCGCATCGACCGCCGACGCCGATCTACTGAACCAGGCGCTGCGCCAGCTCGTGCGGCTGGAGGACTACGGTCTTAGCTTCACGGACACGGGACAAGCGGGACGGTCGGCGCTGATCTCGCGGGCGACGTACCTCGATCCGCCGCTGGTTTCGGCCGCGGAGGCCACGGGCGTCCCGCTGCAAAAAGTCAGCGTCAATCTGGTCAATTCGGTCAGGCTCGAACCCAGCGGCAAGGAGATTCATTACGCCGTCGCCGCGGGCATTTCTCCCCTGGATGATTCAAAGCTGGGCGACGATGAAATCGCGATCAATCAATGGGCCGCCGATCAATTGGGGGCAAAGCCTGGCGACCGCCTGCACCTCACCTTCTACCAGCGCAAGCCGAGCGGTGATTTGGCAAATATCAGCAGTGACGATGCCGGATTCAGCAGGGGTTTGCCCATCGTCCGGATTCTTCCGATGTCCGGCATCGGCGGCGACCGTTCGCTGACGCCGCAATACAAGGGGCTGACCGACGCCGACACGATCGCCGACTGGAACCCGCCGGAAGGCGTCGAGATCGACAAAAAGCTCGTCACCAAAGCCGACGAAGATTATTGGCGAAAATACCGTGCGGCGCCCAAGCTTTTCGTCAGCTTTCGCACGGCCCAGAAGCTGTGGGGCGGCACGCTGGGGGATGTGACAAGCCTGCGGGTGGCTTCCGAACGCGTCGACGAGTTCCGGCAGAAACTGCACGAAAAGCTCGACCCCGTGGCGATGGGGTTGTCGTTTCAACCGATCATGGCCCAGCAGCTTGCCGCGTCGTCGGGCAACACCGATTTCGGACAGTATTTCGTCTACTTCAGCTTCTTCATCATCGTGGCGGCGGTGCTGCTGGTGGCGATGCTGTTCCGCCTGAGCGTCGAGCAGCGAGCGCGGCAGATCGGACTTCTGTCAGCGGTTGGCTTTCGCCCGTGGGCGCTGCGAAGGCTCTCGCTGGGCGAGGGGATGATCCTGGGCGTGATCGGCGGCTTGCTGGGGATGATCGCGGCGATCGCGTACACCGCGCTGATCATGTACGGCCTGCGAACGTGGTGGATCGGCGCCGTGGGCACGACCGATCTGCGGCTTCACGCGTCGCCGGTCACGATGCTTTATGGGTTCGTCGGCAGTTTGCTGGTCGCACTCTTGGCGATCTTGTGGGCGGCGTGGCACGTCGGGCGGACTTCGGCTGCGACGCTGCTGGCCGGCGGATGGGAGGCGCCGCGCACAGGCCGGCATAGCGGCCGCGTCGTGCGCCTGATCGGAATTGGGCTGGCGATCGGCGCGCTGGCGATGTTCGCTTCGGCGATCTTCTCCAAGTCGGGCGCCGATGAGACGTTCCTGAGCGGCGGCGCGCTGCTTTTGATCGGCTGCCTCTGCTGGCTGGGCGGCGTTCTGCGCCCGGGCGCGCGGCGTCCAGCCGGCCCCGTCGGAATCGCGACGATCGCGCGGCTGGGAATGCGCAACGCCTCGCGGCACACGGCGCGGAGCATCCTGGCGATCGGTTTAATTGCCTTTGCCGCGTTCACGCTGATCACCGTCGCGGCATTCAAGCAGGGTCCGCCGGCCGACACCGGCGACGTCGCCTCCGGTGCCGGCGGGTTTCGCCTGATCCTCAGTTCTGGTATTCCGCTCCTTGGCGATCTCAACACCCTTCAGGGCCGACGCGTGCTGGGAATGACCGACGCCGACGACCCGCTCTGGAGCCAGGTGCGTTTTGTCTCGATGCGCCGCTGGGCCGGGCAGGACATTAGTTGCCTTAACCTCACGCAGCCGACCACGCCGACGATCCTTGCCGTCCCACCGGAGTTGACCGCCGCGCCCGACAAAGCGCACGCGTACCGATTCACGTTCGCACAAACCGCCGGCGCTGCAAACCCCTGGACGCTGCTCACGACACCGCAGCCGGATGACACCGTCCCAGTCATCGCTGACGACAACACCGCAACTTACATCCTGCACCTGGCAGTCGGGCAGTCGCTGGACGTCCCGGACGTGGCGGGGCGGACACGTCGCCTCAAGCTCGTTGCCACACTCAGCAACAGCGTTTTCCAGAGCGAGCTGCTCATGGCCGAATCCAGCTTTCGGCAGCTCTTTCCCGCGCAGGACGGCTTTGGCGTCGTGCTGGTGGATTGCCCGGGGGCGCAACAGCAGGAAGTCCGCCGGGCGCTCAATACGCAGCTCAATGAATTTGCCGTGGACGTTGAGCCGACGGCGCAGCGGCTGGCGCAGTTCCTGGAAATTCAGAACACCTATCTTTCCACATTTCAGGCGCTGGGGGCCCTGGGGCTGATGCTCGGGACCGTCGGGCTGGCGGTGGTGCTGGTGCGGACGGTGCTCGAGCGAAAGGCGGAGCTGGCGCTGCTGGCGTCGATCGGATTCCGGAAATCCGACCGCATCCGGCTGGTACTCTCGGAAAACGTTTTTCTCCTGGTTCTTGGGCTGGTGGTGGGAACGCTGTGCGCGGTGATCGGGATCATCCCCGCAGTCGCGCATTCTTCGGCAGGGATCAACGTCGGTTCGCTGGCCGCGACGCTGCTCGCGGTGCTGATGATCGGGATCACCTGCTCGTCGCTGGCGGTCTGGACGAGCGGCGCTCACGTCACCCCGGCCGATCTCCGCCGGGAGTAGGCGTCAGCGCCCGCCGCTTACGGCAAAGCGCCGCGGCGCCCGCGAGTGCGACGGCGGCCGTGGTGGCGGGTTCGGGAAGGGCTGCAGCGCCCGGAATCGTGGTCGGCCCCAGGTTCGTATTCAGCGTGAACAGAAGTGCCTGAAGATCAGCGCTGTTAACCTGCCTGTCGTAGTTGAAGTCCCCTCCGTCCCAGGTTCCGGGCTTGTTGAGGCCGAACAGCAGGATCTGGAGATCGGCGCTGTTGACCTGTCCGTCCAGATTCGCGTCGCCGTAAAGAGTGTATTTGAGTTCGATGGTGTTGGCGGGGAGGCCGGTGACGGCGTTGTCGGCCGAGTCGGCGATACCGATCGCGGTACTGCCGCGCGGGTTGGCGGCGGCGGTGCTGGAGATGATGCCGCGGCCGTCCCAGTGCCCTGCGTCGTAGCCGCCGGCGATGTAGCTGATGATGGTGGAAATCGGATCAGGCTGCGCTCCGTAGTGGATGAACAACGTGGTGTTGGACAGATCGAGCTGCCCGCCGGGCTGGATCGTCAGGCTGTTGGTGCCGCTGACGGCGGGGGTCGAGCTGTGCGCGACCGCAAGCGTTCCGGTGGCGTTGACGGTGACCGAGGACTGGTTAAACGACGCGACCGTCACGGCGGCCGCGGCCCCGCCGGTGGAATTGCCGACGGAAATCGACCCGGTTCCGCTCAGGATGCCCAGGCTGCTCGTCCCGGAAACATGAGAGAGCGTTCCGTTGTTGACAGTCGTCGCCGCGGTCAGGCTGTTTCCGTTGACAGTCACGCTGTCGCCCGCGTTGATCTGTATGGTTCCCCATCCGAACTGGCCCACAGCTCCGGCGACGCTCGCCTGATGGCTCACCCCGCCCTGGAATCCGAGCAGTGCGCCCGAGGTGTTCCAGGTGCCGGTCTGCGTGCTGTTGTTGGTGAAGTTGCCGCTGACCAGATACTGGTCGCCGGTGGCGGCGCTGATCGAGCCGCTGGCGCCGACAACCAGGTCGGTGAAATAATTGGTCGACGGATCGGTGATGAGGGTGCCGTTGTTGGTGAACCCGCCGGCCCACACGGTATTGCCGCTGACGGTTTTGACGGTGCCGCCGGCGTTGTTGGTGACCGGGCCGTTGAACAGGGCCGTGGAGTACTGGATGCTGAGGGTCGCGCCCGAGGCGTTGGTGACCGCGCCGTTGACAGTGGTGCTGCCGCCGGTGAACGTGACCTGGGAGTTGTTGGTCAGGCCTCCGGTGCGGAGCATGCCATAGCCGCTGATGCTGCCGGAATTGGTCATGCTGACGCCATTGGTATTGACGGTCCCGCCCGTAAGGCTGATCGAGCCGGCATTGGTGCCCAGCCCCTGGGAGACATCAAGTTCATCGCCGGCCGCGGCGGCGATCAAACCGCCGGCGCCATTGGTGACGAGGCCGGTCAGGGCTAACCGCCCTCCCAGTGCCGCGATCATGCCAGTCGCGGTATTGGTGATGCTGTTGTTGATTTGCCCGAAGCCCTCGATGTTGAGAGCGTTGGTAATCGCGCCGCCGGAGATGTTCGCGGTGACGCCATTGGGTGCGATGGTTCCATTGTTGGTGAAAGCGGGGAGATTGAGCGTGCCATCGGTCAGGGCGACCGTCCCGCTGTTGGCCAAGGGGGCGGTGATTCCGCCCGCGCCTTCGATAACGCCGCTTGAACTGTTGTTGAGCTGCGCGGTTCCGGTGACGGACGCGCCGTTGAGGTTGATGGTGCCGGCATTGGCGAGGTTTCCGCCGCTGAGTTGAAATTGATATCCGGCGGCCAGGTCGATGTTTCCGGAGTTGGAATTACTGCCGGTGTTGGAGAGAACGAGCTTCCCGCCCGACTGCGAGGCGACGCTGTTGTTGGTGAATCCGCCGCTGCCACCGATGGTGCCGAAGCCGCCGATCAGGCCGAGGTTGTTTGTCAGCGCGCCCAGACTGCTCACCGTCCCGCCAGAGATCAAGAGTTGGCCGTTGTTGGTGAGCGATCCGCCCGAGGATGTCAGCGACTGGTTGATGTTGAGCGGGACAGACGGACCGAGGACAAAACTGGAGTCAATTGTGACTCCGGCGGGAAAGTTCAGAGTGCCGCCGGTCCAATTGAACAGGGAGGGATTGCCGCTCAAGTCCAGCGCGCCCAGGGCGAGCGTTCCACCTGACATCGCAATGCCGTTTCCGGCCGCGTTCCAGACCTTCAGGGTGCCGGAGACGTTCATGGTCCCGCCGTTGATCGCGAGCGAACCGGTCCCGCCGGCGGCGGTGTTCGACCCGCCAATGTATGCACTTCCCGAAATCGCAAAGGACCCGCCGCTCAGCTTGTAATTCCCGCTGGCGCCGGCGGCCTGGCCGACAAACAGATTGGCACCCAGAGAATGCGTCCCGCCGGACTGGACGAATGTGCCCACGCCGCCGTTGCCGACGAATTCGGATGCGGCGCTGAGGGAGCTGGACGCGCCGCTGAGCGTGTAGATTCCGCTGCTCGACGGGTTCGCGCCGACATAAAGGCCGGCAGTGGCAGCGAGGCTCCCGCCGGTCTGGCTGAGGGTCCCCACATTCGCATAGCCGACGTTCAGGTTCCCTGTAATGCTAAACGTGCCGGCGCTCAAGATGTACGTGCCATTGCCCCCGGTGGTACTGCCCAGGAGAACGTCGGCGCTGCTTTGGTGGACGCCGCCGGTCTGCGAAAACACGCCTGTACCACCACCTCCAATGGCCTCTGGGGAGCTCGGGCCGGAGCCGGTAGTCAGGGTTCCACCTGAGAGGCCGAAAGATCCGCTGGCGCCAGTGCCGTTGCCGAGAACGAGCTGCCCGGCGCTGTGCGAACCGCCGGACTGAATAAAGCTCCCCGTCGCAAAATCCCCGACGATTTCGGTACTGCTGACAGTCAGTGAACCGGTGGAGGAAAGAGAGTAAACACCGTGGGCCGATCCAGCGGCGCCTACGAGAATTTGTGAGGCACTGTTGGTGCCGCCGGTCTGAGTGAAGCTGCCGGTGCCGTTGGAGCCGATGTCCAGTTCCTGCGTGCTCAGCGAGCCCCCGGCGAGGGTGTAATTGCCGGTGCCGGTGAATTGGTAACCAACCAAAATGCCGGGCGTGACCGTGTGGGTCCCGCCGGATTGAACGAAGCTGCCAGCGCCGCTGTAGCCAATGTATTCCCAGTTGCTGACCGAGAGGGAGCCGCCGGGGGAGAGGGAATAGAAGCCGCTGCTCCCGACGCTGTTGCCCACGGTCAGTGTCGAAAGGTTGGCCGTGCCTCCATTATGGAAGAAGGAGCCAGATGATCCGACCAATGTGCCGCTGGGTCCGGCGTTGCCGACGGTGAGAGCAGCGGCGCTGATGCTCCCGGCGCTTAGCGTATAAATGCCGCTGCTTCCCGCGTTGTTCCCCACGAAGATACTGCTGCTGGCGTTGACCGTCCCGCCAAGCTGGGTGAAGGTTCCCCGGCCATTGAGACCCACGTCCATCGTGGGGGCCACCAGGCTGGCGCCGATCCCCAGGAGATAAATTCCCTGCCCCGCGGCGTTGTTCCCAAGAAATAATGTCCCGGTGAGCGAATTGGTCGTGGCGTTCTGGTTGAAGCTGGCGATCCCGTTGTTGCCGATTACCTCGTTTGCGGAAAAGAGGTTCTGCCCGGCGGTTGTCTGGTTTAGCACCACGCCGACGCTGGAACTGCCGTCGAGGGTAAGAGAACCGATCGCGGTGCCGGAGGTGTAATTGGCGTCGAAGGTGACGGAAAACACGGCGAACGGGGTTTCGACGATGCTGACGACGTCGCCGGTGGCGGGAACGCCGGTGGTGTTCCAGTTAGTCGAGGTGTTCCAGTCTCCGCTGCTGGGGCCGATGTAGCTCTTGGTCGCGGCGGAAGCGATCAGCGGAGCGGCTGCCGCCGAGGCGGTCAACAAGGCCAGCATGCGCCGCCGCCGCATTGCCAAGTGACGTTTGGCCAAGACTCTCCCTTCCCGCCGGATTCGAGGTGCCATGGCAATTTAGCGTTTTTGCTGGACACCTGGCAAATTACATTTCCGCAATGCACGTCTTCGCCGCACCAGCAAACTCCCTGCGATGCCGACCAACAGCCCTCCCGCCCGTTCCGGAACTGGGGCAATCGCTCCGCCCCCGCTGAGTGCGTACGTCTGATCGTTCAAGTAAGCGTTGGCTTGGTTGGCAGGGTCGTAGTAGACGTTAGCCCCGTTACCCGCAATCGACGAAATCTGCCCAACCCCGTCCGCCAGCGCCAGCGCGCCGACATACAGGGCGGAATTCCCCTGGGATGGTTGCAGCGACAGCGATCCGCCAGAATCCAGTTCCAATGTTCCGATGGCGAAGTTGTTTACGTAACCATTGGCGGTGGGGCCCTCGTCCGTTCCGGTGATGCTGAAGCCGTGTGCGCCTGACCCTTGCAGGTCGACAAGCGACGAGGCGGTGTTCCAAGCCTTGTTCTGCACGCTGCTACTGTCGAAGTTGCCGGAAATGAAGAAGCGATCGCCGGCGCCTCCAACTAACGCGCCGGTGGCGGAGATCGTGAGGTCGGTGAAGTAGTTGTCGGCCGGGTCGCTGCTATACGTGCCGTTGTTGGTGAATGTTGACAGGAACCGTGCCGTGCCGCTGGTGACCTGGATCGTTCCGCTGGCGGCGTTGGTGATGGTGCCGAAGAACGTGGTCGTATTGTTCGTGATCTTCAGAGAATTGGCGTTCGTGACCGCGCCCAAAACATTAGTCGGGGCATCGGCGAAGGAAACGGCGCCGTTATTGGTGAGGCCGCCGGTGCGAAGAGTACCGCTGCCCAGAATAGCGCCGCTGTTGGTCAAAGGCTGGTTGTTGTTGTCGAACGTCCCGCCGGATAGCGCGATCGTACCGCCGTTGGTGGCCAGGCCCTGCGTATAAAGCAGGGCGTTGCCCGTGGTGATTTGAATCTGCGCGTTTGCGCCATTGCTATTGCCGGGGCCCGCAAAAACGAGCTGGCCGCCAGAAGGTTGAACAGCGCCAGTGGAGTTCAGGACCGTGGCGCTGACTTGGCCGTTGCCCTGGATCGTTCCGGCGTTGGTGATCGCGCCACCGGAGAGGACTGTGCCAGCACCTTGTAATGTAACGAGGCCGGCGTTGTTCCACGCGCCGTTGATGGTCAACGGCCCCAGGTTCGAGGAAACACTGATCTGGCCACCGGAATTGTTTCCCTGGAAGCTGGTGATGCTGCCGTATCCCTGGATGACGCCTCCTGTGCCGTTGCTCGTCGCGGAGCTGACCGCGCCCCCGCTGAGCGTGAGGAAGCCGCTGTTGGAAAGTGATCCGCCGCGAAGCTGCGATGCGGTCGGAACATTGATTTGGCCGACGTTTGTCGAGGCCGCGCTCTGAGTCAGAAGCCCATTCACGTAGAGCGTCCCGTTATTGGTCAGCCCCTGGTTGATGGTTCCCGATACCGTCATCAACGCGCCGTAGTCGTTGACGACGGCGCCCACACCGGCGATCGCGCCGCCTCCGAGCGCGAACGTGCCGAGATTGTCCAGTCCGGATCCGTTCACGGTGAGGGTTTGGCCCACGGCGACCGTCATCGTCGTGTCATTTTCGATGCCGTTGGAGGGTCCGAAGTTGGCCGTCGGGGCGAGGTTCACGGCTCCGAGATTCACCAGCCGTCCGTTGATCGCTCCGGAGTTGTAAACCAGGTTTCCCAGATTCACGAGTGTTCCCGACGTGTTGAGATTTCCGCCGGTGAGGGTGAGCGTGCCGAGCGGATTGACTGTCGCCGATCCGCTGACGGTATTGGTCGAGCCGCCTTTGAGCGTCAGGGAGCCAGGGCCGCTGCCGCCGATGGTTTCGCTTCCGTTGCTGAGTTGAAGCGTCTGGCCGGAGGCGAGCGTGAGGGTTGAGCCGAGTGATGCGCTGGTACCGCTGGCACTGGAGTCGAACACGACATTGGAGCCGCTCAAGTTCAGGCTCCCTGCGGTCCAGGAAAAATTGGCGGGTACGTTGAGCGTGTTCAGGTCCGACGCGGTGATTGACCCACCGCTGAAGTTAATTGAGCTCCCATTATTAAAGAC
>DATHPP010000159.1:0-10081 GCA_035483795.1 Tepidisphaeraceae bacterium | reverse complement strand
CTCGGGCGGGACATCTCCTCCAAGCGGATCCTTCGGCACCAGCACAGGCACCGCGCCGGCGGGCTATTCCGTCACCCCGCCCCAGCCGCCGGGCACCGTCACGGCGACATCCTCTGGTGCGAACGTCACCATCTCCTGGGCCGCCTCCCCCAGCGCCTCTTCCTCTAATTTGATTTCCTACGAGGTCGACCGCAACGGCGTCGCCCTCGGCGGCACCACCCTCACCTCCTTCACCGACACCACCGCCACCACCGGCGTCGCCTACGCCTACACCGTCACCGCCTACGACTCCTCCTACAACGCCTCCACCCCCGTCTCCGCCAATCTCCCCGCGATCCCCGACACCACCGCCCCCAACTCGCCGCTCGACCTCCAGGTCACCAAAAACGACGGCACCACCGTCGCCCTCAACTGGGTCCAGCCGTGGGATGACGTGGGGGTGACGAAGTATAACGTCTATCGCAACAACACGTTCCTCGCCAGTACCACGGGAACCACCATCAGCGAAGCCGTTCCCGCCGCCGGCGCGACGTATATGTACGAGGTCGCCGCCGTCGACGCCGCGGGCAACTCCGTCACCCAAAATAGTTATGCATCCATCGCCGTGACGGGCCCGTCCACACCCCCTATCGACGCGAGTCCAAACCAATACATCCCACAGTCCTGGCAGGATGACTTCTACAACAATATGACAGCCGTCCTCAGGCAGCGCATGGCGGCTGTGCTTCCAGCCCCGATCACTCCTCTGGACTCACGGTTCTGGTATGATCAGAGCGATACTCTCATTTCCGGTTCCGTCTCGCTGCCATCCTCAGGAACCATCACACAGATTCACGGCACGCAGGGGCAATACGCCTACGAAGACATCAACGGCGCCGGTCACTATCAAGCTGGCGATCCCGTCTGGCAGATCAATCCTAACAGCAGCACTCCCAATATCTACCAGGGCGAGCCGATCATCTACCCGGCGACGAACCCGCCGTCCGTTCCGATTGGGACTTGGGCAAGCACCAATGGCATTTGCTCCGCTGTCCTGAAAAACGGCTCAACCCTTGTCTGGGCCGACAGCACCACCAGCTTCAGTCAGGATTTCGCCAACTTCTACGCCAGCATCGATTTAGTCATTCCGCATTATAGCGTGAACAGGGACTTCAATAACCCATCCTCGGATAGCTTATCAGTTGGCGATATCATGAATTCGCTCTATTACACGCCGCAAAACCCGGCGCCTCCCATTCCTGGGTTTACCTTCAGCATTACGCCCACACCAAGCGGTGCCACAAGCGCGAACATCTCCGGCGGCGACGTGTCAAAGGTAATCGTGCCGGGCGATTGCATGCTCATCGGCAGTATCTGGTACCCGGTTTCAGACTCGGGGAACTCGTCAAATACGTTGAGCTTGGGAAAACCTTGCTACGGCGGCCCGAGCGCACCTCCCATCACAGGCAATCTCGTCTTGTTGAACTGGACCCTGGTCCCGGCGATGACCGACACCAACAGCGGCGCCACGTTTCAATACGAACGTGGAATCCCATCGCAGGGCGGTTTGATTTTTGCCCAGCAATTCAAAGAGCTGCACGATGCGCTGAGCCAACTCATTGGCCTGACGCCCTTTTATAACGAGACGAACTTCGATGGCTATAGCGAACTGTTTCTGAGTGTCGCCAGCCAGGTCATCAATGCCTATGACTCCGTATTTGGTGCCGACGGCGATGGCTTCCGCGCGCTGATCGCCGGTGGCGCCGGCGGAGCGGATGCCATAGATGATCCGACTCTGATCATTGACATGGAGAATATGGTGACCCAGATGGAAGGAGTTGTCTACGAACGCGGGTCGGGACCCAATGGTTGGAAGGTTGACCAAAATGGGAACGCGATGACATTCAGCCAGGATACAATGCTTCTTGATCAGCTTCTCCCTCCTAAATCCAATGTCACTACTGGCGCGACCATCCGAGTCATGGGGCACTGGTCCAAGGACGAATTCGGGAACGCATTGGGGACGACTTCCACGTCGATCACGGACCCTGAGGATATTACAGAAATAGCAGGGGTTCTCCAACAGATGGAAGAGGGCTCCCTCGACTCCGCCGGGCATCCGCTGACCGATCAGGCTCTCTGGGTGTTGCAGGTGCCGGCAAACGCCAGAATCCTCGAATGGAACATCACAGCGTCCACCTCGCAGGGCGGGGATTGGGGCCAACCGGAAGCCGTCACAGATGTTGTGTGGGATGGGACGCCGGATCCAACTCAATGGGGAGCAGCGGCCTCACCCGCAATCTCGGTCGGTACTGGTGGAGGTAGCTCCGTTATCGCCCAAGTGGGCATTTTGCACTTCCATCGAAGCGCGCCTCCGCCGTCACATGGCACGGAGGTCTACGACTCCGCGCACTTCGATCTTTCGGCCGGCAATATCAGCGTGGTCCTTCCATCGGCGCATCGCCAGAACGGTGCGGACGTGCAAAACGTGCAACTTGGGCCCTGGTACACGTCTCTTAACTCGAGCACCTGGCAATGGGGGCAGACCGAAACAGTCGTCACGTGGAGCCTGACCACCGCCAGTGGCATGGTACTTGGCGGAGATGGGTGGTCGCCACCCGGCCTTACGCCGGGTCAGAGTGATCCGACCACCCCCCCCGGTGGAACCAATCCGATCACCAACCTCGCGACCGGCTTTACTGGCTCGTGGTACTATCAAGTTGGCGCGGATGACGCCGGGAACTACGTAGACGATCAATACAACAAAGAAATTGACGCCACCCTGGGTCCCTTGCCGGCGATCTTCGGCGAAGTTCCAGCCAGCAGCGGCTTTACGCCACCCACCGACGGTGGCGGCAACTCGCCATCGCAAACGCTCTACCCGGGCGACACGGGCTGGCTCTCGATCAACCCCACCCCGAGCACCACCCTCGGCGTCCTCCCCCTCACGACTCGAATGGACTACGAGAACACCACGCCGGATACGAACATGGACGGCATTGTCCAGGTGCCCGCCGATCTGGCGTCACAGGGCAACGACACGGGCGTCATGGCCCTCCAGGCCGATCGCAATGCGCCCCAAGTCTATCTCCCGATCTTTACCGATACTACCGGCGCTCTGCCGGTTCATGGATATATTCAGCAAGGCGCGTTTTCCCTCACTGGGACGGATGGCGGTCCACTCCTTTCTGACGAGCTGTCCATTCTAGACGGCAACCAGACCAGCCCACCGAGCACTTACAGTCAGTACCTCAACCAGAACGGCCTGCCCTACGCCTACAGTCTCGACACCTACACGCGCGTCAACGAACTCCTCGACGACGGCGTCAATCACGTCAAGCGCATCGAAGTCATCCGCCCCGGCGGCAACGCCGTGGTGTTCGACTTCCCATGGAATGCGCAAACCAACAGCTTCAGCCCCATCGGCACGCCGCTCGGTTATCTGGTGAACGGCGTCGCCCGCGACGCCGACCGCACCTACGTCCTGCGCGATCTCACCACCAGCGACGCCTCCGAGTCCGCCGAGGCGGGCGGCGCCCTCCACCAATATGCCCTCGAATTCGCCTCCGGAATCACGCAAACCTTCGCGACGGGCGCAAACGACAAAGGCACAATTTCCTCCGTTTCTAACGCCCAGGGCCTCTCGCAGGACCTCACCACCTACCTGACGCCGTCGACAACCACGGACTACCGTTTCAACCAGGCCCTGGCGAACAACACCACCGATACCCTCGACTCCTCCCGCTACAAAATCACCTTCAACCTGTTCAACGACGCCGATCAGTACCCGTACCAGGGCCGCATCGAATCCATCGACTACCAAACCATCACGCCGTCCGGCGTCAGTCCGCAAACGATCCACACCGCCATCGCCTACGACAGCTCCAATCAGATTACCGACCTCACCAAGACAGACACGACTACCAACAGCCCCATCAACCCCTTTTCCTACACGCTCAGCTCCGACGGCACAGTGATTGACCGCAATGGCGTCCAAGTCACCCGCGCCGGCGCCTTCACCAACGGCGCGTCGAGCACCGTTACCATCGTCACCCAGGACGACGGCAGCGACAGCTCCCTCGTCGGCACCCTCACCGACGCCATCAGCTTCAACTCCGATGGCCTGGTCGCCGTCGATACCACGACCCTCGATGAAGGATACAGCGGAACCAACATTCCGACGCCCGCGCAGCTTTCCGCCACCACCAGCTACGCCTACCATCCGCGCGTTGCCAGCAACCCCGGCAATTTCGCCACGCCGGGCCACTACGCCAACGGCGGCGCGAGCTGGGGCGATGTGACGCTCGTCACCAACCCCGACAACTCCTGGGTCGTCTACAAATACGACGACGGCTCCAACGGCACGCCCAGCACCGGCTGGCTCGCCGAGCAGATGACGCCGTTCCAAAGCACGCGGCGCTCCTGGGGCGAATCTTCCAACGTCGTGCAGTATTTCAGCTACAGTGCCGACGTCTCCGGCAACGGGCAGGATGCTGATCCGATGAACCTCGTCGAGCAGCCCCGCGAAGTGCAGACCCAGGTGCAGGAGATCATTACCTCCGACGTGTTTAACCGCTACGGGGGAGCCGGTACGAGTGCCGAGACCTCCGTCGTGACCCGCCGGGCGGCAGACCCCGATTTAGGCGACAACTGGGACGCCGCCGTCTTCCAGACCCAGAACACCATTACGTACAGCAGCGGCGCCGGCCTGACCGCCACCAGCACTGGCTATGCCGGTAATTCCACCGCCAACTCCAGCGTCGATTCCAGCAAGAACGTCAACCAGACGGTCACCAGCTCCTGGGGCGCCGATACCCTCTCCACCCAATCCGACACCCTCAATCCCTGGGGCAACGCCTTCACGGCCACCGATGGCACGATCGACCAACCCTACGTCGCCGACAGCGCCTCCACCCCCGACGCCTTCGGCAACTACGCCAACGATGCCGAGACCGGCGGCGTCTCCACCTCCGCCACCTACCCCAACACCGGCAACTTCTGGTTCGGCCCCCAGACGGTCACCGAAAAGGACGGCTCCCACACCAACTACACCTACAACGCCATGGGCGAGGTCGCCACCAAGACCATCTATGCCGGCACATCACACAGCGTCGAGTACAAGTACACTTACGATTTCACCGGGAACGTCATCGAGCTACAGACGGTAGCGATGAGCTCACAAGGCGCCGAACTCTCGACTCCGTCGCCAATTACCAACACCTACCAATACGATGCCCAGGGCCGGCTGCGCCAGGAAATCGACAACACGACCGGCTCCGACGCCACCGCCAACCGCACCACCACCTACGTCTGGACGACCGGCGGGACCTTCCTCAACCCCACCAACGTCCTCACCATCACTCACCCCGATGGCGGCACCGAAATCGACGCCTTCTACCTCGACGGCTCCAAGGCCTCGACCGGCGGCACCGCCGTCACCCCCGCCACCTACAGCGAAGGCGTCGTCTACGAGGGCGATCTCGACGCCAACTTCCGCAGTGACTCCAATGTCGAAGCCGGCAGCACCTGGACCAGCGTCACCGCCGGCGGCTCCAACAACACCACCACCGCCTACACCAACGCGCTCGGCGAGCCATACCTCTCCCAGCAGAACACCCCAGGCACCAACTCCCAACCCTCCACCACCGTCGACGCCGTCACCGATTTCGACAACAACGGCCGGCCGATCAAAACCGTCGGTTTCGACGGCACGACGACTTACACGATCTACGACCCAGTGACGGGCCAGATGGGCGCGCAGTTCACGGACAAGAAGCACACGGGCGGCTACGTCCCCGGCGTCGATCCCAAAATCGTGCGGCAGTTTGTCGCGCAGGGGACCAACGGGAGCGTCAATGCCATCACTTCACCGATCTTGAATGCCACCACGCCGCAGGGCATTCAAACGCTCCAGCTGGCCGGTTCGGGCGTGCAGACCAGCGATTCGCTCTCCTACGACGGCGGCCTTGCCAACGTCTCGATCAATAACGGCCTCACCACCACCACCACCGATGCGCCCGGCACCACCGCCGACCACTGGATCGAGACCACCGTCAATCCCGACAAAACCCGCGTTCAAGACACTTACACCGACGGGCAGCTCGCCGACGAGCAGACGCTACCGGTGACCGGCTCCACGCCGATCACCGACCAGCAGTTTGCTTACAACGGGCTCCAGGAGCTGACCGGCGGGACCGATTACACCGGCACGACCGGCTCAGGGCTGTTCAGCGACGGCACGCCGCAGTCGCTGACGCTGCCGGGCCACGCGCAGGCGAGCGTCGCCGCCATCAATCCCGCCACCAACGACACCACCCAGTTCACCCGCGCCGACGGCGGCAATGTCTACACCCCCGAAAACCTGTTCGGCCAAACGCAAAGCATCAGCGGCGCCGGCGTCCTCTCCGCCAATCTCGGTTACGAAGACACCACCGGCTCCCAGACCGGACAACTTAATAGCCTGACGACGTTCCAGGGATCCACCACGTTGTCCAACGGCACGCTCAGCGGCACCGGCGCCGCGACCACCACCTGGAAGTACGATGCGAACACGGGTTTGCTTTCCAGCAAGAAGTTCGCCGACGGCACGCAGGACAAGTATCAGTACGATGCTTCGGGCCAGCTCATCAACTATGTCGCGCCCGGCCTGGCCTCCAGCAGCTTCACCTACGCCGGTGACGGCTCGCTGTCGGCGTACTCCTTCAACAGCGGCCTGAGTGACGGCGTGTCGTCCAGCACGAGCCTGGACGAGCTTGGGAACCCGGCGGTCGTCGCCGACGCCGACAACGGCAAGACCTCGACGGAGACGAACACCCTCAATGCCAACGGCCAGCCGGCGCTGACGACGTTTGACACCGCCGGGTTCGACGGGGTCGGCTATTCCTACTATCCGACGACCGGCTACGGCAATACCGGCTCGCCGCAGGCGTTGTCGGCCGTGTCGGTCGTGAACCAGGGCGGCTTCCCACTGGCTTCCGCCAGTTACTCCTACGACCCGCAGACTCAGCGGCTGGCGAGCATCACGGTCAATGGGATCACGTTCACCTACGGCTACATCGCTAACTCGAATCAGATCGAGACGACGAGCGTGTCGCCGACGGGGAATAACAACTACCAGGTCTACATCGACCAGAAGCCGGACGACCTGACTTCCAACAGCGATCCTTCGCGTCTGCGCGAGATCCAGGTGTCGGCCAACAACCCCAACTTCAGCACCAACGTCTTCGACGACAAGGTCAACGCTGCCGGCAACAACATCGATTACAACCAGCAAGACCAGATCACCAGCCGCACCACGGCCTGGTTCGATCCTTCCACCAATACCACCACCACCGACCAGATCACGACCTACGCCTACTCGCCCGCCCTGGCCGACGCTCTGACCGGCGTCACTGGCACGGATCAGGTACAGGTCGGCACCAGCACGCCGACTACCACGAACATCAACAATTCGTACAGCTATGACAACGTCGGCAACTGGACCAACGGCGTGGCCAATTCGACGGGTACGCCGCTGGGAACGTTCAACAGCGTGAACGAAGCGTCAGCGCTGTCCTACAACGGGCGGGGCGATACGACCAATGACGGGCAGTTCGCCTACGGCTACGACGCCATGGACCGGCTGACCAACATCACGCCGGACAATCCACAGGCCACCGGCGTCAACAGTACCAAGGAGCAGCTTGGCTATGACAGCTCGGGCCGGGTGCTCTGGGAGGATGTATATCAATACAACGCCGGCAGCTTCGGTTCCTCGCCCGCCTTCTCCTACCACATGATCTGGGACGGGAATCAATTGATCGCGCTGCTGGACGGGAACAACAACCTCCTCCAGCAGTATACGTATGGTCCCACAGGATTGATCGGCGAGACGGTGTTCCCCGCCGATCCCAATTACCATCTCCTGCCCGGCTCGAATCAGCAGACGCCCCTGACCTTCGCGATCATCACCGACTTGAGCGGCAACATTGCCGAGATCGTCGACCCGATCAGCGGTTCATTGATCGGCAACTACCGCTACGATTCCTGGGGATTGCAATTGAGCGCCTCAGGCGCCGCGCCGAACGTCAGCCTGTTCGGCGGCAAGGGGGAGATCAACCTGCCGTACGCGCCAAAGATTCTGGGCTGGTCGTCAAACCCCAGCGGCGCCGGGGACGATCGCGTCCTCAACTCTATAACTCACTCCTTCATGCAGCCCGATGCCGCTGGTGAATTGGCCGGCGGGTTCAATCTCCGGGCCGCCTTCGCGGATGATCCGGTGAACAACGTCGACCTCGCCGGCGAGGCCCCCGCGTCCGATCCCGACCTTCATGGCCTCTCACCCAGCCAGTACGCACACTTCGTCTTCTGGGTGCGCGACAAGCTGCGCCTCAGCTACCCCGGTTACAGCGCCGACCCGGCGACGCTGAATTACAAGGCCCAAGAAATTCTCGACAATACCGGCAGCGGCAATTTGGCGGGCATGACTTTCGACCAAATCTACGCGTTATCGCTCCACTCGGCTGCGCAGCAGCAGGCTGCGATACAACAGGTGCTGGCGACGGATTACAACCCGACGGTGGGGATGCCGACGAACAACGCAGTCGCGGCACAGGGGCTGGCCAACGCCGCGCAAGGCGTGCAAAACGTTGTTGTCGGTACCGCGAACATGCTGATCAAGGCGCAGCCCGTGCCGGGGATACTTAGCCTGTTCGGAATCAACATCGCAATCCCAAGCCCGGATTGGAGCAAGGGTATCTTTGCCCAGGAGTACGGCGGCCACGGCATGAGCGTCGGCATCGCCACCGCCGGCTGGACATTGGTTTCGGCCGCTGTACCGATTCCCGGAGTGGGGGCGGCGAGCGAGGCGCGGCCGATACTCACGGTCGAGACAAGCGTGCCGTCCATCGAGGGCGCGACCATCGGCGCCCCGCAGTTCCGGTCGCTTAGCGCGGCCTCGATAAACGATCCAATCTTCTCTGGAGAGCCCGCGCTCTTTGACGAGTTTGGCGTCGTGCCGGGTAAAGATTTACGTTTGGATCAGATTTCGGGAACGGATGGACGAAGCTACATCACATACGCTTTTATGCAGGACGGCGAAGTGGTGTACGTGGGGCGGGCGAGCGGGCCTGGCACTCCGGCACAGGTACTCGCCGGACGGCTCGTAAAGGGCCACCATGCCTTCACTCCCGGCGTTACCGAGCCGGTGGTGATTGCCATCCAGAAGACGAAGTTAGCGAGCCAGGGCGCCGAGGAATTTTTCACGCAAGGGTACTTGGAGCTGGGCGCGCCCCTGAAAAACCAAGAGAATATTCTCAGCTATGACAACGCTCTTCGGACTCAAAAATCGCTAACGAAGCTTGACGCGTTTTTTGACGAATTGTTCAGCCAGCGCTATTGAGGTCATGACCCAGCGCTATTGAGGTAATGATAATGAATATCTTCATTTACGTTCGAGAACGGATACCCTATGCGCTCGATGAAATTGAGGACGCCCTCGGGGCATCACTTGAAGGGATTGGCGACGTCACAGGTAGTGGGACGGGCGTTGCAGGTAGCAACTTTGACATAGAGATTGAGGACGAATCAGTAGATCCTGCTACGGCCATCGCCAGGATTCGCGAGGGATTGAGGCCGTTTGACTTGCCGCCCTCTTCTGTCGCGGTGGTTAACGGAACAGAATTCCGATTAGTTTCTCCCGATTGATCGCGGCCTGCCGCATCCATTGCTCGTTTGGGTTGCGCGTGCACCCCGCCATATAGACCTTCCGGCTGGCGGCGTGGATGAAGAACAAGACGTAGTAGGTAAACTGCCCGGAGGTCGTCCAGATCGCCTTTGTTGAAGAAATCGGGGCCGAGCAGGAAGTGGAAAGTGCGGCGGTCGGGGCAAGTCCGGGCGATCTTCATGGCAGGCCGGGTGGCAATCCCGGCGATGTCTCACGAGGTCTGCCGCTGTTGAGCAATATTATGATAAATGGCACTCGTCGCGGCTCATCCGGTTTTTGCGTAGGTAGCTGGGGCTCCGCCCCAGACCCCGGAGTTTAGCGCGGAGGTGCCGCCGGCACGAAACAGTGGGGTCTTTGGGGAAGGTTGGGTGATTGAAAAGAGATGGACATGCCTGTCTT
>DATHPP010000158.1:0-36570 GCA_035483795.1 Tepidisphaeraceae bacterium | reverse complement strand
GCCGGAGCAGATTGCCCTGATCAGAACGTGGGTCGAGCAGGGGGCGAAGTGGGAGATGCATTGGTCGCTGGTGCCGCCAGCTAAGGCGCCCTTGCCCGAGGTGAAGGACGAGCGGTGGTGCCGCAACGCGATCGACCGGTTCGTGTTGGCGAAGCTCCAGGAACAGCATCTCAAGCCGGCCGAAGACTGCGCGAAGGGGACATTGCTGCGAAGGGTGACGCTGGATGTGACGGGGCTGCCGCCGACGCCGGAGGAGCTGGATGCGTTTCTGGCGGACCAGAGTCCGGATGCGTACGAGAAGGTGGTGGACCGGCTGCTGGCGTCGCCGCGGTTTGGGGAGCGGATGGCCAGCATCTGGCTCGATCTGGCGCGGTTTGCCGACACGCATGGGTATCAATCCGATCGGTACCGGCCGATGTGGCCGTACCGGGACTGGGTCATCAAGGCATTCAACGAGAACCTGCCATACGACCAGTTCGTGACCTGGCAGCTTGCCGGCGACCTGCTTCCGAATGCCACCAGAGAGCAGCGGCTGGCGACCGCGTTCAACCGCCTGCACATGCAGAACGAAGAGGGCGGGATCATCGGAGAGGAATACCGCGTCGCGTATGTCGTCGACCGCGTCGATACATTTGGGACGGCTTTTCTCGGCCTCACCTTCGAATGCTCGCGCTGCCACGACCACAAGTTCGATCCGATCACGCAGAAGGATTTTTATTCGCTGTTTGCCTTCTTCCAGAATGTCGATGAGTCGGGGCAGACCAGCTATTTCACTGACCCGATCGCGGTTCCGACGATGCTGCTGAGCGACGATGCGACGGATCGGAAGATCGACGCGCTTGGTAAGCAGATCGCGGCGAAGGAGGCCGAACTCAAATCCATTCGCGAGGGTGCATCCGATGCTTTCGCTGAATGGCTGCGGCACGGGGGCGCCCCGGGGAAGATTTCAGGGGAGATCGCGCATTTTGATTTTGACGAAATCAAAGGCGCCAAGATCGCCAATCTCGTCGACGAGAAGAAACCGGGCAAGGCGGTTGAAGGGCCGAAGCTGGTGGACGGGAAGTTCGGCAAAGCCGCGGAATTGAGCGGCGAGAACGGGTTTGTTTTCCCTGGGATCGGGACGTTCACGCGTGCCGATCCATTTTCTTTGAGCATCTGGCTCAAGACGGCGTCGCATGAGCCGCGGATGACGGTGATCCATCACAGCAAGGCGCCGATCGACGCGGGGAGCCGGGGGTACGAGCTGCTGCTGGAGAGCGGGCATGTGGCGTTCGGGCTGCATCACATGTGGCCGGGCAATTCACTGAAGGTCGTGACAAAGGATGTGGTTGCGATCAATCAGTGGACGCAGGTGACGGCGACGTATGATGGATCGAGCCGGGCGGCGGGGATTCATATTTACATCGACGGGCGAGCTGCCGAATTCGATGTGATCCGCAACGGGCTGTACAAGGACATCACGTACGCCGTGGACAGCAACGGCGAGCCGGACCTGACGATCGGATATCGGTTCCGAGACAACGGGTTCAAGGGCGGGCAGGTGGATGAGTTTCGGGTGTTCGACCGGGCGATTACGGCCTTGGAAGTTGCCGAATTGAGCAACCCGACCCGTGCGGACGGCTCCTCCCCCCTCTCTCCCCGGGGGAGGGCTGGGGTGAGGGGCGAGGGAGAGGCGCCTCCGACTTCCCCTCACCCCAGCCCTCTCCTCTTCGAGCCTGAGCCTCAGAGCCGAAGGCCGGAGGGGGCGGGGGAAGAAGCGCGGCCATCCGTGTTGTTCGAGTATTTTGTGGCGACGCAGTATGGGCCCGCGCTTGCCGCGTCAAAGCAATTGCACGAATTGCGGAAGGAAGAGAACGCCATCACCAATCCGATCCCCGAGATCATGGTGATGCAGGAGATGGCGCATCCCAAGCCGGCGTACATCCTGAAGCGCGGCGCGTATGACGCGCAGGGTGAGGAAGTTTTCGCCAACACGCCCGCCGTGCTGCCGGCGATGCCCGATTCCGAACCGCACAACCGCCTTGGCCTGGCACACTGGCTCTTCAAATCCGACAACCCGCTGACCGCCCGCGTCGAGGTGAACCGGCTTTGGCAGCAGATGTTCGGGCGCGGCATCGTGGAGACAGCGGAGAACTTCGGCAGCCAGGGCTCGCCACCGTCGCATCCCCAACTGCTCGACTGGCTTGCCGTGGAATTCCGCGACAGCGGTTGGGACGTCAAGCGCACGCTCAAGCTGATCGCGATGTCGGCGACGTATCGGCAATCGTCGCGGGCGCCGCGGGAGTTCTTGGCCGACGACCCGGACAATCACCTGTTGTCCCGCGGCCCGGCACGGCGGCTCACCGCCGAGATGCTTCGCGACCAGGCGCAGTTCGACAGCGGGCTGCTCGTCGAGAAACTTGGCGGTGCGAGCGTCAGGCCCTATCAACCGCCCGGCGTGTGGGACGTGGCGATGGGGCATCCGAAATACGACCAGGGGCATGGCGAGGACCTTCACCGGCGGAGCCTCTACACCTTCTGGAAGCGCAGCGTTCCGCCGCCGGCGATGCTGGCGTTTGATTCGCCGGATCGGAATTACTGTGTGGCGCGGCGGCAGAGCACCAGCACGCCGCTCCAGGCGCTGGCGCTGCTCAACGACGTGCAGATTACCGAAGCGGCGCGGTTCCTCAGTCAGCGAATGATCAAAGAAGGAGGAGATTCCATCGACCAGCGCGTGGCGTGGATGTTCCGGCTGGTGACCGATCGCGAACCCACCAGCGCCGAACTCGCGATCCTGAAGCAGATTTTCATCGAGCAGCGCGCGATCTTCGCCGCGGACACAGAAGCAGCCGGCAAACTTCTGGCGATGAGCGAAGCGAAGAACGACGCTTCCCTGGACCCGATCGAGCTGGCGGCGGGAACGGTCCTGGCCGAGGCGATCCTCAACCATGATGAGGCGGTGATGCGACGATGAATCGATACCCAGTGGGCCAATCGGGCATCTTCGAAGCCGCGATAAACCTCGCTGCAGTGTGCGATGCGGATCACCAGCACGCGGACGCGTTCGCGATTGATTCTGTAGACGACCCTGTAGGTTCCGACGCGCAGCCGATGAAGTCCTGTCCCCTTGGCCCTCATCGGAATGGAATCTGCGGGAACGGGTTCCTCAGCCAACGCCCTGATTGCCTTCCGAATCCGGTCTTGAGCCGCGGGTCGCAGCGCCAGAAGCTCTTTCCGTGCTGCCGGCAGAATCTCTACACACCAGGCGCCATGCCTGGTCATCTGGTTCTCCGGCCCGGACGCCGTTTTGGCCTGCCGGAGCGGCGAGCGGCAATTTCGTCGAGTTCGCGCTCAACCGCTTCGAATGGAATGGGCTTTTCGCGCTTGGCGCGTGACTTAGCCTCGGCTTCCAGCGCCGATCGAGCCCAATATTCATCCTCTGCGTGTCGACGGGCTTGCTCTGCCATCCGTTCGAAATCGCTCTTGGCAACCAGAACGAACTCCCGCCCGCCGATCTTGAGCGTTTGTACAGTCATTGACATCCTCTCACGTTGGATTCTATCGGCCATTGGCGTGTCCGGCCAAGTGTTGAGATATCGAGCTGGCCGGCACGGTGCAAGCGGCGCCTCTGCGGAGAGCGGACTGGCTTGGCTGAAATCACCGAAGCAGAAGATCGTCGGCACGGGCTAAAAACCCGTGTCACAAGAAACACATGACCTGCAACTGCAACCAATTCAACCCTCTCAACCGTCGCGAGTTCCTCGGCCGATTTGCCATGGGCCTGGGCGGCGTCGCGGTTGCCGGATTGTTCAACCACGAGGCGCGGGCGGCGGCGCCGATGGAGAATCCGTTCAAAGGAATTCTTCCCGCGCCGCATCTCGCGCCCAGGGCCAATCGCATCATCTACCTGTTCATGTCCGGCGGGCCGTCGCAGCTCGATTTGTTCGACTACAAGCCGCTCCTGAACAAGATGAACGGGCAGGACCTGCCGGCCAGCGTGCGGATGGGGCAACGGCTCACGGGCATGTCGGCCAACCAGGCGACGCTGCCGATGGCCGGGTCGATCTTCAAATTCGCGCAATACGGTGATTGCCGGGCGTGGGTCAGCGAGCTGATGCCGTGGACCGCGAAGATCGTGGACGAGCTGTGCTTCGTGAAATCGCTGCGCACCGAGCAGATCAACCACGACCCGGCGATCACATTCTTCCAGACCGGCCATCAACTGGCAGGACGGCCTTCGATGGGATCGTGGCTGAGCTATGGGCTGGGGTCGGCCAACGAGAACCTGCCGGCGTTTGTTGTGCTGATCAGCAAGGACCGGATCGACCAGCCGCTCTACGCGCGGCTGTGGGGCAATGGATTCCTGCCGAGCATTCACCAGGGCGTGCAGTTTCGTTCCGGGAAAGATCCGGTGCTCTATCTCCAGAATCCGGACGGAATTTCGGGGGCGGCCCGGCGGAAAATGCTCGATCGCCTGGCGGAATTGAATCGGCTCCAATACGACGACCTGGGCGATCCGGAGATCGCGGCGCGGGTGGCGCAATACGAGATGGCTTACCGGATGCAGACCAGCGTTCCGGAGGTGATGAACGTCGCCGACGAGCCGGAGAGCACGTTCGAGTTGTACGGCCCGCAGGCCCGCGAGCCCGGGACATTTGCCGCCAACTGCCTGCTGGCCCGGCGGCTGGCGGAGCGAAACGTGCGGTTCATCCAGCTTTATCATCCCGGCTGGGACCAGCACGGAAATCTCCCCAAGGCGATCCGCAGGCAATGCGAGGATGTCGACCGCGCTTGCTATGCGCTGATTACGGACCTCGGACAGCGCGGATTGCTCGACGACACGCTGGTGGTCTGGGGCGGAGAGTTCGGTCGGACCAATTACTCGCAGGGAAAGCTGACCGCGACCGATTATGGCCGGGATCACCACCCGCGCTGCTTCACGGCGTGGCTGGCCGGTGGGGGAGTGAAGCCGGGCTTTGCCTACGGCGCGACCGACGACTTCGGCTACAGCGTCGTGGAGAATCCCGTACCCGTTCATGATTTTCAGGCGACGATCCTTCGCATTCTCGGCATCGACCATGAACGGCTTACCTTCCGCTTTCAGGGCCGCTACTACCGGCTGACGGATGTGGAAGGGAAGGTTGTTGATGCGGTCCTCGCTTGACAAAATGACGTTCATACAACGCCGGTCGTGGCACGGGCTTCCAGCCCGTGCTGACAGAGTTTGAAGCGCAAAGAGTCCCGATCGGTGAGGAGCAAATGCTCAAATATCTCTTAGCGATGCTGTGCGTTGCATCGGCCACCCTGTGTTTCGCGGACGCCGGGCCGGGGAAGGACAAGCCGGTGCTCGACACGTCCAAATCTCCTCACGCGATCCTGCACGGCGTTCCGGTCTCGGCGGTGAAACTCGAAGACGGGTTCTGGGCCAGTCGGCGAAAGGTGAACGTTGAGGTGAGTCTGCCGTCGCTCCTGGAGCTGTTCGAGCAGAACGGGATTATCGACAACTTTCGGCGGGCATCGGGAAAGAAGAACGTCTCGCGGCGGGGTCCGGTTTATACCGACTCGGACATTTACAAATGGCTCGAGGCGGTGGGTTTTGAAATCCAGAGCGGCGACGCGCCGCCGGCATTGCGGAGTTCCGCCAGCGCGGTGATCGACGACATCGTCGCGGCACAGGATTCGGACGGCTACATCGACACCGCCTTCATGGGCAAGATGGCCTCCCAGCGGCACACGAAGATGACCGGCAACCACGAGCTGTATTGCCTGGGCCATCTGATTCAGGCAGGAATCGCCTGGTATCGCGCCGACGGCGACCGGAGGCTCCTTGAAGTCGGACAGCGGATGGTCGAGTACCTGCTGAAGAACTTCGGGCCAGACAAGAAGCCCATCTTTGAGGGGCATCCGGAGATCGAGCTTTCGCTGATCGAGCTGTATCGCACGACCGGCGATCATCGCTACCTCGACTTTGCCGGCTATTTCCTCAAGGGCGACCCGCGCAACCTGGCTAAGGTCCGTCCACAGGACATCACGTATCTGTTTACCGTCGAGCCGTTCACGCAGCGCAAGCAGCTCGAGGGCCACGCGGTGCGAGCAATGTATGCCTGCTCCGGCGCGACGGATTATTTTCTGGAAACGGGGAACCAGGCTTTCTGGCAGACGCTGACGCATTTGTGGGACGATCTGGGCCACAAGATGTACATCACGGGCGGCGTGGGCTCGCGAGCGGCGGGCGAGGCGTTCGGCGAAGCCTACGAGCTGCCCAACCGCCAGGCCTACACCGAAAGCTGCGCCGCCATCGGCAACATGTTCTGGAACTGGCGGATGCTCCAGGCGACGGGGGACTCGAAGTACGCCGACGTCTTCGAGCGGGCGCTCTACAACGGCGCCAACAGTGGGCTGTCCCTCAGCGGCAATCTGTATTGTTACCGGAATCCGCTGGAACTGGTCGGCGATCCGAAGGACAAGATCCGCAATCCCTGGTACACGACCACGTGCTGTCCGCCGAACCTTCAGCGCATTCTCGGCTCACTGCCGGGCTACTTCTACAGCACGTCCAGCGACGGTCTGTGGGTGCACCTTTACGATCACAACACGCTGGACTGGCATCTGGAAGATGGAACGCCGATCAAGGTCACGCAATCGACGCGGCATCCGTGGGATGGAACGGTTGAGCTGACGATCTCTCCATCCTCGCCCAGGAAGTTCACGCTGCATCTGCGGAAGCCGGCCTGGTCGCCGAGCGTTGAGCTGGAACTGGCCGGCACGCGGGTCGCATCGCCGACCGTTGAAAATGGCTATCTCGTAATTCGTCGCACCTGGAATCCGCAAGATCGGGTCGTGCTGAAGCTCGACATGTCTCCGCGGGTGATCGTCGCAAATCCCCTGGTGAATGATGACGTAGGGAAGGTCGCCATCACGCGCGGGCCGCTGCTCTATTGCATCGAGGGGATCGACCAGCCGGGTGATCCGACGGTGTTCGACTGGTCTTTGAACCTCGACAGCGGAGATTTTCGAAGCGAATGGAGTGCCGGCCTGCTCGGCGGAATCGAGACGCTGCGGCATCGCGCGTGGTGTCTGGCAACGCCGTCGGACCAAAGTCCGCTTTACCAGCCGATCGACTCGCAACGGGTGATTGACGGTGAGTTGATGTTCATTCCCTACTACGCCTTCCACAATCGCGGGATCACGTCGATGGAAGTGTGGGTTCCGTATCGCAATGGCAAGTGAATACCGGCCTTGGGGACGGGGAAAATTGGGTAGGAATTGAAGAGCCATTTATACTCCCTTTGCCCGCAGGATTACGCTTAAAAACCTTGACAGAGTATGTTGGAACGGGTGACATAGAAGCTGTCGTTTCTGCCACCTCGCCAGCAGCAACTTTTTTGAAGGAGGCCTTTCATGTTCGGCAAGGCGTTTGTGAAGCTTGCCGCGGGTGCGGCACTGTGTGTCGTCGGGGCGACGGCTTGTTCGCATTCCAGCGAGTCGGCCAGCCGTGACACATTGACGGCCAACGTCGGGCAGTACCCGCCCGGGCCGTCGGGCGTCAATAAGCCGAGGGTCGGCGTGCCGCCGTTCGACGTCACGACCGCGGGTGGATTCTCCATGAGCGGCGATCCGAACAACCTCGCCGCCGACCAGATGACGACATTGCTCGATCAATCGGAGCGGTTCGCGGTCATCGAGCGGGCGCAACTCAATCAGCTGCTGAAGGAACAGAACCTGGAAGGGATCGTCCGTTCTGCTGAGTTGGCCAAGCAGGGCCAGGTTCGAGGCGTGGATTACCTGCTTCTGGGGAAAGTCACCAACCTGCGCGTGAAGACCGAAAAGAAGGGCAATTCGTTTGGCCTGGCGCAGCTCGGCAACATCGCTGGCGGCGCCGAGGTCAACAACAGCGACACAGAGATTACAACAGAATGCGGCGTTGACATCCGGCTGGTGGATCCCACGACCGGCGAGATGATGACCAGCAATTTCAGCGAGTTCAAGAGAACGGATTCGGCCGGCTCGATGGGCGTTGCGATCCTGGGCGCCAATGCCCAGTCCAGCGCCGACATTCAACTCAGCGAAGACGACAAGGGAAAGATCCTGCGGCTGGCATTGGACGATTCGCTGCGCAAGAGCCTGCCCAAGATCGACAAGTTCCTGCGGAACCAGCCGGCCAAGACCGCCGACAGCGCGGCGCCCGTGACCAGTGCCCCGCCGGCAAACAATCCTCCTCCCGCGAGCGGTGGGAATGCCGCGCCTGCGAACACCAACAACGCGCAGGTTGCGGGCAAGAAGTTCTGCCCGAATTGCGGCACGGCCAATCCGATCGACGCCAAGTTCTGCTCCAAGTGCGGTGCGAAGCTGGATTAGGCTCGGTCTATGCTTTGAGTTTCACGATTGCTTCGACTTCGACGCTGGCGCCCAGCGGCAGCGACGCCATGCCGACGGCGGTGCGGGCGTGCCAGCCCGCTTCGCCGAACACGTCGCAGAAGAGTTGCGACGCGCCGTTGATCACCAGGTGTTGCTCGACGAAATCCGGATCGCTGTTCACGTAGCCCGTCACGCGGAGCATCCGCTCGACGCGATCCAGCGAGCCGACTTCCTGGCGGACGAGCCGCAGAATATTCGCAGCACAAAGAGCCGCGGCCTTGCGCGCTTCGTCGACACTAACCTGCGATCGCACCTTCCCCTCGCTGACCAGGTTTTTGTCCCCGTCGAACGGAACGCATCCGGCGACGTACGCCGTCGTCCCGTCGATCACGACCGGTTTGTAGATGGCGCCGGGGGCAAGCTTACGGTCCAGCGGATATCCGAGCGACTCGAGCTTCTGGTCGGGTGTCATGCGTGATTTGTAACGGATCAGCCGGTGATCGAACAGATCGAGCATTTGCCCCCTCTCCCTCCGGGAGAGGGCTGGGGTGAGGGGATCGCAGAGGCGCCTCTCCAACGCCCTCACCCCAACGCTCTCCCGGAGGGAGAGGAATCACTCGGGTCGTCAGGAAGCGCGGCGCGAAAGAACCGCATCCAGTTGCCGTGGAAGATCAGATCGATGACGGCGTCGCTGTAGCCGCGGCTGGCGAGGATGCCGGCGAGCTTCTGAAGATCGGCGATCGTGTCCAGGTCGCGCGGCGTCTGCTCGGTGCCGAATCCGCCGTCGAGATCGCTGCCGATCCCGGAATGGTCGGCGTTTCCTGCAACCTGGCAGACGTGATCGATGTGATCCGCGACCGCATCGAGCCCGACGACACTCGGCTGCGTCGTGCCTCGGACCCAGCCGGGGTAAAGCATCCACGCATCGAGCGCGACGCCAATCACCGCGCCGCGATCGACCAACCGCTTGATCTGCTCATCGCTGAGCTGGCGGTCGCCGGGCACGAGGGACCGGCAGTTGTGGTGGCTGGCCAGCACCGCGCCGTCGAACGAGTCGAGCGCCTGCGACATGCTTTGGTCGCACAGGTGCGTCACGTCGAGGATCATGCCGAGCTTTTCAAATTCGCGAAGCAGTTCGGCGCCTGCGTCGCTGAGCGGCCCGGAAACCCCGGTGCCGTAGGCGTGCTGCGAGCGGCCGTAATGAACGAACCCCGCCGCCCGAAGTCCGGCGTCCCACCACTGCTTCGCCTGGCCCGGAGTGACGATTGGATCAGTGCCTTCCATGCTCAGGATGATGCCCAGCGGCGTGCCAGTCGGATTCGTCTGGACAGACTCCCAATGCGACGCCAGCTCGTTGCGCGTGTGGATGAAACGAAGATGCCCTTGCGATTCGAGCAGCCGGTAGTACGCAAGCTGAGCGTGCGCGGCTGCATAAGCGATCGACGGGCTGGCGTGATCGAGATCCGTGCGAGTGTAGTTCGCTTTGAACGCCTGGTCGGGGCCGCCTCTTGCCAACAGCGTCGCGACGCAAAGATGGACCCCCGCCCTGCGAAGTTCGGGGAGGCTCACGGTGTTCCGGCCGCGCGAGCGTTCGCCGGTCATTCCTGATTCGCTCTTGCGGATTTCGGAAATCGGCAGCGTCAGGTCACGGTTGAACGAAACCGCGTTCCAGGCCAGGTCGAGGTGCGAGTCGAAGATGGGACGAGGTTCTTGCAAAAGCGCTTTGCTAAGGATCAGAATCGAGAACGCCCGATTCCCGTTTCGCCGCAACGCCGAAGGCGTGCGCTTTTTCGCTCCGGACCGAACAGCGCACGCCTTCGGCGATGCCGCGAAACGAATTCAACTTCCCAGCGGCAGCCGCCGGGCGGTGCCGAGGAAGTTGTTGTAGTTGGCCGTCACTTCCGGCAACGAATCCCCGCCGAACTTTTCCAAAAACGCGCGGGCCACCTCAAAGGCGACGACGTTCTCCATGATCACCGAAGCGGCGCTGATGGCGGAGATGTCGGACCGCTCCCACCCGGCCTCGGCAACCTGTTTGGTGTTGAGGTCAACGCTTTTCAGCGGCTTTCCCAGGGTGCTGATCGGCTTCATGGCGCCGCGCGCGACGATCGGCTTGCCGTTGGTCATGCCGCCCTCGAGGCCGCCGGCGTTGTTGGTGCCGCGAACGAAGCCGAGCGAGGGGGTGTCCCTGGCGGCCGGATCGAATCCGATTTCGTCATGGACCTGTGATCCAGACCGTCTGCCCGCTTCGAACCCGAGGCCGAACTCAACTCCTTTGAATGCCTGGATGGCCACCACGGCCGCAGCGATCCGGGAATCGAGCCGGCCGTCCCAGGTCATGCACGAGCCCAGGCCGATTGGGCAGCCGAACACGTGCGCCTCGACGATCCCGCCGGCCGTGTCCTTGGCCATCTTCTGCTCGTTGATGAACTGCCGCATCGCGTCGCTGGCGGCGACGTCGGGGCAATAAATGTCGGATTCCTCACGGGCCTTCAGCAGTTCGCGGAAATTGTCCGCCGTCACTTCAACCTTTGACGTCGCCGGGCCCACCGAGCGAACGAATCCGAATACTTCGATTCCGAATTGTTTGAGTAGACATCGCGCAAGCGCCCCGGCGGCGACGCGGGCGGCGGTCTCCCGCGCGCTGGCCCGCTCCAGCGTCTCGCGGCAATCGGTGGTCAGCCATTTCACGCTGCCGGCAAGGTCGGCATGACCGGGCCGCGGGCGATGCAGCGGCGGGGTGGCCGACAGGTCGTCCAGCCGCGAGTCCTTGTTGGGGATGAGCATCGCGATCGGCGACCCGATCGTCTTGCCGATTCTGACACCGCTGAGGAATTCGACTTGGTCCGTCTCGATCTTCTGCCGTCCGCCCCGTCCATACCCGCCCTGGCGCCGCCGCAGCTCAAAATCGATGAAGTCCTTGTCCACCGGCACGCGTGCCGGCATGCCCTCGACAAGGGAGATCAATGCCTTTCCGTGCGATTCGCCGGCAGTTCGATAACTCAACAAACCCATAGAGGTAAAATCGTAGCAAAAGCGGCGATGAATTTCCGTACCGCCCGGCGTTGCCACTTTAGAGCCGGGCTGCCTCAGCCTGGTCGGACCGAAGGTCCGCATCCGCGGGCCTTCGACCCGACGGGGATCAAGTTAGGTCAGATCGATTGGATTGACTTCACCAACGTTTCCCTGTGAGCAGCTCGTAAGCCTCGATATACCGTTGCCGGGTGCCCTGGACGACTTCCTCCGGCAGCGCCGGCGCCGGCGGCGTTTTGTCCCAGGGCTGGGCTTCCAGCCAGTTCCGCACGAATTGCTTGTCGAAGCTGGGTTGGTCGTGCCCTGGTTCGTACTGGCTGGCCGGCCAGAACCGGCTGCTGTCCGGCGTCAGCACCTCGTCGATCAGGATGATCTGTCCGTTCGGCAGTGTGCCGAACTCGAACTTCGTGTCCGCGATGATCACGCCGCGGGAGGCGGCGTAATCGGCCGCCCAGGCGTAGATCCGCAATGTCATCTCGCGCAGTCTCTCCGCAACGCTTCTTCCGACGCGCTCGGCGGTCTGCTCGAATCCGATGTTAATGTCATGCCCGGATTCTTCCTTCGTCGCCGGCGTGAAAATCGGCTCGGGAAGTTTGTCGCATTGCCGCAATCCCGGCGGCAGCTTGATGCCGCAAACGGAACCGGTCTTCTGATATTCCTTCCATCCCGATCCGGCCAGGTATCCCCGGGCGACGCACTCGATCGGAAGCACCGACGCCTTTTTCACGAGCATCGACCGTCCCGCCAGTTGCCCGCGGTACGGTTGGAGTGCCTGCGGGAACCGCTCGACATCCGTTTCAATGAGGTGATTTGGAATGTCGAGCGCGCTCAGCCGGCCAAACCAGAAGAGGCTCAAAGCGGTGAGGATCTTGCCCTTGTCGGGAATTCCGTTGGGCATGATGCAATCGAAGGCGCTGATCCGGTCGGTGGCGACGATCAGGAGGGCTTCACCCAGGTCGTATACATCCCGCACTTTCCCGCGGCGCACGGAAAGCGGCAGATCAGTTTTCAACAGGGCGGCGGACATCGGTCAGCCGATTATGCCGGCACGCTCCGAAAGTGAAAGGCGCTGCTTCTGCGGTGACTGCCGCCCGGTCGTCCGTTCTCAAAAATGTCCCCAAATGTCCCCAAATGTCCCCTCTGGCCTCTGGCGCGCTTTTCGAGGGGGCACCGGCCGACTTAAATCAGCTTGAACCCGTAATGCCCCACGGCCAGTCCGATCAGCAGCAGCGTCGTTCCCCAGATCATGAGCCGCTTGATCATGTACTCGCGAAAATTGACCCCGCAACGGGGGCATTCGGGAGATTCGGCGCCGACCGTGTCTTTACAAGCGGGACACTTCCGCAAGACCATGGCACACCTCCTGGGAAGAAGCGTGAATTGGTTGGATCCCTGCAATCAACCGCGTGAACGATTCCCTGATATCAAACCACTTTTCGCCGGCTCGGACAAGGGGTTTGTTCGTAATCCGGCGGTAACTTTTCGGCAGATCGCGGGTATGTAATCTGGCGAGTCGGACCCCTATCCAAATCGAGGAGAAAACGATGATCTCACCGTTCAAGGCCAAGGCGGCCATCCTGCTGGCAGCAAATCTGTTCGTAGCAGGCTTTGCCGTTGCGCAGGTTCAGCAGAAGGACGCGCCCGGCTCGGGCGCACAAGCGCCCAAGCCTCAAGCCGCCAAGGAACCGGCGGACGAGCCGGCCATCAAGCTGGGCCGCGATTTCGGCGACAGCTTCCTCCAGCGGCACCTGGGCTTTCGCAAGGAACTCAAAGAAGTGCGCGGGAAAGTCGGCATCCTTTTCGTCGGCGACTCGATCACCGACGGCTGGCGCGGCCGGGGCAAAGACGTGTTCGACAAAACGTATGGCTCGATGGACCCGTTCAATATCGGCATCGGCGGCGACCGCACCCAGCACGTGCTCTGGCGGCTCGACCATGGCGAAGTCGAAGGCATCAGCCCCAAGGTCGCCGTGCTCATGATCGGAACCAACAACCTGGCGGTGAATTCCAATGACGAAATCGGCGCGGGCGTAACCAAAATCGTGAAGGAGCTGAACGAGAAGCTCCCGGAGACGAAGGTGTTGCTTTTGGCCATCTTCCCGCGGGACATGAAGCCCGACACGAAACAGCGATCGCGCATCAAGGAGATCAACGAGCAACTGGCCAGGCTCGACGACGCCGGCAAAACCGTGAAGTATCTCGACATCGGCGAGAAGTTCCTCGATCCCGACGGCACGCTTCCCAAAGACATCATGCCCGATTCCCTGCATCCCAACGCCAAAGGCTATCAAATCTGGGCCGACGCGATGGCGCCGACGCTGAAGGAATTGATGCCGTGAAACTATAGCAGGCACGCTCTGCGTGCCGTCGGGCCACGGCACGCGGAGCGTGCCTGCTACGTGCAAAGTCAATCGCGTCACGTTTATTTGCGCCTAAGCCTTCGACGTGCTATCCTCACGCCCCGCGGAGCGGAAGGAGGATTTCATGTCGCTGATGTTGGCGCTGGACCAGGGTACGACCAGCTCGCGGGCGATTCTGTTCGACGAGTCGGGGAGCATCCGGCAGGTAGCGCAGAAGGAGTTCCGCCAGATCTTCCCGCAGGCGGGGTGGGTCGAGCACGATCCGATGGAGATCTGGGAGTCGCAGCATGCGGTGGCCCTTGAGGTCCTGCATCGCGCGGGCGCTTCAGCCGGCGACGTCGCGGGAATCGGAATCACCAACCAGCGCGAAACCACGGTCGTCTGGGACCGCAAGACCGGCGAGCCAATTCACAACGCCATCGTCTGGCAGGACCGGCGCACCGCCGGGTTCTGCGATCAGCTCAGGCGCGAAGGACATCTGGCGCTGGTGCAGCAGAAGACGGGGCTGGTGATCGACGCGTATTTCTCAGGGAGCAAGCTCCGCTGGCTGCTGGATCATGTTGAGGGGGCGCGGCGGCGGGCCGAACGCGGGGAACTGGCCTTTGGCACAATCGACACCTGGCTTTTGTGGAAGCTGACCAACGGCGCCTGCCACATCACCGATGCCTCCAATGCGTCGCGGACGATGCTCTACAACATCCATACCCGCGCCTGGGATGACGAATTATTGCAACTGTTGAAGATACCCCGAGAGGTGCTTCCGGAGGTGAAGTCGTCGAGCGAAGTCTATGGCCAGACCGCGGCCGGGGTGTTCGATCGCGCGCTTGCGGTCGCGGGAATCGCCGGCGACCAGCAGGCGGCGCTGTTCGGTCAGACCTGCTTCTCCCGCGGGCTGGCCAAGAACACTTACGGCACCGGCTGCTTCATGCTGATGAACATCGGCACGGATGCCACCGCCTCGAAGCACAACCTGCTCACCACTGTCGCCTGGCAGCTCGCCGGTCGAACCGAATATGCGCTGGAAGGGAGCGTGTTCATCGGTGGGGCGGTCGTGCAGTGGCTGCGGGACGGGCTGGGGATCGTGAAATCCGCTTCAGAAATCGAGGGGCTCGCCGCCAGCGTCGCCGACAGCGGCGGCGTCTACATGGTGCCCGCGTTTGCGGGCCTTGGCGCGCCGCATTGGGACCAGTACGCCCGCGGCACCATCACCGGCATCACCCGCGGAACGACCTCGGCGCACTTCGCCCGCGCGGCGCTGGACAGCATCGCGTTTCAGGTGGCCGACATTCTCGACGTGATGCAGCAGGATTCGGGCGTGCGAATCAAGGAGCTGCGCGTGGACGGCGGCGCCGCGGCCAACAACCTGCTGCTGGAGTTCCAGGCCGACCTGCTGGGCGTGCCGGTTGTCCGCCCCAAGGTCACCGAGACGACGGCGCTGGGCGCCGCCTACCTTGCCGGGTTGGCCGTCGGCTACTGGAAAAGCGAGCAGGACGTCAGCGCCAAATGGGCGGTCGAACGCGTCTTTGAGCCGCGGCTCGGCGCCGACGAGGTCCGCCATCGTCGAGAACGTTGGACCGAGGCGCTGCGCCGTTCGCGCGATTGGGAAGAGCATTCGACCATCAACGTCAGCAAGCTGGCATAGCTTCACGTGGCACGGGCTTCCAGCCCGTGCGAAACGACATTTGGGAGCACGAAGTCTTTTCACTGAGAATTTTCTCGGCACGGGCTGGAAGCCGGTGCTACGGGCATCCAAACCTATGCAAATGTCCTCATTTCTCGCGGAATTGATCGGCACTGCAATTGTGATCCTGCTTGGCGACGGAGTCGTGGCCAACGTCGTTTTGAGCAAGACCAAGGGCAATGGCGGCGGGTGGATCGTGATCACCTTTGGATGGGGCATGGCGGTGTTTGTCGCCGTGTTCTGCGTCTCCAGGTACAGCGGCGCGCATCTCAACCCCGCGGTGACGATTGCGCTGGCCGCGTCGCCGGTCGGCGATTTCCACTGGAGTCAGGCGCCGGCATACATCGGGGCGCAGATGCTGGGCGCGTTTCTGGGCGCAATTCTTGTCTACTTGTTTTATCGCGAGCATTTCAACGTGACGGATGACGCCGACGCGAAACTCGCCTGTTTTTGCACCGCGCCCAACATTCGAGCCATGGCAACTTCGTTTTTCTGCGAAGTCGTGGGGACGTTTGTGCTGGTGTTCCCCATCCTACTGATGGAGAACCCGAGTTTGGCGCTCGACGTGGGAGCGGCGAGCCCTAAAAACGTCAAGATGGGCTTGGGCGCGATTGGGGCATTGCCGGTGGGGCTGCTGGTTTTCGCCATCGGCCTCTCGCTGGGCGGAACGACGGGCTATGCCATCAATCCGGCTCGCGACCTGGCGCCGCGGATCGCTCACGCCATCCTGCCAATCCGGGGCAAACGGGACAGTGATTGGGGCTATGCGTGGATTCCCGTGCTGGGGCCGATGGTCGGAGCGCTGCTGGGGGCGGCGGCGTCAGCGGCCCTGATTCCCCGCCATTGAACGCGCGGGTCTTTCCGGCGCTGAACGTTTCTGAACAAAACTGAACGTTTTTCGCAGCCAAAATCGCGATGAACGTTCAGTTTTGTTCAGAAACGTTCAGTTGAGGAGCCGTCCTCCGGCCTTCTGCCGCGCAATCTCAAGGGGTACAATCAACTTGATGTCATCCGAGGCAAAGGATTTCCCGTTTTTGGCATATCTCGACGAGTTGATGGAGCAACTGCACAAGAACGTCCCCAAGGCGCTGCGCGATTTCGACGGGGAGGCGGTTCATGATGCCCGCGTCGCCACCCGGCGGCTCAAAGCGGCGATGGAACTGCTGGCCCCGGTCCTTTCTGATCACCATCGCCATCCCTTCGAGAAGGTTCTGAAAAAACTTCGCAAACGGCTCGGCCCGCTGCGCGACCTGGACGTGATGATCGAACGGCTGTCGGAGATGTCTTCCAATGCCGCCGCTCGCTGGCTGTGCGACGAACTGATCCGCTTGCGCGAGAAGGAGCGGGAAAAGGCCGGCAAGAAGGCCGTACCGGCCGATGTTCTGGCCAAGCTTTCCTCGTGGTGGGGCGTGCGCGACGAGATCGTCGAGGCTCGCGATGCGATCGACTCGCTCGTTTCCGAATCGCTGCACCTTCAGTTCGACGCCTTTGCCGAGCAGGCTTCGCAGCTTAACAGGGAGTCCCCCGCCGAGCCGCGCGACCCGCACGAGCTTCGCATCGCCGGCAAGATTCTTCGTTACACGCTGGAGATGGCCAAAGAGCAGGGGCACAAGCTGCCCGCATCCGTGCTCCGCGCGTTCAAGAAGATGCAGGAGGCATTGGGCAACTGGCATGACGACGTCGTATTGATCCAGTGCATGATGCAGACATCGCTCGATCGCCAGTTGTCCTATCACCAATTGGATTTGCAGGAGGGGCTGCTGAAGCTCAGCCGGACTTTTTTGGGACGGGGCAACCGCGAGCTCGCCCGGTTTTCCAAGCTGTGGCAAAAGCAAGGCGAGGAGGTCGCGCAGACCATCCGGGGCAAATTCCCGCTCACGAGGGCGGTCGTCAGCGAACCGCAAACGGATCACGGTCCTGCTGACTCAGGTGCCACTCCGGCCCCTTCGGCAGGCGTTCCTCCAGACGTTGCTTCAACCGCCTGAGCGTCGCCCGTTCGCTGTTAGAGTGAAGGGTGCAGACGACGGTCATTCTCGCTTCCGCGGCCTTGATGGCATCGTGATGGCGCATTTCACCGGTCAGATACAACTCTGCTTTGTGCGACAGTGCATCGTTGGCCAACTCGCCGCACGCCCCGGCGCACGCCGCGACGCGTTGAACGGCTCCGTTGATCGGACCGGCGATCAACAGATGATCGATTTCCAATCCGCGTTTGATGCGCTCGAAGATCTCTGCCCGTTCCACCGGCTTATCGAACTCACCGACGCGTCCGATCCCCACTCCCACCGGCGGCGCCGCAAGCTGATTCAAATCAAAGGCCGGCTCCTCATACGGATGCGATTTTCGCAGCGCCTCAATCACATGGGAAATCCGCGCGATCGGCACGACAGTTTCCAGCCGGATTTCCGGCGCCTGTTCGAGGCGGCCGCTGTGGCCGACGGCGGGATTCGTCCCTGCTTCGCCAAAGAACGTCCCCGTCCCCGGCGACCGGAAGCTGCATGCCGAGTACTTGCCGATCCGGCCGGCGCCCGCGTCAAAAAGCGCCCGGCTCACCGCCTCCAGCGCCGCCTCCGGAACGAAGGTCACGAGCTTGTATTGCAACGCCTTGGATTCGGCCAGCTTGAGAGGCGTCCGCCGCGAAACGCCCATCACATCGCACAGAACGTCGTTGGTCCCGCCCTCCGCCACGTCCAGCGCCGTATGCGGCGAATATATCGCCACACCATTGCGAATGGCATCGAACACGAGGCTGCCCGCCGTCAGTCGCTTGAGCGTATGGAAGATGGGCGGGTGATACGCGATCACCAGATCGCAACCCAGTTGCCGTCGCTCCTCGGCAACCACGGATGTGTAGTCGATCGCCAGAATTCCCCGCGAGATTTCCTGCTCGGGATCGCCGGCCAATAGCCCGACATTGTCCCACGCCTCGGCATGCCGCGTTGGCGCGATCCGCTCGAGTTCCTCGATCACGTGCTTCAGTCGCATGGCGCTTCCTGTCACATGGCATGTTGCTCGGCCGGGAGGCTCGCGGGCTCGAGTCGAGGCGAAAGGATTTGAATGACCAGAAACGCGGCCAGATATCCGCAGCCGGCCATGACGAAAAGGATCGTGTAATTCTGGTGCGTCCAGCGGCCGACGATCAGCCCGGTGAGGCTCATGAACAGCGTCGCGCCGACGTACCCGAAGCAGCCGCCCAAACCGGCAATCGAGCCGCACGCGCGTTTGGGAAACATGTCCGATACCAGCGTGTAGAGGTTGGACGAAAAGCCCTGGTGTCCCGCCGTTGCCAGTCCCATGAGCACGACCGCCAGCCATAAGCTGCTCACGTGAGCCGCGAAAACGACCGGCACGACGATCAACGCCGACACCAGCATCCCCGTCTTCCGCGCCGCGTTCACGCTCGACCCCGACTTCAACATGGCCGACGAGAGCCACCCGCCAAACAAACTGCCCACGCCCGACATCCCGTAGATGACCACCAGCGGCGGTCCCAGGTGCGACAGGTTCAGCCCGTGATGTTCGTTGAGAAAATTGGGGAACCAGCTCATGTAAAACCACCACAGCGGATCGGTGAGGAATTTGCCGATGGCAAACGCCCACGCCTGCGGGTAGGTCAGCAGCGTGAGCCATCGCACCTTGGCGGCGGTGTCGGGCGGATCGCTGCGGATATGCGCCAGTTCCGCCGCACTGACGCCACGGTGGTCTTCGGGCCGGCGATAGAGCAAAAGCCAGACGCCCAGCCAAAGGAACCCGAGTAATCCCGTCACGATGAACGCGGATTGCCATCCGTATTGGATGGTCAGCCATGGAATCACCGCGGGAACGGCGACCGCGCCGACCAGCGTCCCGGAATTGACCACTCCCATGCCGAACGCCCGCTCGCTCCGCGGAAACCACTCCGCCAGCACTTTGACCGCCACTGGATAATTCGGCGATTCCGAAACCCCCAGCAGCATTCGCGCCGCGCCGAATCCGAAGGCGCTTCGCGCCAGGGCGTGCAGCATCGAGGCAAGGCTCCACACGGCCAGGGCCAGCGAATAGCCCAGCCGCGTCCCGACCCGGTCCAGCCAGCCGCCCGAAGCAAGCTGTCCGATGGCATATGCCATGGAAAACGCGGCCTGAATATTTCCGTATCCTTCATCGCTGATCACGAAACGCCGCTTCAACTCCGGGGCCAGGACGCTGAGCACCTGGCGGTCCATGTAATTGATGGCCGTGCCCAGGAAGATGAGCGTCAGGATGATCCAGCGGATGTGGCTTATCGCGCTGCTGCCGTAACTGAGCTGAACCGTTCCATCCTCCGACGGCACGAGCACCGGAGTTACGGCGAACTCATCCGATTGTTTCGGCGGCATGAGCAGGAACGCTACCACTGTCCCCGACCAGACTCAAATTGGACGGGGCCGGGGCTGGACCGGGAGGGCGAGGCTCCTGACGAGCCGCAGAGTTTCATCGCGGCGGCGGTTCGGCTCGGCGGAGCCTCGCCTCCGAACTTGGTTTGCGAATCCGTGGGGCATTTTTTGATTGCCTGCCGCGGGGATCGGCGGAGAATACCGCGAACACAACCCCGAGCCTCGGCTTCAAACGCGACTGGCGTAATCGGCAGCGGAAATAAATCTGACATTGAGGAGAACGACCATGGCAACACTGACCTCTGATCCGGCATCCGCCACAGTTCGTCGTTCAGATACCACAAGCTCTGAACCCCTGCGCCCTGAGGACCTGCGAAAGATGGAGGCCTACTGGCGGGCGTGCAACTACCTGGCGGCGGGCATGATTTATCTTCGCGACAATCCGCTGCTTCGCGAGCCGCTCAAGCCTGACCACATCAAGCTTCGGCTGCTGGGCCACTGGGGCACCAGCCCCGGCTTGAGCTTCGTCTACTTGCATCTCAACCGCCTGATCAACAAATACGACCTGAACGCGATTTTTCTCGCCGGCCCCGGTCACGGCGCGCCCGGCGTCCTTGGGCCGGCTTATCTGGAAGGAACGTATTCCGAGGTCTATCCCAACAAGGGCGAGGACGAAGCGGGGATGCGGCAATTCTTCAAAGAATTTTCGTTTCCCGGGGGCATCGGCAGCCACTGCACGCCGGAAACGCCCGGCTCCATCCACGAGGGCGGCGAGCTGGGGTACGCGATCTCGCACGCATTTGGTGCCGCCTTCGACAACCCGGATCTGCTGGTCGCCGTAGTTGCCGGCGACGGCGAATCCGAGACCGGTCCGCTGGCGACGTCCTGGCACTCCAATAAATTCCTGAACCCCATCCGCGACGGCGCCGTGCTCCCGGTCCTGCATCTCAACGGCTACAAGATCAATAACCCGACGCTGCTGGCCCGCATCTCGCACCAGGAGTTGGAAGACCTGTTCAAGGGGTACGGCTGGACGCCGCATTTTGTCGAGGGCGATGAACCCGCCTCCATGCACCAGAAGATGGCCGCGGCCATGGAACAGTGCGTGCTGGAGATTCGCCGCATTCAAAGCGAGGCGCGGGAGAGCGGAGAATCTGTCCGCCCACGCTGGCCCATGATCGTTTTGCGAAGTCCCAAGGGGTGGACCGGCCCCAAGGAAGTGGACGGCCACAAGGTCGAGGGGTTCTGGCGCGCCCACCAGGTGCCGCTGACCGGCGTCCGGGAGAATCCGGCCCACCTGCAACTACTGGATCAATGGCTTCGCGGCTACAAGCCGGAGGAACTGTTCGACGAAGCCGGTCGGTTGATTCCCGAACTCAGGGCGCTTGCGCCCAAAGGCACGCGCCGGATGAGCGCCAATCCGCGCGCCAACGGCGGCCTGCTCCGCAAACCGCTGCGCCTCCCCGATTTCCGCAGCTATGCCGTCAAGCTCGAGAAACCTGGGACAGTCTACGCGGAAAATACCCGCCCGCTTGGCCAGTTCCTGCGCGACATTATGCGGCAAAACATGAGCGACTTCCGCGTCTTTGGACCCGATGAGACGGCGTCCAACCGCCTTGACGCGATTTACGAGGTGAGCAAGAAACTCTGGCTGGCAGAGATGCTGCCGGAGGACGCCGACGGAGGCCAGCTCTCGACCGACGGCCGCGTTCTGGAGATGCTTTCGGAGCATACGCTCGAGGGGTGGCTGGAAGCATATCTGCTGACCGGCCGCCACGGCTTTTTCTCGACCTACGAGGCCTTCGCCCACGTCATCGACTCGATGTTCAATCAGCACGCGAAGTGGCTGGCCACTTGCCGCCACCTGCCCTGGCGCGCCCCGATTTCGTCGCTCAATCTCCTGATCACGTCCACGGTGTGGCGGCAGGATCACAACGGCTTCACGCACCAGGACCCCGGCTTTCTCGATGTGGTCGTGAACAAGAGTCCGGACGTGTGCAGGATTTATATGCCGCCGGACGTCAATACGCTGCTGTGCGTAGCCGACCATTGCCTCAGAAGCACCAACTACGTCAACGTCATCGTCTGTGACAAGCAGAAGCATCTTCAGTACATGAACATGGACGAGGCGATCGCCCACTGCACCAAGGGCCTGAGCATCTGGCGCAAGGCGAGCAACGACGAGGGAGTCGAGCCGGACGTGGTCATGGCCTGTGCCGGCGACATCCCCACCAAAGAGGCGCTGGCCGCTGTTGCACTCTTGCGCGAGCGATTCTCCGATCTGAAAATCCGCTTCATCAACGTGGTGGACCTCTACAAGCTCACGCCCTCCACCGAGCACCCTCACGGGATGTCGGACTGGGACTTCGACAGCCTCTTCACCCTGGACAAGCCGGTCATCTTCAATTTCCACGGCTATCCGTGGCTGATCCATCGGCTGACCTACCGGCGGACCAACCACAAGAACATTCACGTGCGCGGCTACAAGGAGAAGGGAAGTATCAACACGCCGCTCGATCTGGCGATTCAGAACCAGATTGATCGCTTCAGCCTCGCGATCGATGTCATCGACCGCGTGCCGCGGCTGCGCGTCGCCGGCGCACACGCCAAGGATGAGCTGCGCAACATGCAGATCGAATGTCAGAATTACGCGTACGAATTCGGCATCGACAAGCCCGAGGCCGATCAGTGGACGTGGCCAGGCTGATGATAGGCGGCTGCATGAGCCAAACCAGCGCAGCTCATGCGGGAACACCACGCGACATGGAAGAAGACGCGGGGGCAAATTGGCCGACCTGATCGCAGCGAATGGGCGCATCGTCATGAATTCAATGCCACAGGCCGGCAACAGTGCACCTTTAGGGGCCACAATCCGCGACGGTGGCGCTAATTTCAGCGTGTTTTCCCGCACCGCCGCGGGGATTGAACTGCTGTTTTTCGACCGCGAGGGCGACCCCAAGCCGTCGCGGGTGATCCGACTCGATCCCCAGGCCGATCGGACCTACCACTACTGGCACGGCTTCGTATCCGGTGTGAAGCCCGGACAGATCTACGCCTATCGTGCCCAGGGTCCGTTCGACCCGGCCAGCGGCTTGCGGTTCGATCCTTCAAAGGTTCTGCTCGACCCGTACGGCCGCGGCGTCGTTGTCCCGAAGAACTACGATCGAAACGCCGCCGCCCGATCCGGCGACAACGCTGCGGTCGCCATGAAAAGCGTGGTGATCGACCCGTCCACCTACGATTGGCAGGGCGACGCGCCGCTCCGCCGGCCTTCGGCGCGAACCATCGTCTACGAAATGCACGTGGGTGGTTTCACGCGAAATCCAAACTCCGGCGTCCCCCGGACAATGCGCGGAACTTATGCCGGATTGGTCGAGAAGGTCCCTTACCTTCGGCAGCTCGGCATTACCGCCGTCGAGCTGCTGCCGGTGTTCCAGTTCGACGCCCAGGATTGTCCGCCAGGCGTTGTCAACTATTGGGGATATCAGCCGGTGTCGTTTTTCGCACCGCACCGGGCTTACAGCTCACGCCAGGACTCTCTGGGACCCGCAGACGAGTTCCGCGACCTGGTCAAAGCGCTCCACCGCGCTGGATTGGAGGTGATTCTCGACGTCGTTTTCAACCACACCTCCGAAGGTGGTCAAGCGGGGCCAACGCTGTGTTTTCGCGGGCTGGACAATCCCACCTACTACATTCTCGAACAGGATCGCTCGCGCTACGCCGACTACAGCGGCTGCGGCAACACGCTCAACGCCAACAACCCCGTCGTCCGCCGCCTGATCGTGGACAGCATCCGCTACTGGGTCGAGCAGATGCACGTCGATGGCTTCCGATTCGATCTGGCGTCAATCCTGTCGCGAGACCCGTCGGGGAACGTGCTCCCGAATCCGCCCGTGTTGTGGGACTTGGAATCGGATCCGGCACTGGCGGGCACGAAGCTGATCGCCGAGGCATGGGATGCCGCCGGACTCTACCAGGTCGGCAGCTTCGTGGGCGACAGTTGGAAGGAATGGAACGGCTACTTCCGCGACGATGCCCGCAGCTTCTTCCGCGGCGATAGCGGATCGCTGCGCCGCTTCGCCGATCGCCTGGTCGGGAGCGGCGAGGTTTACCGCCATAAGAATCGCGAACCCGAGCAGAGCGTCAACTTCGTCACCTGCCATGATGGCTTCACCCTCAATGACCTGGTCTCCTATAACCATAAGCACAACGAAGCCAATGGCCACCAGAACCGCGACGGCCCCAACGACAACACGAGCTGGAACTGCGGTGTTGAGGGACCTACCGACGATCCCGCCATCGAAAAACTGCGCAACCGGCAGGTCAAGAACTTCCTAGCCGTCACAATGCTTGCCATCGGTCTGCCCATGATCCTGATGGGCGACGAAGTGCGCCGCACCCAGCACGGCAACGACAACGCCTATTGCCACGACGACCCGAGTACCTGGTTCGACTGGACGCTCCTTCGGAAACACGCAGACGTGCACCGCTTCGTGACGGTGCTGAACGAGAGGCGCGTGCTGCGCAGTATCGAGCACGAGAAGCTGCGCCAAACGCTGAGTCAGATGGTTCAGCAGGCCAACAAAGCATGGCACGGCGTGACGCTGAACCAACCGGACTGGGGCGATTCGTCACACAGCATTGCCCTCACCGCGGAGCTCAAGCACGCTGGCTTGCTGGTCCGTCTCATTCTCAACGCCTACTGGGGATCACTCAATTTCGAGCTCGAGCAGGAATTCAAGGGACGGAGAATTGGATGGCGCCGCTGGATCGACACGGCTTTGGATTCCCCCAACGACATCGTGAGCTGGCGGGAAGCGCCAGCGTTTTCGGGCGCGACGTATTACGCCAAAGCGAGATCGGTCGTCGTATTATTCTCCGAAATTGAAAGGAACCCGTCATGAGCGCCACGGACAAAGCATCAAGCGCCAGAGTCGCAATTCCCGCGAAGTATGTAACGCTGCGCCCGCCATCAGCGGACGTTTCCGCGCTGCTCGAGCGATACGGGTGCGGTCCGATCCAATTCACCGGGGTCGATGCCGGCCTGTACGACCGTCACCTGCTCTTCGATGACGTCGTCGAGCCCCGCCGCGCCGGCCCGCGGGAGCGCTTCGAGGCGTTCGCGCGATCGGTCCGCGACGTGCTCTCGCAGCGCTGGGTGCGCACCCAGGAGACCTACGACCGCGAGGATCCCAAGCGGATCTATTACCTCTCGATGGAGTTTCTCATTGGCCGGTCGCTGGCGAACAACGTGACCAATCTGTTGCTCGACCCGATCGCCAGGCACGCCGCGGAAACCAGGAAACTGGATTTGAACGAGATCATCGAGCAGGAGCCGGATGCGGGTCTGGGAAACGGCGGGCTGGGGCGCCTTGCCGCCTGCTATCTTGATTCGATGGCCACCATGCAGCTTCCGGCCATGGGATATGGGCTCCGCTACGAGTACGGCATTTTCAAGCAGACGATTCAGGACGGGTGGCAGTACGAACAGCCGGACAACTGGCTGCGCCGGCCCGACCCGTGGGAGGTTGCCCGGCCTGAAGAATCGGTGGAAGTGAGGCTCAACTGCTCGTTCGGGCTGCGCAACGGGGTCCTTCACGCCTTCCCGGGCCAGCCCTCCAGTCTGATCGGAATCCCTTATGACCGACCGATCGCCGGCTACGGAGGCCGAACGATTGGCACGCTGCGTCTGTGGGCGGCTGCCGCGCCGGATTATTTCGACTTCCAGCGCTTCAGCAGCGGGGATTTTGTCGGGGCGCTGGCCGAGACCCTCACCGCCGAGTCGCTCACGCGCGTGCTCTATCCCGATGACTCCACCAGCCAGGGAAAGGCGCTGCGATTCGTGCAGGAATATTTTCTGGTCGCCTGCTCGCTGGCGGACCTGGTGCGACGGTTTCGGCGTGGCAACGCGGACTGGAGCGCGCTTCCCGAAAAGGCCGCCATCCAGCTCAACGACACTCATCCTTCCCTGGCCGTCCCGGAGCTGATGCGCATTTTGCTTGATGAGGCGCACCTGGGTTGGGACGATGCCTGGAACTTCACGCAGAAGACGCTCGCCTACACCAACCACACGCTGCTGCCTGAAGCCCTGGAGAAATGGCCGATCGAATGGTTCAAGACGCTGATCCCGCGCCATCTGGAGATCGCGTACGAGATCAATCGCCGGTTGCTCGATGAGGTTCGATCGCGGTATCCCGGCGACTCCGGCCGCGTCGCGCGGATGAGCCTGATCGAGGAGGGGCCCCCGCAGAGCATGCGAATGGCCCATCTGGCGATCGTCGGCTCGCACAGCACCAACGGCGTTTCCGCCATCCATACCGAGCTTTTGAAAACGGTGACCGTCCGCGACTTTGCCGAGATGTTCCCCGAGCGCTTCAACAACAAAACCAACGGCGTGACGCCGCGGCGCTGGCTTCAGCTGTGCAATCCGGAGTTGGCCTCCCTGGCCACATCCGCGATTGGCGACGGCTGGATCGCCGACCTCCAGCAGATCGCCAAACTCAAGCCGCTCGCCAACGACAAAAACTTCCGCGCCCGCTTCCTCAAGGCCAAGCGGGACGCCAAAATCCGCTTCGCGGCGTGGCTCAAATCGACGTCGGGCCAGAGCGTCGACCCGGACACGATTTTCGACTGTCAGATCAAACGCATTCACGAATACAAGCGGCAACTGCTCAACTGCCTGCGGATCGTGATTCTCTACAACCGGCTGCGCGAGAACCCCAACCTCGACATGCCGCCGCGAACGTTCTTCTTTGCCGGCAAGGCCGCGCCGGCTTATCACCTGGCCAAGGTCATCATCAAGTTCATCAATAACCTGGCGGGGACGATCGATGGCGACCCCGCCGTGCGCGGGCGGATCAAAGTCCTCTTCCTGCCCGATTACCGTGTCACGCTTGCCGAGCAGCTCATCCCCGCAAGCGACGTGTCCAACCAGATTTCAACCGCCGGCTACGAGGCCAGCGGCACCAGCAACATGAAGTTCATGATGAATGGCGCGCTGACGATCGGCACCCGCGACGGCGCGACCATCGAAATGGCCCAGGAAGCCGGCGAGGAAAACTTCTTCCTCTTCGGACTCACCGCGCAGCAGGTCGCCCAGAGCCGCGGCTGGTACAGCCCGTGGTGGCATTACAACAACCAGCCCGAAACCCGCGCCGCACTCGACCTGATCTTCTCGAACTATTTCAGCAGGAATGAACCCGGCGTGTTCGAGCCGCTCCGCGCCACGCTGCTGACCGATGGCGACCACTACATGCACCTGGCCGATCTCCAGTCGTATCTGGAGGCCGACCACGCCCTGAACACGCTGTACGCGAGCGGCGACGACTGGGCGCGCAAAGCCATTCTCAATATTGCCGGTTCAGGAGAATTCTCCAGCGACCGCGCGATTGCCGAGTATGCGACGGAGATCTGGGGCGCCGAGCCGTGCCCCGTCACATAGGGGACAACCGCGGTCCGGTCATTTCCCCTCGCCACGATTAGCTGGTGCTGCCTTCTCGGGATCGACCTTGAATACGGCGCGGTCGTAGGTCATCAGTCCGTTGCTTTCGGTCTCGACGTCGGTGATCTGCGTGTAAACCAGCGCGCACAGTCCCCTGTCCTTCAGCGCCCATCCCTGGTTCAGCATCTTGACATACGAGTCGGTGAGCTTTTGCTGATCGGAGACGACGCGATACTGCCAGTTTTTGGCGGTCCACATATGGCCTGGGATGGGCAGCCCGAGCCCGCCGAACTCGCCCAGGACGGCGGCGCGCGTTTCCTCGGGTTTGGGCATCGACGGGTCGGGATAGTGATGCATGTCCATCACGTCGCCGGCATGTCTGTCGGTCCAGCCACTGGCGTCGTCGACCAGCCGGCTGGGATCCAGTTGTTTGACGTGTTCGACCAGGCGCCCAGTATCGAACTGGCCCCAGCCCTCGTTGAAGACGACCCACATGACGATGCACGCGTGGTTGCCGCGGCCCTTGATCAGGCGCTCCAGCTCGCGCTCGAACTGCTCCTTGCTTTCCTGGCTCATCCGCTCGCCGGCCCCGCGCCGGGCCGGGCCGCTGGGCATGTCCTGCCAGACAAGCAACCCCAGCTTGTCCGCCCAGTAATACCACCGCTCCGGCTCCACCTTCACATGCTTGCGAGCCATGTTGAAGCCGTACTTCTTCTCCGTCTCGATATCGAATTTCAGGGCTTCGTCCGTCGGCGCGGTGTAAATCCCATCCGGCCAGAACCCCTGATCGAGCGGACCGACCATGAAGATCGGCTTGTTGTTCAGCATCAGCCGGTTGAATCCCTTTTCGTCCTTGCCGATCGAGATTTTCCGCATGGCAAAGTAGCACTCGACTTGATCGCTCGGCTTGCCTTCGGGCCCCAGCTCCAACTGTAGTCGATAAAGCGTTGGGCTGTCCGGCGACCAGAGTTTCGCGTCGGGAATGTGCCCAGTCATCGCCCGCCCGGCAAAGCCGCTGGCGCTGATCGTCTCCGCGCCGTCTCCCACGCTGATCTTCGCCCGCACCGGCGTCCTCCGGCCCGCGGCGCCGATCGCGCCAACCGTAATCTTGACGTCCCTCGAATCGACGTCCGGGACTGCCTGCACCGACTCGATGAACTGCTCGCTCACCGGTTCGATCCACACCGTCTGCCAGATTCCGCTGGTCGGCGTGTACCAGATTCCGTTCGGCTTGCTCACCTGTTTGCCCCGCGGCTGATCGCCTTTGTCGGTTGGGTCAAAAACGCCGATCACGATCTCCTGCGGGCCGTCGGCTTTGAGTGACTTGGTGATGTCGAAACCGAACGCGTCGTATCCGCCGCGATGGGTACCGAGCTTCTTCCCGTTGACGAAAACCGCGGCTTCCCAATCGATGGCGTCGAGATGAAGCAGCACGTGCCGGCCGTCCCAATCCTTGGGAACGTCGAATGTTCGTCGATACCACATCCGCTCCTCATGCCGCATCACGCCCGACAACGACGATTCGACGGGAAATGGAACCAGGATTTGTTCCTTGAGGTCTTTGCCCATCGGCGGTTCCTGACCCTCCTTCGCCGGCTCGAATTGCCACAGGCCATTGAGGTTCTGCCAGTCCTTGCGAACCATCTGCGGCCGCGGGTATTCGGGACGGGCGTTCTGTGGGGAAACGTCTTTGGCCCACCGTGTCATCAGAGGACCGGCCGCCGGTTTCCACTCATCCGCCGCGTGAACCGGCAAGGCTGCTGCAACGGGAATCAACAGCGCCGCAAAAAAGAGAATTCGATTTCGCATGGATTTTCCTCGCTTCCGCTAACGCAGATTGTGGCCGACCGACATCGAAATGAAAAGTTTGCGACCACGGTCGCGAGAAAACAAAACGACCCGCGCCAAACGGCGCGGGTCGGAGGGAGGAACGGATCGACGATCGTCTCTAGAGTGCGTCTTTAGTGGGTCATCGCCTGAATCTGGACGGCCAATCCGTGACTCACCTCTACCGTCAGGCCCTGTCCGATGGGCAGAGCCGATAGCGTCGCCACCTGCCCGTTCAACAGGACCTTGGTGCTCGAATCCACTTTGATTTTGTGATTCTTCATCTCGTTGGTCTTCTTGTTGAGGATGGAAATCGAGATGAATTTGCCAGACGAGTCGATGGATTCCAGCATCCCGTAGACGGTTCGCTCATGGCCTTTGCGGATACCCGCCCGGGTGACGGGGGCGAAAACCAGGCCGAGGAACAGTACAACAACAAATAGAACGCGACTCATACGATGACCTCCGCTACCGGCTCCGCCGCCGGTCACAGAATTCAACGCCCGCGCCGTCCGATTATTTTTCGACAGATCGGGGAAATTCGACGATTTTGGAAGATTTGCGGAGTCAATCGCCCAGGCCGGCATACAACGCCACGCCCGGCGCTACCTGACGGTAGATTTCGGGATAACCGGCGCGTAATTCTTCGAGGCTCGCCCGGCTGACGATCGTCCGGCCCGCGGGGTCGGTCACCGAATACAGCGAACGCCCGTGTCCCGCCAGGATGGTAATCGTCTGCCCGCGGCTGGCCAGCCGGACAATCACCGGCTCCGGCGCGGAGGCCGCGACGACGGGCGCGACTGATGCCCGCTGGTCCCCGGCGACCACGCCGACGAACGCGAGGGTCATGAGCATGAATTGAGCGATGCGTGGCATTGCGGAGATTCCTTAAACCCTTATCGGCAATTGCTTGCCCGGCCCGCAGGCCTGGCCGCGAAATCCACGATTTTTTGGAAGACCGGGGACCGAATCCTGAACTAGTTATGCGGGCTGGGAGGTCCAGCCTAACTGCCACGGCGCCGCAGGGTCGAAACCCTGCGGCGTCTTTTTTATAATTTGCTGCCATGCAGATTGAGCCGCCCGTCATCCAATTGGCGATCGACCTTCCTTCAATCGACGAGGCTTTGAAGCTGGCCGAGATCGGGGTCAAGGCCGGCGTCGACTGGCTGGAGGCCGGAACGCCCCTGATCATCCGCCGGGGCGCCGACGCCATCGGCGCCATCGCCCGCGCGTTTCCGCAAAAACCGGTGCTGGCGGATTACAAGACGATGGACAGCGGGGGAAGGAACGTGGCCCTGACCGCCGAGCAGGGGGGCAGGCTGATGACGGTCTGCGCCGGCGCCTGCGACGAGAGCATCGCCGCCGCGGTCGCGGAATCGAAACGGACCGGCGTGCTGGTCGTCGTTGACACGATCGGCGTGCGCGACCAGGTCGGCCGGGCCCGCGAGGTCGAACATCTGGGGGCTGACAGCGTTTATCTTCACTACGGCGCCGACCAGCGCCGCGCTGACGCAACGCGCGATTCGACCCAATGGGTGAAGGGTGTCGGGGCAGTCGTTCGAGTGCCGCTGGGGACCGGGACGTTCGGCATCGAAGACGCTGTCCGCGCCGCGGCCGGCGGCTCCGACATCATGGTCATCGGCCACCCCCTCATTTCCGGGCCCGATCCTTTGTCCGCCCTGCGCGAATACTGCGAGCGGGTTCGCGAAGCGTACCATCCCCGCGCGCCTTCCCCTTCGTAGCAGGCACGCTCCGCGTGCCGTGGCTGATGGCATGCGGGCATGCCTGCTACACCGAAGGGCGCTCAACCAGATATTGCAGCGCGATTCGCAGGAAATCCTCCGTTTGTTCCTTCTCCCACCGCTCGTCCTTCCCCAACTCTGCTGCCATCAACTTCGCCGCTTGCGGCGCCATTTCGATCGCGGCTTTCGCATTCAGCAGCAAGCTGCGCGTCCGCCGCGCCAGCACGTCATCCACCGTTCGGGCCATCTCGTGTCGCACGGCCCACACCACCTGCGCCGCAATCGCCGGTAGCGATGGATGGAGCTGCCGTCCCAGATTGGCGTCCTTTTCGACGAGCTCGAGGATTGCGGCCGCGTCCGATCCGTAATAGCGCAATTCTCCGAACTCTTCCGCGGATTCGTGAAACCCATGGATTTTCAGCGACTTGGTGGCGCAGGTCCGCTCGTCCAGCTTGCCGAGCGTGGCGGCGTGGTCGACGCAGTCCTCGGCCATCTTGCGATACGTCGTCCATTTGCCGCCCGCGATCGTGACAAGGCCGGATTTGGAAACGTGGATCGTGTGGTCGCGCGACAGTCCCGCCGTGGAGGTGGTGGACGAGGAGGCCTTGACCAGCGGCCGAATCCCAGCCCACACGCTCAGCACGTCCGATCTGGCCGGCGGCTTGCGCAGATACTGCGCGGCCGTCTCCAGGATGAATTCAATCTCATGCTCCATCGGAACCGGGTCGAGGCTCACCGTGCTGATCGGCGTGTCGGTGGTCCCGATCAGCGCGTGATCGTGCCACGGAATCGCAAACAAAACCCGCCCGTCGCTGGTTCGCGGCACCATGATCGCCGCGTTCCCCGGAATGAACGACCGGTCCAGCACGACGTGCACGCCCTGGCTGGGTGCGATGATCGGCTCGGCCCGGGGATCGTCGATTTTGCGAATCGCGTCGCTGAAGGCCCCGGTCGCGTTGACCACACTGCGCGCCTGCACCGAGTGCCTGCGGCCCGATTCCAAATCCTCAAACTCAAACCCATCAACAAAGCCCTCCTTATCATGACTGAGCGAGACCACCCGAGCATAGTTGACCAGCGCCGCCCCATTTTCGTCGGCGGTCTGGACCAGATCGATCAGCAGCCGCGAGTCGTCGAATTGGCCGTCGTAATAGAGCACCCCGCCCCAAAGCCCTTCCTGTTCCAGCGTCGGAATCCGCTCCAGCACCTCGGCTTTGGTCAGCACGCGCGATTTCCCGAACCCGTACCGCCCGGCGAGCATGTCATAAACCTTCATGCCGATGCCGTAGAACGGCGCTTCCCACCACGAGTAATTGGGCACGACAAAGGCCAGGTCGTGAACCAAATGGGGCGCATTCTGGCGGAGGATTCCGCGCTCGCGCAGCGCTTCCATCACCAGCGACACGTTGCCCTGCTGGAGGTAGCGGACGCCGCCGTGAACGAGCTTGGTCGAGCGGCTGGAGGTGGCCTTGCCGAAATCGCTCTGCTCGACCAGGCACACGGAATATCCGCGTGAGGCGGCGTCGACCGCGGCGCCGACGCCGGTGGCCCCGCCGCCGATGATCGCAATGTCCCACCGGCCGGGGTGTTCGATCAGACGGTTGAGGGAGGTTTGTCTATCCATGTCGTTTCCGTTGCGTCTCTAACGGCCCGGGAAGCTCCTCGATCAGCCGGTCGAAATAAGCCAGAACGGAAAATCCTTCGCAAGCGAGGACGACATCGACTAATTGTATACCATCAGGTTGCGAAGCAAGGGCGAGCCAGAACCCAACTTGCGTCTTCAGCTTTCGCAGACATGATGACGCCGCCTTGAGGAATATCTCCGGGAGGTGGGCTATGAAATTGAAGACGATCAGCGTGGAACAGCTCGCCCTGGAAACGGCGAAGGTCATCGATGAGGCGCGCAAACATCCAGTTGTCGTTCGATCCCCCGGAAAACCTCCGCTGATTCTGCGTCAGTTGGTGGACGATGACACGGCCGACGAATTAGTCATCCACAATCCAAAGTTCCGCGCCAGCATCCGCGCGGCTCGGCGCAGGCGGGGCGCGGGCAAGGGCATTTCGCTGGCCGCGGCGCGATCACGGCTCAAGGCATGATCCACAACTATATCAGTCTGCATGAGCAGGCGCATACGGAGCGGCTTTCTTGTGGCACGGGTTTTTAACGCTTCTAGCCCGTGCGAGCGGCGCGGAATGAAGAAGCCCGTGCCACACCGACATTTCGTATTCGAATCCCGCCAGCACGGGCTGGAAGTCCGTGCCACAAGAAACTCGCCCGCAGCACGTTATTGCGCACGTGATTTAGGGCATCTTTGTAACCCATTCATCGCTCCGCCCCCGGTTGTGCAGGGCGAAGCCGCTCGAGACATAGCTCCAGGTAAAAGCGCTGCTGCGGATCGGTGGCGGCGTCGAGGGCCTGATGATACTCGCGGGCGGCTTCGGAGAGGCGGCCGGCTCGCCACAGGCAGCGGCCGATCGACAGGGGCGTCACGCCGGCGCCGGCGGAACGGGCGGCGGTCAGCAGCTCGATCGCCCACGCATCGATTCCACGAAAGGCGTACCACCGGCCCAGTGTCGCGATCGCCTCGGCGTCGCGCGGATCGCGCTGAAGGGTTTCCTGAGCCTTTTGCACCTGTGGAATCAGGCGCAGGTATCCGCCGGCCCGGCCAAAGTCCCACAGCCGGAGTTGCTGGTTGCCGTAGCTGGCGGTGAGCGTGGTGTAGCCGTCGGGAGACGCGGCCAGGCCGAGGATCGCGCCGCCCTCCGGGTCGAAGCTGCGGAGAAGATTCCCACTTTGGGCGTCCCACAGCTTCAGCGTGCGGTCTTCACCGCCCGAGAGAATCGTTGCCCCGTCGGCCGAGAATGCCACGCAAAGAATCGGCGCTGAATGACCCGCGAGTGTGCGAATGACCGCGCCGCTCCGCAAGTCCCAGAGCATGAGCGTCTGGTCATCGCTGGCGGAGACGGCATGCACGCCGTCGGGGGCCAGGGCGACCCCGAGCACGCGGCCGCTGTGACCGCTGAGGGTGCGGAGCAAGTCACCGGTATGGGCGTCGAAAAGCCTGAGGGTTTTGTCTTCGCCTCCGCAGAGAATCGCCCGGCCGTCGGGAGAGAATGCGACGCTGGTGACCACGCCGGTTGCTTTGGCGAACGTACGGATCTCGGCGCCGGTGCGCACGTCCCAGAGCTTCATGGTTTGATCGGCGCTGCCGGAGGCGATGGTGCGGCCATCGGGTGAGAACGCGACCGCCTGGATCGCGCCGGTGTGGCCGTTAAGCGGCCGGATTTCGCTGCCGCTCTGCACGTCCCACAGCTCGATCGACTGGTCGGCCGAACCCGAGACGGCCATATGGCCATCCGGCGAAAATGCCACGCTCAACACGGCGCCGCTGTGCCCGGTGAAGGTGCGAAGCTCCAGGCCGGTGGCGACGTCCCAGAGTTTCACCGAGTTGTCATAGCTGCCGGAGAGAGCGAGCCGGCCGTCTGAGGAAAACGCAAGGCACGAGCCGTACGTGGAATGGCCTCGGAGCGGGCGAAGCTCGCTGCCCGGGCCCAGGTCCCAAAGCTCCAGCGTTTTGTCGTCGCCGCCCGAGAGGGCCATCTGCCCGTCGGCCAGGAACGCCGCGGCCAGGACGTGCCCGGTATGGCCGTGCAGCGTCTGAATTTCCTGACCCGAATCGACGTTCCACAGCTTCACCGTCGCATCGTCGCTGGCTGAGAGTGCTCGTTTGCCATCCGGCGAAAATGCGACGCTCGATACCCGGCGGTTGTGTCCGCGGAAAGCGCGGATTTCGCTCCCACTTTGCACGTCCCAGAGGCGCACGGTCTGGTCGTCGCTGCCGGAGAGGGCCTTGGCGCCATCGGGAGAAAACGCGACGCTCGAAATCCAGCTCGTATGTCCGGTGAAGGTGCGGAGCAGCTCGCCGGCTTTGGCGTTCCAGAGCTTGAGTGTTTTGTCGGCGCCGCCGCTCAGGACCAGCGTCCCATCGGGTGAGAACGCGACGCTGAGGATGTTCTGATTTCCACCGCCGAACGTGCGGATGAGATCTCCGGTATCGAGGTTCCAGACCTTGAGCAGGCCATCTTCTCCGCCGCTGATCGCGGTAGTCTGATCCGGCGAGAAGGCGACGCAGCTCACCGCGCCGCTCTGGGCCGGGAAGATGCGAATCGATTCACCCGATTGCACGTCCCACAGCCGAAGCGTTTTGTCCTCGCTGCCGGACAGGGCTTTACGTCCGTCCGCGGAAAGAGCAACGCAATGGACTGCGCCGTTGTGGCCGGCAAAGCTGCGCAGCTCCGTGCCATTCTGGATGTCCCAGAGTTTGAGTCCGGGCGCCCCGCGATCGTCGCTCCCGGTAAGCGCGAGTCGGCCGTCACGGGAGAGGGCGATGCTGTGAAACGCCCCGCCCGAGCCGAAGGTCAACAGCGGCGGGGGGGCGGCAGAGTAATGCGCCCACAAACCCAACTCGGCGTCGAGCGTCGGCCGGCCCAGCCGCTGGTACGCGCCGTACGCGTCGGAATACCGCGCCCCGGCGTCGACCCACCGGCCGGCAAGGTCCAAGGCGTCGGCCTGGGCCAATGTCCCCGCCGCCAGCGCCAACTGCGCGTTGACCCGCTGCCGGTCGGCCTCTGCCCGTTGCTGCTGTGCTTCGGCTCGCTCCTTCTGAGCGATGTTGAGCGCAGCCTGTTCCCTGACGAACTCTTTGTTCAACTCACTGTTAGCTTTGGTGGCGCGAATGAAACCGACCAGGGCGACGGTGAACCCGACGATCAGGGCAATTGCGACCGCCGAGGCCGCGGTAAACCAGCCGCGGTTGCGGCGGGCGAACTTGACGATCCTGTAAAGGGTGCTCGGCGGTCCGGCCAGGACGGGCTCATCCTTGAGATAGCGGACGATGTCCGCGGCCAGAGCGCTGGCCGTTTCATAGCGGTGTGTGCGGTCCTTCTCCATCGCCTTGAGGACGATCCAGTCGAGATCGCCGCGAAGCTCGCGCTGAAGCGTCCGCCAGTCGCTGCGCCGCAACCGCGCCAGCTCGTCGGCCGAGGGCGCGTTGGGTTTGGGCGTGGGCGTCCTGTGTAGGACCGCCAGTTTTGTGCTCGGCTTGTCCGGCTCCTCCTCGCGGATCATCTTCGCCATGCCGTCGGGGCCGGCCCGGTGCAGCGTTTCGTGATCGAACGGAAGCGCGCCGGTCAACAGCTCATACATGATGACGCCCAGTGAATACACGTCCGTCCGCGTATCCACATCCAGCCCACTGGTCTGCGCCTGTTCGGGCGACATGTATTCGGGCGTGCCGATCAGGGAGCCGGTCTGCGTGTAGAGCGTCTGCTGCGTGAGCTGCTGGTTGGTCGCCTTGGCGATGCCGAAATCGATGACCTTCGGGACCGGCTTCCCATCAAACAGCGTGACCAGCAGATTCGAGGGCTTGAGATCGCGATGAATGATCCCTTTCTGGTGGGCATGTTGCACCGCATGGCAGATGGGAATGAACAGTTCCAGGCGTTCGCGGGTGGTGAGCTTGTTATTGTCGCAGTATTGCGTGAGCGAGACGCCAGGCACGTGCTCCATCGCGAAGAAGGGCCGGCCGGTGTCGGTCATGCCGGCCTCGAAGACCTTCGCGACGTTGGGGTGGTTCATCAGCGCCAGGGCCTGGCGCTCGGCCTCGAAGCGGGCGACCACCTCGCGGGTGTCCATGCCGAGCTTGATGACCTTGAGGGCGACGATCCGCCGGACCGGCTCGCGCTGCTCGGCCTTGTACACGACGCCCATCCCCCCTTCGCCCATCTTTTCCAGAAT
>DATHPP010000157.1:0-31523 GCA_035483795.1 Tepidisphaeraceae bacterium | reverse complement strand
TCCTCCAAGGCAAGCGGCCTTCATCCCTGCGTAGTAACCGCTCACAAGCGGAGCCGTGAGCCCGCGAAAAACCCCCGATGAATCACCGGCGACCCATAGCGGGATCTCCCCAACCCGCAAATCTTCGTCGATCGACGGGTAGTGCCCGACCCCTTCCACGGCTGGCCCCCAAGCTGACGATCCGTCAGCGCGCAGGCTGGGATAGACATCTTTAAGTTGCGTGATGGCGGATGATAACATTCGCGAGGGGGCCACGCCCAGTAGCGCAACAAGATTTGAGTCGCCTTTTGAACCCGAGGCGACCGAATGAAACTGCTCGAGCGGCTCGCTTGCTGGTCCTTCTGGTTTTCGGCTTAGCCGCGGTAGCAGGTCATCCCAAACTTCTTTCGCAGCTCCGAGATCCGAGATGCGTAGGTTTAGACCAACGTTAGAAAACCCCGAAGCTGGGCCATCGGCCCGCCCGGAGACGGACCACAACCCAGACGTGCAGGTCATTACAATTTCGCCGTCACGGCAACAGCAGAATGTCCGCGCCGAAGCTCCGGCCGTTGGCCCGTCAAGAAGCACCTTCGGGTCACGCTGCGGCTCTTGCGAGAGGAAGAAAGATGCAGACGGTTGTTCGATTCTGAGCCCAACTTCGACGTGACGAAACGCCATCGGCACACCCGGAAAAATCTGCGGAAACGCGACTGGTCCGAATCGCCCGGCGGCGAACACGACGCTCCTACATACTACTTGCCGTTGCTCGCGTCGGCCCAACAAGAGGTTACACAGCCACCGCTCGCCCTGCAACGAGCAGTTCAGCACGGCTGTGGCCGTGGTCAGCCTTTCAGCAGCTCCGCGTGCGAGACGATCAATGAGGGCAAGCCGTTCTGGAAGGGGCATATACGTCGACAAATATCGCTTTACGCTCATGCCCGCCGAGCATGCGGCGGGGACTGCGGTTGCGGTCGCTTGCGGCTCTGGAAACGGTGGTGCGGCTAATCCTAGGGAACCGACAAGGTTGCGGAACCAGGCATATGCTGCACGAACCAGTTGGCCGTCTGGGAGCGTCCAAAGTCGCGTCGCGGATGGCGAGAACGAGAATTTTCCGTCAGAGTACAGGCCGGCGCCACCGACGCCGCACGTGATAAGCTCGGCACTTTGCCTGTCGCGGGAATGAAGCGAAGGCCCGGCGTCGAGGATCATAAAGGTTTTCTTCGCGTCACCGCAGGCCGCCGCAGCAGCTAGCCCAGCTGGTCCGGCGCCGATGATGACAACGTCTGCTTCAACCGGCGGCGGCATGCTTGCCATTCGATAATCTCGAACTCGACCACACGACGGAACAATCCCGCACTCCGCCGCTTGCTAATCGGCGGACGAGCATTACTGCTGAGTTTCGGGCGACGCTAAAGACGACATGCCTGGCGGCAGCTCTCCCGAACCGGCAACGCTGCAATCGTAAACGACGCGACGATCTGGGCAAAGCCGGCCAGAGATGAATCCGCCCGGTGTGTCCCGGCACGTGCGGCGGCGTTTCGGGCCAATGAGCGGCGGAACCGGCGGCTTGGGGCTATCCCGCGGCGAAGCGCGGAGCATGTTCGTGAGGAACGCTCGTCGAAGCGAAGGATCGGGCCCCCTACGGGGGGTGAGGAGAAGGCGCGCGGGAAAACCCTCGCCATTCGCTCATTGCCGACGGACCGCGGAGGATACCCGATGCAGCAGAATCGCTCCGCGCACGAGTCGCCTTACACGCGGGCTTTTCCGGCGGCTTTTCACATCCGGCCCTCCGCCGACCACGTCCACTCGGCGACGCTGCTGGGTGGGAGCGGCGTGACGCCCAGGTGGCGGAGCATGTTGAGGCACTGGGCGCGGTGGTGTGAGCCGTGCGTGGCGAGGTGGGCGAGCACGGCGGCCCGGGTCATCTGGAGGGTTCTCCCGTCGCGGGTGCGGCGGGTAATGGTTCGGTCGAGCGGGAGACGGCGGGCCTCAGCCGCGAGCTGCTGCGACGCCTCGTCGAGCAGCCCAAGCAACTCTACGGGCGTGCGGCGCTGGGCGCCCGCTTCGAGACGCGGGCGGAGCGACTGGCCGGCGAGCGTCTCCGTCAGCGAGCGCATCGTGCCGAGGATGTGCGTGAGCGTGTCGTGGAGTGAGCCGGGCCCGATGTCGAACCGGCGGTGAAACTGGTCGCCGGTGAGGTTGCCGCAGGCGCCCAGGAGCTGAGCCGTGGCCCAGCGGTCGTGGGACAGAAGGACCTCGAGAATGTCGCTTTCAGTCATGACGGGATGGTAGGCCTCAGGCGGTAGGCGCAGGGCCGCGGAACCGACGGGATCGGGCTGTCGCGCGGACGTGGCCTGGCGGCCAAGGCGAAGCGCGGAGCAGGTTGGGGAGGATTGCCTGCACTGGACTTGTCGACGTGCCAGCACTGAGCTGGTTGACGTGCCTCCCCCGAGCTGGTCGAACGGGCTCGTCGAAGAAGGCGAAGGGGACATCTGTTGCGCCCCGTTTCGCCGCGACTCAACGAGGAGCGTTTTCCGGTATCGAATCGCGAAAATCGCTCCTCGTTGGGTCGCGGCGAAACGGGGCGGCGCATTTCATGATCTGCGGCACTCGGGCCTACTCGAACTCGAACACGCGACCCGGCGGTCTGGAGGACTTCATTTCAAGCAATATTACGACAAATGGCACAAATGGCACGTGCCATTTTTTGTGCCAAAATCGGCCAAAAGTGCCACCCGCTCGCCTTCGCGAGCGAGAACAGTGGAGCAGGAGAATAGTCGAGCAGTGGAGGAGATCGCGAGGCCGGCGGTTTGGGCAATGTCTGAATAGACGAGCGTCTCGCTTCGGGAAAAATGGGGTGTTCCAAATGTCGCGAATGTCGCAGAATGTCGCACTTTTTGGGGGTGTGACAAGTGCGACATTTTCCATTTGCGATTTGCGATTGCCGATTTGCGATTTTCGATCGCGTCGGCTGTTGGACACCGCCGGGCCTTGCTGTAACGTCGCGGCGACATGACGGCGAGTGCGGGAATCAGCCTTTCTCCAATCGGCAATCAGCAATCGCAAATCGGCAATGGTGTGCGGCTCTGGGATTACGTGCTGGTGGCGGCGGTTTGCGCGGTGTTGTTTGGGTGGGCGTGTATCAGCGGGCGGCCGCTGACCTTGCATGAGGCCCGCCTGCCGGAGACTTCGCGGGAGATGATGCGGAGCGGGGATTGGGTGGTGCCGCGGAGCGGGGGCAGGCCGTGGCTGGAGCGGCCGCCGTTGCCGCAGTGGATCGAGGCCGGCGTGAGTGCGGTGCTGGGGCGGCGGTGCGATGCGGTTTGGGTGGTGCGACTGCCGGCGGCGTTGTGTGGGTTGGTAACGGTGCTCTTGACGCTCTGGATCGCGGGGCGGCTCTTCGGACGCGGGATGGGCATCACCAGCGGGCTGGTGCTGGCGACGATGTATGAGTTCTACGAATACTGTTGCCTGGCGGAAGATGACATCTTCCTGGCGATGATCGTGACGGGGGCGATCGCGTGTTTTGTGGCGATGGAGTTTCCGGGGCGGGAAGCGGTTGGCGCAAGGCGCGAGACGTGGTGGGGATGGCGCTCGCCGCCCGTGCTGGGGATGTTCGTGCTGCTGGGGTTGAGCAATATTGCCAAGGGGTTGCTGCTGGGTGTGGCGGTGGCGGGGCCGGTGTTTGCGGTGTTTCTGGCGACGCGGCCGGTGCATGCGATTCGAAGGTATGCGTGGCTTTGGGGCTGGCTGGTTTTCGCGGCGATCGCGATGTGGTGGCCGCTCATGATCTTCAGGCGGTATCCGGACGTCTGGCACAACTGGCGGCTGGATTACGCCGGGACGACGCTCTACGACGAGCCATGGTGGTATTACCTGGGGGCGCTGGCGGTGGGGACGCTGCCGTGGACCGTGTTCGCGGGTATCGGGCTGTGGAAGCTGTGGCCGGCGGCGTGGCGCCAGCGGGCGTCGGCGCAGCGGTTTGTGCTCTGCTGGGCGATTGTGCCGATGATCGTGTTTTCTATACCCGCGCGGAAGCATCATCATTACATGGTGCCGTTCATGGCGCCGTGGGGGGTGGTGGCGGCGGTGGGGCTGGTGGAAGTGTCGAAGGGGATTCTGGCCCGGCGGCCGCGCGTGCCGTTGGCGGAGCTGGTGTCGTGGGGCGTCGCGGCGATCGGTGGGGCGGTGGCGATCTGGGTGTTCCGCGGGCGGATTCCGGGGCCGGCGGCGGGGATGGGGGTGCTGATCTGCGGGTGGATCGCGGCGGTGATGCTGTTCTGCGGGGGGCTGGCGTTTCGGGAGCGGTGGATCAGCTTTGCTGGGGCGATGCTGGGGATTGGGGTCGCTTATTGCTGGGGGCAAAGCTGCATTCCGGATGAGACGGCGCCGGATACGGCATTCCTGAATCAGGTCGAGCAGACGGTGCCGGCGGATGGCCTGTTGACGATCAATGCCGGGCTGGGTGGGGAGTTGGACTTCTTCAGGAATGCGTTTTACGTGCGGCCCAATGCATTGCTGCTGCACAATCTGACGTTCCTGCGCGATCGCCGTCTTCCATCCGATCACGTGTACGTCGTCACGCGGCACCACGATCTGGCGGCGCTGGATACGCTGGGGAAGGTGCACGTGGTACTGGTCTCGTCGCACACCCGGCGGGAACATTCGCCGCAGGATCGGTTTACCCTGTTTGAGCTGTGGCTGTCGCCCACGCTGACGCGCTACCCCGCGCCCGCTCCCGACACGATCACCACGATGCAGGCGATGGGCCGGCAGCGCGGGCCTTACTGCGGCCCGCCGCTCTGACTTGGCTGCGTTTGGCTTGCCTGGCTTGAGGCGTTACGCGGCGGCACTTCGACGTCGGCCCAATAGAAGGGATGATCGGAAGTGCCGTCGTCGATCATTCCCGAATCGACGTAGCGCATCCCGCGAAGCAGGATGTAATCGATATGGCCTTTGCCGGCCTGCGGTGAGCGGCCCACCGCGTCGACAATCGCCGGGTCTTCAATTAACGCCTTGATCTGCGGGTCGTCCGGCGGCTTGTTGAGATCGCCCATCAGGATGGCCGGTTCCGACAGGCTTTTGAAGAGCTCGATGACGGTCCGCAATTCCAGCGCGTTGTCGCCTTGGCGGCCGAGGTGCGTCATCAGCACGTTGATCGACGCGCCGGCAAAATCGATCCGCGACAGCAGAAGATTCCGGTTGCTTCTCGCACCAGCGGGCGAAATCGGAAACCGCTGCCAGTGCCGCACCGGCAGCGACGTGACGATCGCGTTGCCAAAATCGTCTCTCCACCACCTGCGCTCGGTCGCGGCAAACAGCCAGGGCTGGCCCAGCGCCCGCGCGATCAGCTCGGCCTGATCGGTGCGGGAAAACAGCGAGCCCCCGTGAATCTCGTTCAAAGCGAGCAGATCGCAGCCGGCCACGCAGTGCACGACCTGGGGAAGGTCGGGGCGGTCGTTCGGATCACGGCCGCCGTGGATATTGAAGGTCCCGAGACGGATCCGATTTCCGGTTTTGCCTGGCGCGGGCGGACCGTTCAGAGACTCGCCCCCCGCGGCCCCGAGCGGCCAGCGGATGTTGCCTTCGATCAGCGCGGCGCCGATCGCAAGACAGAGCAAGACCGCCAAAATGCGAGCGAAGCGTCGCCGCGGCGATGGCCTTCGATGTGCCAGAGCGCTTTGCGCTGGTGCATCTCCCGGATCGTTTGCGGTTGCATTCATTCGCGAGGGTTTATCCGCTGGCGCCAAAGGTGTCGCCCATCTGATGTCGTCGCGGAAGTTTAACCAATCTGAAGGCAAAAACAGCACCGGCGGGCTTGCAATGGGGAGAATGCAAACCCGCCGGCGTCGTTAGCGAGAGTAATTGAGTGAAATCAATCCTGTGGCGGCGGCTCGTCCTTGTCGACGCTGGCCTGATTGTCGGTCGCCTTTGGCGGGGCCGAAGCGCCGGCGGGGGCCGGGGAGAGCTTGACGAGGCTCGGCGGGACAAACTGGGCCGCGATGCTGCGGTTCACCTTGTCCGGGTCGACCAGCTTGGCCTCGGTCGGGTTCTCGATGATGGTCTTGAGCTGTGCATCGTTGGTCACTGGGCCGCGAACGCCGATGAATTCACCGAGCATGCCAGCGATTTTCGAGTCGTTGGTGCGGATGTAGGCGACGGTGCGGCCTGTCGCGGGATCGGTGAGGCGGTACAACATTGCCTGGCCGATCTGGAGGCTGGAAGTCCGCAGCGTGCCGACGGCGACGAAAATCTCGAGATTGTTCTGCTTGATCCGGTCTTCGATCTCCTGCCGCTCGGCGATCAGCGACTGCTGCTTCGCCGCCATCTTCTTTTCATCGTTCTGCACGGCCAGGAATTTTTCCCGGGCGTCGTTGCGGGCCTGGAGCGAGGCGACGCGCACCTGCGCGATCTGCCGCATCGAGGAGGGAAGATCGTCGGCTTCGATCACCTTCTGATAGCGCGTGATCATGTCCGGGAGCGGCTGCTCGAGGATCGGCTTCTTGGCCAGGTCGGCAAATTCCTTCTCCAGCGTATCGTATTCGGCGATGGCGTCGAAGCGGGCGGGCTGCGTGGCCGGAGGCTGTGCGTCTTCGTTGCCGCCGGTTGCATCAGCGACCTGGGCGGCCGGCTTGGTCGTGGGGCCCGTGTCGTTGGTCTTGTCGGCAACTTTATCCGGCGTCGTTGTGACCGGCGGCGCGGTGTCGTCGGCCTTGGCCGGCTTCTCCGATTCCTTCGGGGTGTTATCGACCAGTGTCTCGGGCTTGGGGTCGACAAACTGCTTGGCGACCCACAGATAGCTGTCTTTGGGCGGCTTGATCTCGAAATACTCGTTGTGCTGCCCGAGGATCTGCACCTCTTCGCCCTGGTGCACCGTGGCCATCGGCTCGGCGGCAAGCTCATTGAGGCTGCTGCCCACGCGGGCGATCCATTCCCGCTGCATGGTGCCGACGGTGCCGTCGCCGTGCATGTTCACGTACGACTTGGGCACGTAAGCGAAGCTCTTGTCCGGCGGCACGATCTTGAGCCAACTGCCTTTGGCCCCGACCACCGTCACCTCGTCACCCTTCTTGAGCATCATCGTCGGATAGGCATCCTCCGAGGCCCGGCTGCGGACGTAAACCGCATTGGCGTTGACCACGCCCTGGATTTTTTTGCCGCTGACCTCGCCCTGGCCCGACTCCTGTGCGCAAAGCACCGGCGTCATCGCAGAGCAAGCTGCTACAGAAAGGGTGACGGAAAGAAGAAACCGGCCGCAAGCCATACGGCACCTCCATGTGCACTTCCGGGTTCCTATTCACGCCGGACGAAACCGTCCAGACGTGCCCGGAGCCTGGTTTTCAATACATCGGCACAAGATCGACTCGATCCCAAAATGTGCCGTGCGAAAGGCTAAATTCCCTTCGCGAAAATCCCCGATGCGGGCATTTCATACCACATTCTTTTTGAATGTAAAGGCAATTGTTGCGCTGCGGCAGAAGTTGCGCATGTCCACGGTCGTCTGCCTGAACGGCACGTGAAACGTAAAAACGTGAAACGTGATAAGGGCTGCTTCCCCATCACGTTTCACGTCTTCACGTTTCACCCGCCCTTTATGGAATTAAAGCCCATATTCCTTCCAGCGACGCTCGACGAGCTGCTTCGTCGCTTCATCAAACTCCAATTCCTTCGGCCACGCCCGCACCTTTCCCTCGGCGGGCCATTTGACGGTGGCGTCGAAGCCGATTTTGCTGCCGGCGCCCATTTCAGGGCTGGCGTGGTCGAGGATGTCGACGGGGCCGTGCACGATCTCCGTGTCGCGCTGCGGGTCGCAGTTGCTGAAAAGATGGAACAGCACGTCCTGCTCGTCGTGGACGTTGACATGGTCGTCGACGACGACGATGAACTTGGTGAACGACATCTGTCCCGCGCCCCAGATCGCGTGCATGACCCGGCGGGCCTGGTAGGGATATTCCTTGCGAATTTTGATAAACGCGCAGTTGTGGAACACGCCGGAGATCGGCAGCGAGTAGTCGAGGATGTCGGGAACGATCATCCGCAACAGCGGCAGGAAAATCCGCTCGGTCGCCTTACCCAGGTAATAGTCCTCCATCGGCGGCTTGCCGACGACGGTGGTGAGATAGATCGGGTCTTTGCGGTGGGTGATGGCGGTGACGTGGAAGGCGGGATACCAATCGGCCAGTGAATAGAAGCCGGTGTGATCGCCAAAGGGGCCTTCCATCAGTTTCTCATGGGGATCGACATAGCCTTCGATGACGATCTCGGCGTTGGCGGGAACTTCCATGTCGATCGTGCGGCATTGGACGACTTCAATTCCGCGGCCATTGAGGAATCCCGCGAACAGCAATTCCTCCATTCCCGGCGGAAGCGGGGCGGTTGCCGCATAAGGCAGGACGGATTCGCCGCCGATCGCGACGGCCAGCGGCATTTTTTCGCCGCGTTTTTGCCAGAGGCGGAAATGGCGGGCGCCGTCATGGTGCATGTGCCAGTGCATGGCGCATTTGCGCGGGCCAAAGAGCTGCACGCGATACATGCCGATGTTGCGGTCGCCGGTCTCGGGATTTTTGGTGTAGACGCCGCCCAAGGTGCTGTACCGGCCGGTGCCGCGTTCGCTGACGCTCGCGGCGGCGGCGCGATCGAACACCTGCCCGCTGTCGAGGTTTCCATCGAGCGGCCAGCATTGGATCAGCGGCAGCTTCGTGAGATCGGCCTTGTCTCCTTCGAGCACGATCTGCTGGCAGATCCCGCCGCGCACGGTTTTCGGCGGGAAGCTGGCCATCTTCATCAGGTCGGGCAGCCGCTTCATCTTGTCGAGCAAAGTGGTTGGAATTTCCGGCTTTACGAGCTGCCCGACCCGCTCGGCCAGCGCGCTCAGATTATTTGTTCCGAGCGCCTTGTTCACCCGCCAGTAGCTGCCGAAGGTGTTGATGGCGACGGGAATGTCGGAGCCTTCGACGTTTTCAAAGAGGAGCGCCTTGCCGCCCAACTTTGCGGCAGAAGAGCGATCGAGTTCGTCGTTTCCATGCGGCGCCGGAGATTTGCTCATCCGGTCGGCGATGGCGGAGATTTCCAGCACCGGCGAAACCCGTGCCTTCACCCGCGCCAGTTCCCCCTCGCGATCCAGCTCATTCAGGAAATCACGCAGCGTTTCGGCAGGCATGTATCGCGATCGTAAGACCGCGCGAACCGCAACTCAACGGGCCAACTCACTGAGCCGCGGCGGCTTCGACGGGGGATTGGCGGCGGACCCAGATCCAGGCCCGGCGTGCAATCAGCAGCAAGGCCAGGGCGGCGCAAATGGCCGCCGCGTGCGGCACAAGGTGTTTCAGCACGATGTACAAGCCCGCCGCGAACGTCATGGCGCCCATTAGCACGCAAACCGGCAGAGTCAGCACCCACGCCAGCAGCAGGTTGCGGACGGTCGCGCTCTGAAGGCCCGATCCGTTGGCGGCCATGGTGCCGGCGACGCCGCTGGAGAGCACGTGCGTCGTGCTCACGGGCAAGCCGAACCAGTCCGCGGCTCCGATCGTTGCCATCGCCACCAGCTCCGCCGAGGCCCCCTGGCCGTAGTTGAGGTGTTCCTTGCCGATCTTTTCACCGACGGTGCGGACGATCCGCTTCCAACCGATCATGGTGCCGAATCCCAGCGCCATCGCGACCGCGATTTTCACCCAGAGCGGGAGATACTTGGTGGTTTGGTCCAGCAGCTTCTGGTAATCCGCCAGCGCCGTCATTTCCTGCGGTTGGGTGATCTCGTGGGTCTTGGAGAGTTTGGTGAGCGTCTGGCCGACCAGGTACAAATCGGTGCGAAGGTTCTTTCGCTGATCGCCGGGGACTTCGGCGAGGCTTTGCTTTCCCTGAACCATCGCGATGAGTTGCCGGTTGGCCGCCGCGACAGAAGCGAAGGTCTGGCTCGTGAGCTTGCCGTCGTTCTGCAAATACTGGGAGAGCTCGGCGGCATTTTCCTCGGCGGTTTTGGCCGGCGCCGGCGCACCCGCGCCCGCCGCCGCGGCATGGGCGTCGAGAATCGGCTGTACCTGGACAGCCGCCGTCTCGAGCTTCCGCAGCTCCTCGGACTTGGCGTTGAGATTGAGCGCGTACTCCGCCGGCAGGACGCCGATCAGAATCAACAGCAGCAGGCCCATTCCCTTTTGCCCGTCGTTTGAGCCGTGCGCGAAGCTGACACCGGTGCAGGTCAGCATCAGGGTGCCGCGAATCCACCAGGGTGGCGGCTGGTCCTTGGGTGGCGGCTGGAAAAGCTCAGGCTTGCGAACCAGGAACTTGAGCACCAGCAGCAGCCCCGCCGCACAGACGAAGCCGACAATCGGGGAGACCAGCAGCGTGATAAAGACGGCTCGCACCTGGCCCCAATTGACACCTTCGGCAAGCGGATGCCCGGCCATCATCGCGTTGGCCAACCCGACGCCCAGGATCGAGCCAATCAGCGTGTGCGAGCTGGAGGCCGGCAGCCCCAGATACCACGTGCCCAGGTTCCAGAGGATCGCCGAGATCAGCAGGGCGAAGATCATCGCGAACCCGGCGCCCGAGCCGACATTCAAGACCAGCTCGACCGGCAACAGCGCGAGGATGGAATAAGCGACCGCCCCGTTGCTGTAGAGAACGCCGCTCAGGTTGCACAATCCCGACCAGATCACCGCGATCCACGGCGGCAGCGAGTGCGTGTATATCACCGTCGCCACCGCGTTGGCCGTGTCGTGGAACCCGTTGACGAACTCGAAGGTTAGCGCCAATCCGATGGCAAGCAGCAGAAACGTCAGCGCCCCGCCCGACAGCGACTCCGCGAATCCCAACGGGAACATCTGAATCGCCAGCATGAAAATCTCCAGCCCAAGCCTGCAATGCGGGGAAAGATGTATATTCCGGCCGCGCGCCGGTCAAATGAAGGGAATGTTAAGGGCGGGTGAAGACCAGAATGCGGTTAACCACGGTGGCTGCGTCACCCTTGCATGCTGATTGAAGCTTCCATGCGGGCGTTGGGGGCGGGGATGTCGATCGTTTTGGCGGCTTGGGCGGCTTTCTGCTTGCCGAGCTGGTTCAGAAGCAGCGCCCAGGTTTCCCGCTGGTAGCGGAGGATTTTGATGGCTTCGTCGAGCGCTTCGATTTTGTGATGGCTGTTGGCTTCGATGAGCTGGCGATAGACGTAGTTGTAGAGAGCGGCGAGCTTGCCGCACAGCTCAGGGGCAACGTCGGGCCGCAGCGAGGAGATCAGCTCGGCGATGATACGCTGCGCCTTGGTGATCATGTTGTAGCTGGTTTCCCAATTCTTATTCTGAAGGGCGGGTCGCGCCTGCTCGGCAAACCGGATGGCGCCGTCGTAGAGCATCATCTGGAGCTGCTCGGGGGTCGCGGTGAGAACCTGCGTGCGGAGATAATTCTGTGCGACCTGCGGGTTCATGCCTTATCACCTGCGTGATGTGAAATGTATCGGCAGGTCGAGTCCGGTTAATTAAGGGACGCGCCGGTCTTGCCGTTCCGGCGCGGGAACTGCCGGATCACGCCGCCGCGGCGCTGGACGATGAACTGGAGGTCGTCTTGGGGGCCGAAATCGATGAGATTGACCCGAGAGTCGCCTGCTGGGACTGAAGCCCGGCCAGAATGGTTTCCATGTTGGCAAACTGGTTTTCCAGTTGGTTTCGCTTGTTGGCGAGCAGGCCGTCGAGCTGCGTGATCTGGTCCTGAAACTGTTGCGTCTGATTCTGAAGCGTCGTGTTTTCCTGTGTGATCATCCCGGTCACCGGATCAACCAGGGCCGTCATGCTGTGATCGATGACGGTGCCCAGACCATTGGTGGAATCAGTGAACAGCTTCATCACGTTGTTGGGGTCCTGGGCGTAGGCATTCTGAAATGTCGTGGAGTTGAAGCTGATCGTTCCGTCCTGGTTCATGGTGATGCCGATGTCGCCCAGCGTGTGGAGGTTTCCCGCATCTTTGACGGCGGCGCCGAAGACGGAATACATCTGGGTCTGGATTTCCTGCGCCGTGGCGTCGCCCAGCAGCACGCCGCCCTGGTTGGTCGTGGTGTCGAATTGCGTGTACGTGGCGAGCTTGCCGACCAGCGTGTTGAACGCATCGGTGAAGTTCTGGAGCTGCGTGGAGATGTTGCTGGGGTCGCGGGTAATGCTGAGGGTGACGGGAGTGGAGCTGGCCGAAAGGAGCGAGACGGTGACGCCGGGAATGATGCCGGTCAGTTGGTTGCTGTGGCTGGTGACCAGCAGCGGCTGGGAAGTTCCGGCGCCCCCGATGAAAACGGCGGCGTCCTGGGCATCGACCAGGTTGCGCATCTGAAGCCCGGTGGTTCCACCGCTGATGAGCACGCGGCCAGCCTTGCCGGAGTTGGTCGCCGTCAGTGACAGGCGATACGGCGCCCCGGCGGAGCCGTCGTTAATGATGCTGGCGGCGACGCCGAGATTGGCCGTGTTGATCTTGGTGACCAGGGTGCTGAGCGTGTCGCCGGCGGTGACGTTGATCGTCTGTTCCAGCGATCCGTCGAGGGTGGTTCCGGTCGCCGTGCCGACCAGGTGAAGATCGGCGGCGGTGGTGGAGTTGCCCTCCTTCACCGTGAGCTTGCCGGCGCCGCCACTGTTGTCGGTCAGGAGGATTCCGTTGCCGTTGGCGTCGATCGAGGCGGTGACGCCGATACCGGACTGATTGATGGCCTTCAGAACGTCGCCGATGGTATTGAACGTTCCCTGCGAAAGATCGATCGTCGCGGTGCTGCCCTTGGAATTGCTGATGCTGAATGTGCCTTGGGCGACGCCTTTGCCGCCGTTGTAGTTGCTCAGGAGGGTGTTCTGGGAGACGTATTGGAGATGCAGGTCGCCACCGTCGACGGTGCTCTGCGTTGAGTTGAAGGTTCCGGCGATGCCGAGGCTGGCGGCGGAAGTGCCGCCACCGGTGTCGGCGATGATCAGGTTGCCCGATCCGCCGCTCGTATCCTGGATCTGGATTCCGTTGCCCGCCGAGTTGATCTTGGCGTTGACGGAAATCCCCGCCGAGTTGATGTCGTTGAGAACGTCCTGGAAACTGGTTGCGCCCGCGAGATTGACATTGGCCGTCTGTCCGTTGCGGTTGGTGATCGAAATGGTGCCCAGCGGAAGACCGCTCCCGCCTTTGAGGGAGCTGACCAGCACAGAGTCGATTCCGCCGATCACCGCCTGTCCGTTGATCGTTCCCCCCGAGCCGGTTTGCGCGATCTCCAGGTCCTTGGCGGCGTGGGAGCCGTTGACATCGGTGACGGAGAACGCGGACGAGCCGGTTGTCAGGTCAGTGAGAGTGATTCCGGTCGCTCCGGTGGCAATGCTGGCTTTGATCTTCGATGGGCTGGCCTTGTTAATGTCGTTGATGACGTCGCCAACGGTCTGGGCGCCGCTCAGGTCGACGCCAACGGTGGTTCCGTCGGCCAGGGAAATGTTGAAATCGGCGCTTCCGCTGGTTCGTGTCTGAATGCCGTTGCCGTCGTTGAGGGACGAGAGCGCGGTGGTCGTCGAAAGATAATTGACGTTCGAGCCAGTGAGGGTGTTGCCGTTGACGGAGCCGGCGATGCCGAGGTTCTGGGCGGACGAGCCGCCGTTGAGGTCCTGCACGCTGAGGGTTCCGCTGCCGCCGCTGGTGTCGGTAAGGACCAGCTTGTTGTTCTGGATGCTGGCTTTGACGCTGACGTTGAGCGAGGTGTTGATCTGGTTGACGACGTCGTCGAGGGTGACGTCGGAGCTGGTGTCGATGACGTCGGTTTTTCCGCTGCGGTCGGTGATACGGAACTGGCCGGCGCTGACGCCAGCGCCGCCGTTCAGGTCGGACAGCGACGTTTGTGTGGCAAGGTTTCCGCCGCCCAGCTCGAAGGTCATGGTGCCGGCCTGAAGCGGGGCGGTCTGGCTCGTGTATCCGCCGCTGACCGACTGTTGCGAGCTGACGAGCTGCGCAACCTGAAGCTGGTAATTCCCCTGGGTGGCGCCGTTGGTGGTGGTCGCGGTCAGGACGTTGGGGTTGCTGCTGGTCGCGGTCGAGGCGCCAAAGGTGCTGGGCAGTTCCAGCGACATGCCGATCTGCTGGAGACTGGTGAGCTGCGTCTCCATGTCGTTGTATGCCTGCATCTGCGTGTTGACGGAGCTGATGCGGGTCTGGATGAGCTGGACCGGCTGCGATTCGATCGACATCAGCTCGTCGATGATCTGCCCGGTGTTGATGCCGCTGACGAGGCCGATGCTGGAGGTAATCGTTCCCATTCACATGCCCTCAAGAGGACTGGGGCGGTCGTCAATGGGCCCCGAACTGTTTCGCGACCCGCCGGCCCGTCCGGCCCCATTGATATCGGCCGCAACGCGGTCCAAACCCGGCAGAATCAGCGCCTCTTCGACCACCCACAGGCCGAAAAAGTGCTGTTGTGCCGCCCGCACCTGCCTCAGTTGATTGGCCACGGTAATCAAGTCGCTCAACGCATCGCCTCCGCTGGATTTCGCCTTTATTATCGGAACCGCGCGGGCGGGGGCGTGAGCGGATGCTTCAAAATCCGCTCAAAAAAGCGTAGAACGTTACTTATGTTGGCTCGCGGACGCCGGGTTTCGGCAGTTTTTGCGCTTCTGATCGTCGCGATTTTCCAGGCGTCGGCCCAGACGACGCGCCCGGCGTTCTACTCCACCACCCGCCCAAGCTCCGACGGCATCGGCAAGGTCTACATGGGCCGTGAGATCGCCCGCGTCATGAGCCACGAAGGCGCTGACTGGCTCGAGCGGCCCGGCCGCGAGCAGGAGGAAGCCCCGGCCAAGGCGATCGCCATGATCGAACTCAAACCCACCGACATCGTCGCCGACATCGGCGCCGGGACCGGCTACTTCAGCTTCCGCATCGCCAAGCTCGTCCCCAAGGGCAAGGTGTTGGCCGAGGACATCGACGCGCAAATGATCGACGACCTGAGGAAGACGATCCGCGACGATCGCGTCGCCAACGTCGAGCCGATCCTCGGAACCACGAGCGATCCGCATCTCCCGCCCGGCGTCGACGTCGTGCTCATGGTCGACGCCTATCACGAGTTCGACCATCCCCGCGAGATGATGGAAGCGATCGTCCGCGCCCTGCGGCCCGGCGGCCGCGTCATCGACCTCGAATACCGCGCCGAAGACCCGCAGGTCCTGATCAAGCCGCATCACAAGATGACCGAAGCCCAGGCGAAACTCGAAATGGCCGCCGTCGGCCTGGTCCACCTCAAGACGCTCGACACCCTCCCCCAGCAGCATTTTCTGGTATTCCAAAAGCCAAAGTAGCAGCCCGCTTTCGCGTGCCCTGAGCCAGTTAAACTGCCGCGGACCACCGCGCCAAACGTTGTCTCCAGAATTCCCGAGAGCGCCTCGAAGCGCCTCATTCAAGTCCGCAACGTTTGAAACGAAATGAAACGTTTTCCGCGGTTTTCAGATTTCATCGTTGAAAACGTTCCATTCGGTTTCAAACGTTCCGGCCTCCAGGGTTCGCTGCTCTCCCGCATGTCCCACATGTCCCATTTTGTCCCATGTTTTGAGCGAAATGGGATATTTGTCGTATTTTTGCTGTCAAATGGTAACCGCGCTCCACTATAATGATCTTGTGCCCGGATTTGTGGCCATCCTTGAAGACAACCTCGTCCGAATTGCCGAAATGCGGGCATGCCTGGCCGAGGCGCTGCCAGCCGCGTCAGGCATCGTCTTTGAAAACGCATTTGAGATGATCGAGAATCCTCAATCCCCCCGGCGCTTCGCATCAGCCTGCCCAAGCCGTTTGATGACATGGAGTTATATGCGGGCCGAATTGGCTGGTAGTCAGGATGGGCAAAGATGTATGATCTTGCGATCAGGATCGCGAGGAGAGATGGGAAGGAACTGTTATGAAGCGGATTTACCTGGCCGCGGTTGTCTTGGCGGCTTTGTTTTTTGACCTCGGGAGCACGGGGAGGGGTCGCAGAATTGGTCACGAACGGCAGTTTTGAGACGCCGGTCATCTCAGGGACTTTCCAGCAATTCCCTTCGAGCATTCCCGGTTGGACTGGAACGGCGGGCATTGAGATCCAGGCGAACGGCGCCCTGGGTTCGGGAAAGGGCGGCACCACGTTTGGGAACCAATACGCCGAATTGGCCGTCGAGGCGCCATCGACCTATTCACAGACCGTGACCACGACGCCGGGGCAGGATTACCTCCTGTCGTTCTACCTTGCCGACCGCCCCGGCACCGGCGCCAATACGGTCGCCGTTGGGTTTACCGGGAACCCGTCACAGCAATTCACGGTTCAAGACACGGGGGTTGCGCAGTTCCAGAATTTCACGGAAAGCTTTGTGGCAACCAGTGCAAATTCGGTTCTGTCCTTCCAACCCGTCAATCTTCAGTTCGCCGGCGGAGGAGACCTCATTGACAATGTTTCGCTCACGGCGGCGGGATCGCCCTCCGCGGCGCCGCTGCCGGCGGCCCTCTGGACGGGTTTGAGCGTCGTGTTGGGCATCGTCGCCTTCGGCCTGGTCAGACGCTTTTGCCGGCAAACCTGAGGGAAAACGGGAGACGCGATTTCGACAAGGATTCACGGCCCGTTAGATGGCCTCTCGAAGATTTGATACACCCTCCAATACGCATTTTGTGAAGTGGCAATTTGTTTCAGCCCCAGGTCTGGACTCAGCCGTCTGGCCCAGTTGTGCGGGGGATCCGGCGGCCCATTGAGGCTCCTGTCGGGGGTCAGCAGCGCGACCATGCGGCCTTCGGCGAGCTTGCTGCGGATTTCCTGCCGCAGCAGCGCATCGAGCTGGGACTGCGATTTTCCCGAAACCAGCGGGAAGTACCGGCTCGCCCGCAGCGGATTGAGTTCGAGTGGGCCGGGGCCGGCGGCGGTCGCCATTCGTTTGGCGACCTGGTCTTCGTCGAAATCGCCGGGCGAAAGAATCTGGCAATCGGTGGCGAAGACCGCCGGGTAAGCCATCCAGTCGTCGGCGATCAACACCGCGTCCGCCGGGACCGTGGCCCGCGCCAGAACGGTGCCTTCCTGGGCGATCCAGACCAGGTCGGCACTGGCCAGCAGCGTGTCGTCGGCGGACCGGACGCCGGCTTCCCCGGCCAATGGATAGAGCCGGCCGATCAGCCCGGCGGCGATGACCGACGCCGCCAGCGCCCATGCCAGCCATCGCCGGTTTCGTCCAATGGCCCCAATGATCATGACCGCGGCGATCGCGATCCCGACCAGCGCGATGAGAAACAGCCGCATATACAGCGTCGGGTGGGGCGAGGACCAGTAGTAGGCCGTGTACAGCAGCAGCGTCGGCAGGATCCAGAGCAGCAGGAACACGGCGATCTTCGCGTTCCGGCGTTGCGATGAATGGACGCCGAAACATCGCACGACCCAGACGAGCAGCCCGGCGACCGACAGCACGACCAACGCCGGAAGCCCGAAGCCGGGATGGAACAGGTCCTTGAGCACCAGCCCGGCATGGGACGCGAACGCCTGCCAGGAAAAGGCGGTTGATTCGCGGGTCAGGCCGTACCCGGTTCGCAGCGGCGAACCGTATGTGGCCCAATGGAATACCATAAGGGGAATCAGTGCGACGGTCGCGCCCACGCCCGTGACTCCCAATTCCAACAGCACTCTTGCGTGCGAGGGCGCTGCTTCCTGATTCCCTCCCCCGGGGAGGGTTAGGGAGGGGGTTTGGAAAGAGGCGCTCCCGTGAACCCCCTCCCCAGCCCTCCCCCGGAATACCGGGGGAGGGAGAGGAGCGGCGCTGCGCCGGATGGCAATGATCCTGTTCCATGTGACCCACAATACCACCAGAGCCAGCACCGCTTCGGTGTACCGGATCGAGACGGCATACCCCAGCAGCAGCCCCGCGCCCAAGGCCCAGGCAGGACCGCCGCGTTCGCCCCATCTCCACAGGAACCACAGTCCCCAGACGACGCACGCCAGGTCGGTCATGTGACTCAGCGCGCTGGTCGAATAGCAGACCATCAGCGGATGCAGTGCCAGGAGGAATCCCAGGAGGATGGCTGCCCATTTACCGGCAAGTTCCCAGGCAAGCGCCAACGCCCCCGCCAGCGCGACGCAGCCGAGGATCGGGTTCACCAGGAACGCGCCGAGCTGGCCGGCGATCTTGTAGCCGATCGCCACCAGCAGCGGAAAGCCGATGGGATATTTCTGGTAGAACACGCCGGGCCGAAGCTCGTTCATGTTGGCCGGCATGAACAACAGCGGATCGGCGCTGTGAACGGCAGGGGAGTTGTGTATCGCCAGCGCCTTGGCGGTGAGAAAGTAAGTGGCCTCGTCAACCCCGGCGTAATAACCCTGCGTGAAATACGCCCAGAGCTGAGCGATGAAGATGGCCAGGATCGCCAGCGCCGCGATCCAGAACAACTGCACCGGCGCCGCAGCGGCTGGGCGGTCTGCCTGCGCCTGCCGGTCGGGTTTTTTCCGCGTCAGCGAAGCCATCACGGCAGGTGAGATCTCGTGCGCAACGCCAGCGGCGGCTGAAGCGCCTCGGACAGAATAAACTGCGAGCGGACGGTCTGGCGGTCAGCCCATCGCACAATGCCCACGCTCGGCGGCGCAGTTGCCGGAATGGGTTGCCTGATGGGCACCCGGGCCGGCGCCGCGACCGCAGCAGGCCGTGCGACCGGCGCTCCCGGCTGGGCCGGTGCAGGCGGGCGGACCAGCGACGGGAGAGGCGGCAACCGTCGACCCGCCGCCGGCACAACCGCTTTGAATGGCCTGGCGGCCTGACGCGCCACCACAACGGGCTTGGCACGCGCCGCGACCAGAGGTTTGGGCCGAGGCTGGATCGGAGACGGCACGCGGGGTGCAACCGGTCGCGCAGCCGGCATCGGCGGCGGTGATGGCTTTTTCTGGCCGGAACTTTTTGCCACGTTCGCAATCGCCCTGACCGCCCAGATAACGATGATGATCGCAAAGAGAATCAGCTTGCCGAAGTTTTCATCGTTGTCGGCGAGGATGTGCGATAGCGGCGGCATGGCTTAAAGCTCCGGCTGGCGCAGGGCCAGCGGCGGGGCGAGAATTTCACCCAAAACCAGCGGGACCAGCAGCCCCGATGCCGCCGCGGTGCGGCGCGGGGCTGAAGCTGCGGCGATTGCAGTCGTGCTCGGTACGGAAGTCCTCGAAGTCGGTTGCGGGACCGGCCCAGGCCGCGTGGTTGATGCGGGTTTGGCGGCGGCCGGGCGCGTGGCGGGTTTCTTTTTCGGCTGCACGCGGGCCTGCTGCTCGGTCATGGCTCTCTGCATGGCGGCGAGGCGTTGCTGCATCGCCGCCTGCTGCGCCGCCGCCTGCTGCGGCGTCAGCGAAGGGAGCTGCGGCTCCTTCGGCTTCGACAACGCCCTGACGATCAGGAGGATGATTTCGAACAGGTCCATGGCAATGCGTAAGAGCGTAGAACGTGGAACGTAAGAAATTCGCTTGTTTTGTCTTATGTTGACGGTGCGTGATTCCGCGCCTCTTCGACGTGGCACGGGTTTGTAACCCGTGGACGGACCAAGTCGTTCAACCGGCGCCGGTTTTGGCGTGGAAAAACCGACCTGCCTTGCCGAGACCTCTTTCCAGGCAGCAGGGAGTTGTTCGCGCTGTGAAACTTGGCTTTCCCACACCAATGCCGTCTTGTGTCTTTGTTCCCCCTCGTCCACGGCTTAGAAAGCCGTACCACGAAAGGCGCGGAATCAGGCGCAGCCATTGAGGTTCTACGCTCTCCTTTCAAGGTTCACGACTTGGTCCCATCTCCCGGTCTGGCGATCGACTCCCGCATGGTCGTATCGGCCTGGATGTTTTTCAGGCGGTAGAAATCCATCACTCCGAGGTTGCCGCTGCGGAAGGCGTCGGCGATGGCCCGCGGGATTTCCGCCTCGGCCAGCACGACCTGGGCGCGGTTCTCCGCCTGCTTGGCGACGTTCTCCTGCTCGTTGGCGACGGCCATGGCGCGGCGCTGCTCGGCCTCGGCCTGGAAACGCCGCTTGTCGGATTCGGCCCGGTCGGCGGCGAGCTTGGCGCCGATGTTCTCACCGACCGTGATCTCAGCGATGTCGATCGAAAGAATCTCGAAGGCGGTATTGGCGTCGAGCCCTTTGTTCAGCACGGCTTTGGAGATCGAGTCGGGATTTCGCAGCACGTGCTTGTAGTCGTCGGCGGAGCCGATGGCATTGACGATGCCTTCGCCGACGCGGGCGATGACGGTTTCTTCGGTGGCCCCGCCGACCAGGCTTTTGATGTTGGTGCGGACGGTGACGCGGGCCTTCACCCTGAGCTGAATTCCATCCTGGGCGACGCCGTCGATGGTGGGCTGGCCGAAGCTGGGATTGGGGACGTCGATGACCTTGGGATTCACGCTGGTTTGCACGGCGTCGAGGATGTCGCGGCCGGCCAGGTCGATCGCCGTCGCGGTCTGCCAGGGGAGGTCGATGTTGGCCTTGGTGGCGGCGATCATCGCGTTGATGACCCGTTGCACGTTACCGCCGGCCAAGTAGTGCGATTCCATCTCGGCGGTGGAGATCGCCAATCCGGCGCGATGCGCCTGAATGCGCGAATTGACGATCGCCAGCGTATTGACCTTCCGCAGCCGCATCCCGATCAGCTCGACCAACCCGACGGACGCGCCGCTGACGTAGGAGCGGACGTAAAGGCCGATGAACTGGCTGATGATCACAAAGACCACCAGAAAGACGATCAGCAGGACGACGAGAACGGCAATGAAAGCCGGGTTCATGATGGGAGTCCTTTCAATCCATTCTTTCCTAGATCGGTCGCACGCGGACGCTGCTGCCTTCGATCTGTTCGACGACGACTTTCGTTCCGCCGGGGATGTAGCCGTTGAGGCTGACGACGGCGGCGGTGCGGGTGGTGTCGCCGAAGGGGAATTCGACCGACCCGCCGGGCCGCAGGTCCGTCACCGTATTGCCGATGGTTCCGACAAATGGCCAGCTCTCCTGGGCCTTGGGCGGTCGCGTCACCAGCTCGTCGGTATTTCCCGTGGTCGCGGTCAGGATCAGCTTGTTGAAATAGGGGATGGCCGGCAGATAGCGCCGCAGCCACATGGTGAGCAGGAACCATGCGAAGATCGCCGACACGACCGCCGCCAGCCCGTTCTGAATGCCGTGCCACGTCGATGCCATGCTCGGGAGCCAGCCTGGGATGCCGCTCGGCTCCTTGCCCGCGAACGTCATGATCAGTCCGAACAGGACCATGAGCGTTCCCACGATCAGCGAGACGAAGTGGCCGGGGAAGACGAAGAGCTCGAACGCCACCAGGCCAAGGCCGAGGAAGATTACCGCGACTTCCCACCACTGGGCGTAGCCGGTCAGGAGCGGCACACCGATCAGCGCGCCCAGTGAGACGACCGCGACGGCCTCGGCGGCGCCGTGGCCGGGGGCGCTGAGGGCGATGTACAGGCTCTGAAGGAAGATCAGCAAAAGCAGCGATCGGACGACCGTATTGTTGAGAAACTCGACGAGTTTCTCCCCGACGCCCGGTCGCAGATCGGCGACCAGACGATCGCCCTGCTGAGCGGCCAGCTCCGTCGCCGAGCTGGCCCTACCTTTGGCCAGCCCCAGCGCGATCGCCTCGTCGGTGTAAAGCGTCAGCAGGGTTTTGGGTCCGTCAATCGGGTTATCGAATCCGGGCACTGGCTTCCATTTGCCGGTAGCGGTGAGCGTTTGATATTCGGCTTCATCGACGATCTTCTTTTCTCCGGCGTCGTTCTGGATGTAGTAGACGCTGCGCTCGACCTGGACCATCGCCGCGGCCAGCACCGGGCTGTAGCCGTTGCGGCGGGCGCTGTCCTCGAAATCCTTCACGATCGGGCTTTCCTGCTTGGCCCGCTCGGCGGCAGGGAGCGATTCCAATTGCCCCGCTGGGCTGAAGATGATCGGCGCGCAATCGCCCAGCGCCGAAGCCGGCGCCATCCAGATTTCGTTGCAGGCCATCGCCACCATCGCCGCCCCGGAATACGCTTTGTCGCGGACGAACGCGATGGTATGGACGTCGCTGTCGCGTTTGAGGTGGCGGGAGATGTCCAGGGACGACGTCACCAGCCCGCCGGGGCTGTCGATGTCGATGATGATGGTTTTGGCGCCCATATCGCGGGCGCGGTCGAACCGGCGGATCAGGTCGTTGGCGCTATAGTCATCGATCTCGCCCGTGAGGGAAACGATCGCCGTCGGCTCGCCGGATCTGGTCGGCGCCGCCTCCTGTGCCCGCGTCCAGCGGCACGGCAGCAGGGCCAGCAACATTCCGGCGACAACAGCTATTGTAAATCTCATGGCGACCCTTTGGCATCAATGATTGTACATGAATTCCGAGGGCGAATGCGAGCTATAAGTTCCGCTCGAGTTTGGAGCGACGGTGGCATTGAAATGCTTTCCGCCTTCATCGGAACACAGTCGAGGCGACTGCGCCACATTATAATCCGCTTCGTATGCAGGTGGACCACGAATTGATTGTTGAGCCGATCGGGCTCGATGTCGAACGGCTCTCCCGACCCATCGATTGGCGCGAGCTGTTCGGCAATGAGCAGCCGGTCGAGCTGGAAATCGGGATGGGCAAGGGGACATTTCTGACCGAACAGGCCCGGGCCCGCCCGGAGGTCAACTTTTTCGGAATCGAGTGGGCGCGCTGGTACTGGCGTTACGCGAGCGATCGCCTGCGTCGGAACGACTGTTCCAATGTCCGGACGGTGCGGGCCGAGGCGGGATATTTCCTGAGCGAGTTCGTCGCCGACGGGAGTTTGTCGGTGCTGCACATTTACTTTCCCGATCCCTGGCCCAAGACGCGGCACCACAAGCGGCGCCTGGTTCAGGAGCCGTTCATGCGTCAAGTCGAGCGTGTTCTCGTCCCCGGCGGCCGTGTGCAAATCGTGACCGATCACCAGGATTATTTCGAGCAGATCGAAACCGTGGTGAAAGCCTCGAAGCTGACGGTCATCGATTACAACCGCCCCGGCTCGGCCAGCGAAGGAGAGTTTGTCGGCACCAATTTCGAGCGGAAGTATCGCCGGGAGGGCCGGCCGTTCTACGCCATCGCGGCGGTGAAGTCGGTTTCACGTGACACGGGTTTGCAACCCGTGCAGACGGCGCTCTGAGCAATTCATTCTCGATTTCACGTTGCCAGCACGGGTTGAAAACCCGTGTCACGGGGCAGCTCAATCCCCATGCTTCCGTCGCAGTCGCGGGCTTAAACGCAGCATGAGTTGAATTCGCTCGAACTCGTTGACCCAGTCGGCTAGCGTGCCGGCCAGCTCGTCAGCGCTGGGCGGGGCGATGCCGATCGGGCACGATGCCCCCAATTGCGATTGCGCCAGCGCCCGGTAGCGGTTGAGCGTGCGATCGCCGAGGGCGCCGCAGAACTCGAAGTCCTCGGCCAGAAAGAGGGCGACCGGCACGCGGTCGCCGCTGTTGATGCGAACCTGGTTTGCCAGATCGCGGTGCTGGTCGCGGTCGAGCAGGCGAAGGTGAATTCGATCGGGCCTGGCCTCGGCGATGCGCTGAGGCAGCGGGCACTGCTGAACGCAATCGCCGCACCAGATGCCGCTGACGATCAGGACGTTCATTTCGCGGACGAACCCGCCGATCAGTTGCTTCTGCCGGTCGTTCAGTGCGGCGACGTCGTACACCTGTTTCCACCGTCGCTGCTGCTCCTCGGTGCCGGTCAGGACGTAGCGGTCGTACGGAAGGGCGGCGGCGAATTTGTCGGAAAGGAATGAGGGGGTCATGCCGAGGTCCGAGGTCGGTCATTGTAGCCCCGGCTGCCCGAACAGTTCAAAAAGGCCTGCCGAGGATTTCACCAGCAGAACTTTCGGATGACCTCTCATTCCTGCTCATTTCCGGGCACAGCAATCTTGTCCGAGTTGTCGATCGCCAGCGGAGGAATTCGGCGCCGTCAGCCAGGCTGCCGCCGAAGTGGGCCGGTTGCGCCCGTCGGCAGAAGTCCAAAGAAGGGGCGGGAGCGACAATCACTCCCACCCCAGGGAAGGAGTCATGGTTTCAATGTCACAGACCGCGCCGCCCGCGCTTGTATTCCCTGTGTGGCTGGAGCCAGCCCAGGCGCGCGCTCGGGCATCAGGGTTCTCCGGTACGCCGAAAAGAACGGGCGAGAGCCATGGCCTGGCTCCCGCCCGTGCGGGGAACGGAGGATGGGGGTGCATCCTCCGGGAAAGGTTACTCTCGGAACTCAATCGAGCTGCGTTCTGTGCGAAAGCGCTTTCGTTCCGTCAGAGCGCCTGCATGAATGCAACCAGGTCCTTCTTCTCCTGGCCCGTGAGCTTCAATTGCAGCACCAGGTTGAAGTACTCGACGGTATCGTCGAGCGTCAGCAGCCGGCCGTCATGCAGGTACGGCGGTGAGTCCTTGATACCGCGGAGCGAAAACGTCTTGACCGGTCCGCCCGCCGCGTCCATCCGGCCGTTCACGAGCCTTGGCTCGTAGAATTGCCCCGCTTTCAGGTCGTGCATCAAGCCGTCGGTGAAGTAGGGGCCGCTATGGCACACGGCGCAGTTGGCTTTGCCGAAGAACAGCGCCTGCCCGCGGAGTTCCGCCTCGTCGGCGAGCTTCGGGTCGAGCTTGCCGTAAACATCGAGCTTCGGGGCCGGCGGGAAGTCGAGCAATTCCTCGAACTCGGCCATTTCGTGGACCTGCTGGCCGCGGTCCAACATGTTCATGCCCTTCTTGGCGGCGGTTTGCGGGTCGCCGTCGAAATACGCGGCGCGTTGCTCGAATTCGGTGAAATCCTCCACGGTGCGAAGCGCCCGCTGCGAGCCGAACAGTCGCTGGCTGTTCACGCCGCGAAGACTGGGCGTGCCGATGCGGCGGCGATACTCCTGCGGGCGGATGTCGCCCACCAGGTGAAACGCACCGTTCGTGTGACCGTTGGCGTGACAGTCAAAACAGGTGACGCCCTGACTGGGCCGCACTGACCGGCGATCGTCGGTCGCGTTGAACTGCTGCTGCGGGAACGGAGTCAGCAGCAGCCGAAGTCCGTCGAGCTGTTTGGGATTGAGGGTGTTGCCGAACAATTCGTAGTAATTGTCGAGCGTCACCAGCTTGCCCTGCGAGACGTCGCCAAGCTCGGGACGGGTCGTCAGGTAAATGGCCGGCGGATATTCCGGAAGAAAATGCTCGGGAATGTCGAAGTCGAGGTCGAAACGCGACAGGTCCCGCGCCACCTGCTTGTGAATCTCGTCGATCTGCGACTTGGGAAAAACCATGCCGCCCTCGGGATGGTTGGCGTGGGGGAGCGGGCGGAAACCCTGGGGAAACACATTCTCGCGGCGAATCTGCTCGGGCGACATGCCGGCCAGCTTCTCCCACGTCAGGCCCGCGGGCAGCTTCACGCGCACGCCTTCCTGTATCGGCTTGCTGCGGTCCATCTTCGCGTCTTTCGCCGGGCGGTCACTCAGGTCATAACGCTCCTCCAGAAGAGTCATTTGCCGTCGCATCGTCTCAGACTTCGCGCTCTCCATCCGCCTCATCACCGACGCGAAGTCGGTATTCGGAACGTCGCCCGCAGTCAGCAGTGCACAGGTCGCCAGCGATACACCCAGCGACACAAATGTCGTCGATAATCTTGCCGGCATGGACGATCTCTCAAACCGAATGCGGTTCATCCAGTTCACTTCTGGGACGCGATGGCGCTACGAGGCCTCCGGCTTCCGCGACCGGGGTCGCGCAAGAAAGCCTTCTCACCTCGGTTCTCACGCACATGACTCGCCTCCGCGCGCGTTTATTCCGCCTGGCGTTGAATTCACCGTCGATCGTGCTGACGAACGCGCGACGATGCACTGCAAGACATGCAGAACGATTTTCTCGCCGGCTTGCCGATAAGGTGGGTCATTCACTACGGGAATAAAGCGGTTGGTGCGCGCGGTCATCCACAGAAGAATGGTTCTCGAACGATTTCTGAGGCGTCGCGGCGCGGGCCTGGAAAGGTTGCCATGAGGCTGGAACACGGCATCGAACCGGCGGGAATAAACGGCGGGAACGGAAACGCCCGCCCGGGGGCGGCCCTGCTCGAGCGACTGGCCGAAATCGACCGCGATCCGGACGACGGCCCTTCGTGGTTTGCCCGGAGGCCGTGGGGCATATTTCTGGCGGCGATCTATCCGATTCTGGCGCTTACGCCGCTGGCGATTCTGGCGGCGTTGAAGCCGGAATCCGATCACCCGCGCCTCGCCGAAGTGGGCGTCGACTGTGCCGTCGTGGGCTTTACCATGATCGCGCTTCAGTTCGTGATCACGGCACGCCTGCACTGGATCGAGGCGCCGTTCGGGCTCGACCTGCTGCTCGTGTTTCACCGCGCGACGGCCCTGATTGCCGTGACGCTGCTCTGCCTGCACCCGCTGCTGGTCGCATCGGCTGAGGGGTGGTCGCTGATCACGCGAGTGCACGTCCACTGGTGCATCTGGGCCGGCCGCGCCGCGCTGGCGATACTGCTCGTGCAGGTGATCATCAGCCTCTGGCGGCGCGCGCTGCGCCTTCCGTATACGCAGTGGCGGCGCCTGCACAATGTTTTTGCCCTTGCTTTGCTCGGATTGGGCTTCGCCCATGCCCTGGCCGTTGGCCTCGAACCCATCGGCGCGACGATCGTTTGGTCGGTGGTGATCGCCGTCGCCGCGGGCTGTTGGCTTTTCAGCCGCGCGATACGTCCCCGGCTGCTGCTTCGGCGCGGCTTTCGCGTCGTCGTCCTCAAAGAGGAAGCGCCCCGGGTGTGGACGGTGGTGCTCGAATCTCAACCGGGCCGCCCGCTGCGTTTTGTGCCCGGGCAGTTCCAGTTTCTGCGGCTGCACGGCGCCGAGCTTCCCGCGGAGGAGCACCCATTCACGATCGCCTCGAGCCCGACGCGGTCGGGCCGGATCAGCCTGACGATCAAGGAGAGCGGCACGTTCACGGCCCTGATCGACCGCACCCGTCCGGGCGACCGGGCCACGGTGCACGGCCCCTTCGGCCGGTTCTCACATACGCTGCATCCGGACGACGAAGATCTGGTGTTCGTGGCCGGGGGCGTCGGAATCACGCCGCTGATGAGCATGCTGCGCTACATGCGCGATCGCCAGGAGCCTCGCTCCGTGTTGCTGATCTACGCGAGCCGGCGGCCCTTGGACGTGGTGTTCGCCGGCGAGCTGCGCGAGATCGCAGCCGGCGCGTTTCCGCTGCTGACGGTGGTCCATGTGTTCTCCGACGCTCCGCCGGGCTGGCCGGGCGAAACCGGAAGACTCGACGCCGAGCGGCTCGCCCGCCTGTGCGACGGCGTCGACGGCAAAGCCTTTTATCTCTGCTGCCCGGGGCCAATGACGACCGTCCTGGTGCGCGGCCTGCGCCGGATGGGTGTCAGCCCGCGCCGAATTCACACGGACCATTTTGCCCTCTGAAACCGAGCGTGACTGAATCACTGGAGAGCCATCATGCATCGTTTCCGAGTCCTGGGCATCTATGTGCTCGTCGTCGCGGTCGTCCTGATATCCGCTATCGCGTCCGTCGCGGTCCTTCGGACGACCGTCACTGACGCGCCCTGAGCCGGATTCGTCTTTTTTCTTACGGAGATCGATCATGCCAACCGAATTGGCCGACCAAGTTCACGCGGTGTTAGACGGTTGCCCGCTCACGCGCAGTCAATACGTCGGATTGCTCGGGCAACTGTATCATTTCAGTGCCGCTGCCCAATCGCATTTGCGGGAGGTTGTTTCCCGAATTGACGACCCCGCTCTGGCTCGCTGGTTTGCGCGGCACGCGCGCCAGGAGCAGGGGCACCACCAATGGGCCGAGCAGGACCTGCGCGATCTGGGGGAGGAATTGCCTTCGGCCATTCCCGCCACGCGGCGTCTGATTCGTCACATCGAGGAAGTGGCCAACGGCCCCAAGCCGTACCTGGTCCTGGGAATCTCATACGTTGCCGAAAATCTCTCCCCGATGCTCGATCCGGCGGCGCTGCTTCCTGACGGCGTGGATCGGGCGGTACGCTACGTCGGGCGGCACGTTCTGGTCGACCGCGAGCATGCGGCGGAAGTGAATCAGCAGGTGGCGATGCTGCCGGCGGATCGCCGCGCGGAGGTGCTGGAGGAGGCGGGGCGGTTCGAGCGGCTGATGCTGGAATTCTTCCTGGCGGCGGCCGGAATGGACGTCGGCTGAACCATGGCCTTTGCCCACGCACAGCTTGTTCCTGCCGGGTCCCGCGAGATCCGCGTCGGCGCGGACGCCTGGGAATATGGTGACCCGTATGACTGGTGCTGCATCGCAAAGCCGACCGGGCGCGGGACGGTGGAGCTCTCCCTGGTTACGACGCCGCCCACCCGCCGACAGGCGTGGGCGGTCGTTCGGTTGCTGCGGTCACTGGGATTCCGGCAGATTCTGGTGCGGCGCGTGGTGGATGGCCGTGAACGAGTCGTGCGGCACCCGCTGCACCGCGGCCGGACCTCCCCATCCTCTGCAAAGTTTTCAGTCGTGAATAACGCTCCGCCCGTTGCGGTTTGGTAATGAGTGAGGCTTCCAAGCCTTTTTCCGCATGTCGTGCCTATGATTGCCCAGCACCGATCTCCTGTAGGCCGGCGGTCGCGAATAAAGCACCGCCGGCCTCAGTCTAGTAATGGTAAGAGGACCCGGCGTGGCCCAGCCGCCGACGAGCGAGCATTTTGAATCCACCGTCCTGGTCCACTTGGACGCGGCGTATAACCTCGCGCGCTGGCTCACCCGTAGTGACCACGACGCGCAGGACGTCGTGCAGGACGCCTGCGTTCGCGCCTTTCGTGCGTTCGATCAGTTCCGCGGGGGCGATGCCCGTGCCTGGCTGCTGACCATCGTGCGAAACGTGTCGTTTACGTGGAACAAGGGCCGCAAGGAAGCGCGTGAGCTGGACGAAGAGCTGTTCGAGGCGGCCGACGATCGGGTGGATCCGCAGGCCGTATTGCTGCGGGCGGCCGATGCGCAACGCGTCCGCGAGGCGATCGAGCTGCTGCCGACCGACCTGCGCAGCGTGATCGTCCTGAGGGAGATGGAAGAGTTGTCTTACAAGCAGATCGCGGCGGCGCTGGACGTGCCCATCGGCACCGTGATGTCGCGTCTGGCCCGCGGACGCCAGCGCCTCGCCGTGCTGCTGACCGAGCCGGATGCCGTGAGGGACCTGCCATGAATTGCCGTGACGTCGGCGAACTCGTTCACGCCTACGTTGACGATGAGCTCGATATCGTCACCGCGCGCCAGCTCGATCTGCACCTGCGGGAATGTAGTCATTGCAAAGATTCGCTGGAAAGTGTGCGGGCGGTCAGGACCGCCGTCTCGAATCCGGCGCAATACTACAAAGCGCCTCCCGAGCTGCGCGTGCGGGTTTTAGCCGCGACCCGGGCGCTCTCAGCGAACGCCGTGCATTTACCCTCTCTCCCTACGGCCTTCGGCTCTGAGGCTCAGGCTCGAAGAGGAGAGGGCAGGGGTGAGGGGAACCTGGAGGAGGGTCGCTCGACGTACGCCCTCACCCCAACCCTCTCCCGGAGGCAGGCACGGTCGCCGCAGATTTGGTGGGGCGTTGCCGTGGCCGCGGCGGCCATGATCGTCCTGGCATTCGGCCTTTTCTTCACGCTGCAAGGCCAGCGCGGGAATCCTGTCGTCGCCGAGGTCCTGACTGCTCATCTGCGCTCGCTCCAGCCCGGCCATCTGATGGACGTGGTCTCGACCAATCAGCACACGGTCAAGCCCTGGTTCGACACGCACATCGATTTTTCCCCGCCGGTACGGCAACTGGCGCCCGACTTTCCCCTGGTCGGCGGACGCCTCGATTATCTCGAGAATCGTCCGGTAGCCGTGCTGATCTACAAGCATGGCGATCACCTCATCAACCTCTTCATCTGGCCCGGCGACAGCGGGCAAAGCTTCGCTGCCCAGCGGGGCTTCAATTTCGTGCACTGGACCTCTGACGGCATGACGTTCTGGGCCGTTTCCGACCTCGCCGGCCCCGACCTCAATCGCTTCTCGCAGCTTTTCCAATCGGCTCCCGCGCCGGCCACTCGAAATTAAGCCGGCCTGGAATAACTCGCCTCTCCCCGCTGTCTGGCAATGGACAGGCAAACAAGGGAGCGAGTTATGAAACACCTGCGAATCGGAATGATGCTGGCGATTGTTGGGCTTACCGCGATGACCTCCTGGTCGGCGGACCAGCCCGCGGCGCCCGATGCACCCAGGATCAAAATCGACAATTTCAAGTTCAGCCCCAAAGAGCTGACCGTGTCCGTCGGAACTACGGTCACGTGGGTGAACAACGATGATGTTCCCCACACCGCCACCGGCAAAGGCGAGCCACCCGCCTTTGATTCCAAGGCGCTGGACACCGACCAGACTTACTCGTTCAAGTTCACCAAGCCGGGCACCTACAAATACTACTGCAAGGTCCATACCCACATGACGGGCACCGTCATCGTGAAATGAGTCCCATTTATTCAACCCGTTCGAAGGAGACAGCGATGTCGGATTACATCAAAGAAGACCGTTCCGCCGACGGCATCGACCGCCGCGGATTTCTCAAGTGCATGGCATGGGCCGGGGCCGGCGTCCTGTGGACCATGAAGGACGGGGTCCTTCAGTCCCGGGCCCTCGGCGCCCAGGCGCCCATGATGGGCGATTTCAGCTTCGTGCAGCTCAGCGACAGCCACGTCGGCTTCAACAAGGGCGTGTACGGCAACGTGGTCGGGACGTTTCAACTTGCGGTGGCGCGGATCAACGCGCTGCCGACACCGCCCGCGCTGGTGCTCCACACCGGCGACCTTACCCACCTGTCCAAGCCCCAGGAATTCGACACCGTGGCCCAGGTCATGAAGTCGATTCGGACCGGACAATCGTTCTTCGTGCCCGGCGAGCACGACTACTTCGTCGACAACGGCATGCAATACAAGGATCGCTTCGGAAAGGGCACGCTTGGCGCCGGCTGGCACAGCTTCGACTTCAAAGGCGTCCACTTCATCGGCCTGGTCAACGTCGCGAACTTGAGCAACGGCAAGACCGCGCTCGGGGCGCTGGGGACTGAGCAGCTCGAGTGGCTCCAGAAGGACGTGGCCCCACTGGGCAGCAGCACGCCGATCGTTGTTTTCGCCCACGTGCCGCTCTGGACGATTTATCCCGAATGGGGCTGGGGCACCGACGACAGCGCACAGGCGCTGGGCTATCTCAAGCGATTCGGATCGGTCACCGTCCTGAACGGGCACATTCATCAGATCCTCCAGAAGGTCGAAGGAAACATCACGTTCCACACGGCCCGTTCGACCGCCTTCCCCCAGCCCGAGCCGGGCAAGGCCGAATCGCCGGGCCCGATGAAGAACGTCCCCGCGGAAAAAGTGAAATCCATGCTCGGCCTCACCAGCGTGAAATACGTCGAGACTGGCAGCATGCTCGCCGTCGTCGATTCGACGCTGGCGTAAGAAGAGACATCACCACGAAGTTGTTCATGAGGCGGCGCCTCACCCTGAGAGGATGAAAATGGGGCCGTCCCGCAGTTAAAGTATCGTTGCCGACGGGCCGGGTCGAGGCCGGTTCGCGAGTTGGAGCGATGGAGCCCGACACGAAGTTTG
>DATHPP010000156.1:0-3922 GCA_035483795.1 Tepidisphaeraceae bacterium | reverse complement strand
TTTGCGAGGTATTCATCGACGTTCCGGTAGGCACGGCCCTCGGCGTGCCCGTCGAGATATCCGAAGTTGTCGAAGTACTGCCAATCCATCGGGGCGGTGTAAATCGTGTAGTAGTTGACCCCTCCGGATCCGCTGGCCGCGGAGGGCGGTGAGGCGGCGTGAAAGCCGCTGTCGCGGTCGTGGAATAAAACGACGGCTGCGTTGCCGCCCAGCGGCGCGATGCGGTCGATCCGCAATCCCGCCACGTTCCGCACGGCCCAATCGCGCAGCCGCACCTGTGTGAACAGCGGGCCTCCGATGGCCGCGTCGCGGATCCATTCCTTGTCGCACAGATAGTGGTAGCTGGGAAGAAAGTTGTCGGGCTGAATGTTTCGCGAAGGGTCGCCGGGGCTGAAACCGCTGTACGGGTTGACGCCGGTGAGGGCGAAGGCGTTGTCCGGGGAATCCGGGCATCGCCAAACCCGGGCGGGATCGCCGGGCAGGTAGGGCGCCAGCGCCCCACCGATGCTCGTCAGAACGAGCGTGCTGCCGAATGCGAGGGTGGGTTTGGAACCGGGCGGCGCCTGATTCGATCGTGGGCTCAGGGGACTGGGGCTCTGGATCGAGTTGGTCCCGCAGGCGTCTGGCAAAACGCCATCATTGTCCGCGGCGTAAAGCAATGCCGCGTGCGTCAGATCGCGGACGTTGGCCAGACACGCGGCCCGTCGCGCCGCTTCCCGCGCACGGGCGATGGTGGGCAACAGCAGCGCCGTCAACGCGGCGACGATGCCGATCACCAGGAGCAATTCCAACAGCGTAAAGCCCCCGCGGCCCGATGACGGCCGCGATACCGAGCGACGCATTTCCAGCTCCAGTCAAACGCTTCTTTGAATGAGTATACCGTGCGGGCGGTCGCGTTGCTCGCGACACGCAATGCCGAAAGAGGACAAATGACGAAAAGGGCCGTGCTTGACTACACCGCTCTAATGGTTTAGAATTGAACCAATGGAACCCGGACGTAAAACCCGGCTGCGTGTCTTACGCGGGTACGACGAGGACAATCCCGGCCATTGGGCCGTGCTGGCGATGGTGCGGATCGTTCGGTCGTTCACGGACGCGCACACCCGAATAGCGCGGGAGCACGACCTGAACCTTCCTCGTCTTGAGATTCTGCTCTGTCTGCGGGCTGGCGAGGGAATCAGCCAGCAGGAATTGTCCCAACGCCTGCTGGTGACCAAGGGAAACGTCTCTATGACGCTTCAAGCGATGGAAAACGAAGGCCTGGTCGAGCGTCGCATGGACGCGGCGGACCAGCGGACGCACCGCCTCTACCTGACAAACGCCGGGCGACAACGCCTGGCCAGGATCAAGCCCGCGCTCGAAGCTTTAATGGCCAGGATGCTCGGCGTTCTTTCCCTGGACGAACAGCGCACGCTGCGCAGGTTGCTGGGGCGAATCGAGCAGACTTTTGTTGATATTTCCGAGGAGTGAATTTTTTTTGGCAAATAGTTCTAATTTGAACAGTTCATAATGGAACTTATTCCTCTTTTTCAAGGAGACTGCCATGACAACCCGTACCAACGCATTGTCTTATTCGCCCGCTCGCCGACCCCTTTCCAAGGGATTGAACATCACCTGCTGGGCACTTCAGGGCCTGGCGGCACTGGCGTTCCTCGCGGCCGGTGGGAGCAAGCTGGCCGCGGCACCGGCAATGGTCGAGATGTTTGCCAAGATTGGAGCCGGTCAGTGGTTTCGTTATCTGACCGGCGCACTTGAGGTGTTCGGGGCCGTTGCGCTCTTCGTCCCCCGCGCAGCCTTCTATGGGGCCTTGCTGCTCGCGATGGTCATGCTCGGGGCGATCGTGACGCACCTGGCGATCCTGGGCGGAAGTCCAGTCCCGGCCCTCGTGCTGCTGGTGATCGTCGGCACGGTCGCCTGGCTCAGGCGTCCAGCGGCCCGGTAAGGCGACACAAACGCAATCGAACTGAAGGTGTCATTGGTCACTTGTCATTGGTCACTTGTGGCTCGAATGACCAGTGACAAGTGACAAGTGACAAGGAGATCGACATGTCATCCAACGATAAAAAACTGATCGCGGTATTCGGTGCAACGGGGCAGCAGGGAAGCGGAGTTGTACGTGCCCTGCAAGCCAGCCGCGAATTCAAGGTGCGGGCGCTGACCCGCAATCCAGAGAAGCATCGCCAACTCGCCGACGAGGTCGTCAAAGCGGATCTGGACCACCCGGAAACACTCGAAGCTGCATTCAAAGGCGCATATGGCGTCTTTCTAGTCACCGATTTTCGGGAAGCAGGCGCCGACGAGCTCAAGCAGGCAACGGCGGCCGTACGCGCTGCCAGGGCCGCCGGTGTCAAACACTTTGTCTGGTCGACGCTGCCTGATGTCGAAGCGATCAGCGGCGGCAAGTTCGACGTTCCCCACTTTACCGGCAAGGCCAGGATTGATCGGATTGTGAAGGAAGCTAGCTTTCCCCATCATACGTTCGTCATCGCGCCGGGTTACTACCAGAATTTTGTGGGCGCTCTGGCTCCGCATAAGCACGCCGACGGATCCGTGGGCTGGGCCCTTCCGCTTGATCCCAATGTGCGTTGCCTTCACATGGGCGACATTCGCGAACTTGGCGACGTCGTTGCTGGAGCATTCGCACACCCGGATGAGGCAGGCAATGGCGAGTATCTGCCGCTCGTCGGCGATTTTCTGAGCTTCAACGAAATCGTTGAGACCCTGAATCGACAGGGGCATAAATTTTCATTCAAACGAGTCCCGAAGGAGGTTTTCGCCACCTTCTTCCCAGGGGCCGCCGAGATAGCAGAGATGATTGGTTACTGGGAAGCGCATACCTACCTGGGTTCAGATTCGTCCGACCGAATTGCGCTGGCGAACAAAATAGCAGGGATGCAGCCGACCAAGTTTTCGATGTGGGCACGGACGAATTTCCGCGTCCAGGCGCCTTAATTACGCTTCCCGCTTCGGGCGGAAGGCGAGCCTGGCGCGGTTCACGTCGGGGTAGATTCCGAATATTTCGCCCATGCGCATGATGTTCAAGGCCTGGAGGACCATGCTGTGGGGAGCGGCGATCTTCACGTCGCCGCCGTGGCCGGCGAGCTTGTTGTGCAGTCGGACCAGCAGACCCACGCCATAGCTCGAGATGTATTGGAGGTGCGTGCAGTCGACGATGATCTTCCTCAGCCCGCTGTCGACCAGCACGTCGAGCTGCCGGACGAACTCGGCGCCGGTCTCGGCGTTGAGCCCCCCATCGGCGCTGAGGATCAGCACATCTTTCTCCAGCTCGTGGAAGAAGAATTCCATGGCGGTTGTCTTACGGTGAGGTCCAGACGGCCACAGAGACACAGGGTACACCGACATCATCCGACAGCAAAGGTTGAACGAGACCAGGTCCCGGTTGGCACTTCCGGCAGCTGCGGCAACATCGCGGCCTGGCGGCCGGTAACAGCGGATAGACAAAGGAAACTGCATGCCAGCATGTCTCTCCCGCCGTGACGTTTTGCGCACCGGGGCTCTTGCCGCGCTTTCCATGGCGATGCCCTCTGTGGGCCGATCCGCGGAGGTGAAGAAGCTCCCGATCGGGCTGGAACTTTACTCGGTCCGCAACGAGCTGCCGCACGACTTCGTCGGCACCATCGAGACCATCGGAAAGATGGGATACCAGGGGGTCGAATTTGCCGGGTACTTCGGCTGGGACAAAAAGCCCAACGAGCTGCACAAGCTCCTGGACGACAACGGCCTCAAATGCTGCGGTACCCACACGGCGCTCAATACGCTTGTGGGCGACAACCTCCAGCGGACGATCGACCTGCACAAGACGCTGGGCAACAAGTTCCTCATCTGCCCGCAGCTTTCGGGCCGCACGGCCCAGAAGTGGCTCGACAACGCGAAATTGTTCAACGAGATCTCGCAGCGGGCC
>DATHPP010000155.1:0-10305 GCA_035483795.1 Tepidisphaeraceae bacterium | reverse complement strand
ACTGCAAATGATGCAAAATGATACAAAATGAAGCGCTCTTTGAGTTTTTGGGCGGAATGATACATCCATACTTGTCCGGAGAACCGTCGGATTCCCACTCCTGCCGGCGGCAGCCCGCGCGAAAACTCCGAGGTTTGGGGCCGAGCCCCAGAGTAATCGCGATGAATGGCGCGATTTGGCGCGATTTGGCGTGGTTTGGCGTGGTTTGGCGTGGTTTGGCGTGGTTTGGCGTGGTTTGGCGTGGTTTGGCGTGGTTTTTTGAGGTGCGCCGCGCCACCCGCTCGCCAGGGGCGAGCGAGAACGTTGAGCAGTAGATCAGTGGAACAGGAAGAGAGACTGATGCGGCGGGCTGGCGAGCTTCTGGCTTCGCGCGAAAAATGGGGCAGGCCAAATGTCGCGAATGTCGCGGAATGTCGCACTTTTTTGGGTGTGACAAGTGCGACATTTGGGATATTTGGCGGCGGCCCCACATTTTCGGGACATTGGCCAGGTCAGCGACGGGTGGATTGGCACCAGTGGCGCCACATGGAGCGGAAGGCGGATTCGACGTCGCGGGCGAAGGCCGGGGCGTTCATCAGCGGGGAGGATTCCATGCGCGGGCGGAGCGTCTGGCGGAGGCCCAGCAGACGCGGGCGGTCGGCGGCGAGGGCGGTCGCGAGCCGCACGTAGGCATCGACGGTGCCGGCGACCAGCTCGGGCAGGCCGATCGTCGTCAGGATGCTGCGGCCGGCACGGGAGACGGCGGTCTGGCCGGCCAGGCTCACCACCGGCACGCCCATCCACAGGGCGTCACAGGAGGTCGTGCCGCCGGGGTAGGGAAAAGGATCGAGGGCGATGTCGATCTGATTCCACTGGGCGAAATAATCGTCCAGTGTCAGCCGGGAGACGAAATCGATCCGGTCCGGAGCGGCCAGAGCGGTGGCTGTCTCGCGGCGGTGCGAACCCTCGCCGCAGTGGAGGACCAGGCGGGAGGGTGGGACCGCATGCAGAATCCGCCGCCACGCGGCCAGCGTCGGCCCGGTCACCTTGCTGAAGTTGTTGAGGCAGCCGAAGGTGATCTGGCCGCGGGCATCGGCGTGGAGCGGGCCGACGGGATGGGGCGTGGCGGGGCCTTCGTAGCACCAGTAGCTGCGCAGGCGGATGGATTTCTCGGAGTAGACGGATTGATCGGAATCGAGCGCCTGCCCTGAGACTGTCGAAGGGGGATCGAAGTGGGCATCGGTCAGTCGATAATCGATCGCGTCCAAGCCGGTCGTGCCGCAGTAGGCGAGATACGTCGCCTGCACGGGGGCGGGTTTGCGGGCGAAGGCGAGCAGGCGATTGCCTTCCATGTGCATCGTGAGATCGACAAGAATGTCGATGCGCCGCTGACGAATGAGGGCCGCGAGATCGTCATCGGAGAGGCCCGGCGTTTCGTGCCAGGCGTCGGCGTGCGAACGCAGGCGGCGGGTCATCGCATCGGGGGCGCGGACGTCGCTGAAGCAGTGGATCTCGAACTGCTCGTGGTTGTGATGGGCCAGCAGCGGCGCGAGAAAGACGGCGACCGGATGCTGGCGGAAATCGGGGGAGACGTAGCCGATCCGCAGACGACGATCGGACGAGGGATCGTTGTCGTGAGGCGCGATATTGGCGGCCAGGGGCCTGGCGAAAGTCTGGTTCCATCGCGCGTGCGCCTCGAAGATCTGGAGCGGCGTGAAGTCGGGATGAAAGTGCATCAGGTAGAGCAGGTTGCTGGCGAAGCGCGGGTCCGCGGGGCGCAGGTCGGCGGCGGCGCGGTAGTGGGCGCTTGCCTTTTCGAGCCGGCCAGTGTTTTTTAGCGCGTTGCCGAGATTGCACTGCGCCTCGGCGTAATCGGTACGCCAGGAGAGGGCATCACGAAAGCTCGTAATCGCGTCGTCCCACTGGAGCTTGTCCGAGTAGAGCGTGCCGAGGTTGTTGAGGCCCTGCGGGAAGTTCGGGCGGATGGACAGGGATTGGCGGAGGAGTTCGATGGCTTGATCGAATTGGCCCTCCGAAGCGAGGATCAGGGCGAGATTGTTGAGATACTCGGCGTGGTTGGGGGTGAGGGTGATGGCCCGGCGGATCAACTCGATGGCCTGCGGGTTGTGGCCCAATTGATGGGCGATCAGGCCGAGCATCTGGAGGGAATCGGCGTGGCTCGGATTCTGCGCCAGCACCTGGCGGAGAAGCGCTTCGGCATCGGCAAGGCGGCCAGCCTGATAATGCTGAACGGCCAGCTCGTACGCCTGCGGAATCGTCATCAACGGGATTGTAAGGCGATCAGCAGACGACTTCGTACTCGATCGGATAAGGAATCAGGTCAGGGCGGACCAGGTGGAGCTTGCGGAGGCGGACCTCCGGCGGACGAAGCGCGTCGTAGCGAGCCATCGGCTGGTTTAGCAGTGCGGGCGAGGCCTGGGGTGCGGAGACAAGCGATCCGGGAGAGGCGGTCAGGAGGATTCCGGCCAATAGGCTCAGCCGCGTCAGGGAGCGACGACCGGAAATCATATTCACAGCTTTCGGGATGAGCGGACGGGCAGCCGACCTGGTCCACCACTGGCACCGCCAGCGAAGGCGGTCGGACACGATCAAAAATACCCCGATGTCGAGAAACGGGCAATCAAAAAATCTGGACGCGACAGACGGCACCCTTCCGACGGGTAACAACTGGGCAGGATGGTCACGCAAACCGGCGTATGGCGTAGATTTACTGTCGGGGGGGCGGTTCAGACAGGTGCGGAGGGCTGGCGGACGGCGCCGCGCCCCCCAGGTTTGCCGACAGAAGGCTCGCAATGACAGGGCGTAACGCTCCGACCGCTTCGATCAGGATCGCGCCAAGGATGCTGCGGTTTTCCTTCTTGCCGTCGCCGTTGGAGCCCTCGGGCGGGGCCGGGTTGAGGGCCCGTTCGATGGCCGCGAGCTTGTTCAGGGCCTGCTGCTCCTTGGAAGGGACCAGGGTTGCCGTAGCGACAAAGCCGGCAACCGCCGCGGCGCTGACGGTAATCCAGGGGTGCTCTTGCGCCCAGGCCTTGGGATCGACGCCCTGCCCGAGGCGCGACTTGATGTCGTGCCAGGCCTGCTCGATGGCAAGCCGTGCAGTTTGCGCCTGCTGGGCGAGAAACTCAGCCTCGCTGAGTTTCTGCGGCGGCGCATCAGGATCGGGTGCGTTCGGCTTCTTGCCGGATGTCGCTGCCGAACTGCTGCCGCTGGCGGGATTGTCGGCGTTCATATTTCTGCACCAGGTATCTGCGGAACGAGTTAGTCAGCATCTTCATCCCGAGCCATAGGCCGACCGCGACCACACCCAGAAAGATGGCGGCGGTGATGATGTCCCCCAGCCACGGGTGTCCAGGGAACAATTCGGCGAATGCCCCGGCGACTCCCACCAGAAGCAGCACGACGGCGGTGACGATCATCGCTGCTGTGCCGAGCAGAGCAAGGACCGCCACCGCCGCGTAGAGTCCCGCGTTCCGGATGGACACCTTGAGGGAGTCGATGCGGACGGCCAGGTAATAAGCGACGAATTCCCTTAGTTGGGCAAACCTGGCCAGAGCGTCGCGCAAGGCATGGGCCGGGGCCGAGTGGCCATCGGGCGGCGGCCCGTCGGGATCAGAGCGTTCGCCGGGCGGGCGCGGTGTTTGGGTTTGGGCGCTCATGGCGAGGTGAGTCGGCAGTGAAGTCTGGCGGCTTACGAGCGCTTCCAGAGCAGCCCGATCAGGACGCCGATTCCGGCGGCGATGAGCACGGCCTGAAGCGGCTTTTCCTGGATGTAAGATTCGAGGCCCTCTTCCCATTCCTGGGCCTTTTCGCGGCCCTGCTGGTAGTAGTCCTGGGCCTGCTCGGAGAGGTGCTGATACTTCTCGCGGGCTGCATCGCGGACCTGGCCGCCAAGATCGCGCAGGTTCTGGCCTACCTGCTGAGCCTGATCCGCCACATTCTGACCTTCGCCCATGCGTGACATAGAGTCTCCTTTCAAAGTAGACGGCTAACCTAACCGTCACGCCCGTTATATGCTGCGGCGGGCCCGATGACAGCGCGAAAAATGTCAAAGTGGGACTTGGACTGCGCACGCGCGGCCGGCCGAACCTGACATCGGATCTTCAATTCTTGGCGGCGAGCTTGGCCTGCGGGGAACGGGCGCGGGAGTAATCGTAGTAGCCGTAAGAGTGGTCGACGGTCGCATCGACCTGGTTGATGATGATGCCCAGGAGATTGGCGCCGACGCTGCTGAGGCCATCGCGCGCCAGTTCACTGACCCGGCGGGTGGATTTCTCGGAGCGAAGCACGAGCACCGTGAGGTCGCAGGAAGCGGCGATGATCCGCGAGTCGGCGATGCCCATCACGGGCGGCGAGTCGATGATCACCTGGTCGTATCGGTCCGACAGCACCTCGAGCAGCTCATTGAACATCGGGCTGTTGAGCAGCTCGGTCGGATGCGACGGCTTGGGGCCGCAAGGCAGGATTTCCAGTCCGCTGACGGCGGTGGGCTGAATCGCCTGATCAAGCGTGGCCTTGCCGTACACGACGCTGCCCAGACCATGCTCATGATGAATGCCGAAGATCGAGTGTTGGACGGGGAGGCGCAGATCGGCATCGATCAGCAACACGCGCTTGCCGGCCTGGGCCATGGTGATGGCGAGGTTGGCCGCGAGGGTGCTCTTGCCGTCACTCGAAGCCGGGGAGGTGATGTGAATCGTCCGGCAACGGTCCTTGGGCGCGCCGAAGTAGATGGCGGTGCGAATGGTGCGGCAGGCCTCGGCAACGGCGGACGCGGGCTCGAGCATCGCCTGCTGTCCCGCCAGCGGCGCGGGCAAGCCCTCGGGCATGCGCGGGATGGTTCCCAGCACCGGCACGCCCATCGATTCCTTGATTTCCTCAACGGTGCGATAGCGGTCGTCGCGCCAGTCGCGGAAGAACGCCAGCCCGCCACCCACCAGTAATCCGAACATCAGGCCGGCGGGGAAAGTGATCCGCTTCTTGGGCGAGGAGGGCTTGAGCTCCGGCTGCGCGTCCTCAAACACGTCGATCTGGTAAACGCCCAGCTCGCGGGCATAGCGCACTTCCTGAAGTTGATTGAGGTCCTTGTCCTTGAGCTTCTGGTCGTTCTCCCACTCCTTCTGAAGCCGCGCGTATTTAAGCGAAGCGATGCTCACGGCTTTGGCTTCGGTTTGCGCTTTGGCGACCTGTTCCTCGAAGGCCTTAACACTCAGCTTGGCGCGTTCGAACTGATTCTGGAGGACCTTGGCGTAGGTGAGCTCGAGGTTGTCGAGCTGTTCCTGGAGCCGCTTGTGCTGCGGGTGACCCTCCATATATGGAGAATCGGCCAGAAGCCGCCGGACCATCGTAATGTCGCTGGGAAGGCGCGCCTGCTGCTCGGGGGTGAGACCGATGATCTCGGAATCGATCGAGTCGGTGTCGACGCCTTTTTGCTTGAGTCGTTTGATGATCCGGTCGGCGGTTTCGTTGTTGGCTTGCGCCGTCGCCAGTTCAAGGCGGGCTTCGGTGAGCCTCTTGGACAGATCGTCGAGCTGGCGCTGGGCGATCGTGCTCTGCGGATTGCCCAGGTCCAGCGCGCCGGTCCCGTTTTCCAGGGCGCTCATTTCCGTGGTGATGCGCTGAATCTGGGCTTCGAGGTCCGCCACTTCCTTGTCGAGGTGCTCGACATCGCCGAGCGTCGATTGCTTGGGCGTGACCTGATATTTCTTGTAGGCAGAGACGATCGAATTGGCGATGGTGGCAGCGGCGAACTTGTCGGGTGAGGAGAACGCCACAGTCAGTACGGTGTCGCGCTTGCCCAGCTCGACACTGAGGTACTTCTGGAGGAACTGGATTTTGTCCGGCTCGCCTTCGAGGAGCGGCTTGACCTCCGGCATCTGGGCGGCCAGGGCCAGCACGACGGGGGACTGAATGAGCTCGGCTTCGGTGTTGAGGTAATTGACGTTGACGGAATCGCTGATGGACTGATCGCCCCCGCTTCGTCCCGCCGCCGGTACGATCTTCATTCGCGCGGTGCTGGTGAAGACCGGCGTGGCCAGGAACTGATAAGCGACTCCCAGCGCCAGACCGCAGATCGCGGATAAGACGATGACCCAGCGCTGTCGCCAGAGAATCGGAAGCAACAGGTCCCGATTGGGGCGAGGGGTCGGCTTGTCATAACCGCCGGAGGCCAGAAGGCTGGGGTTTTCCTGAAAAATACTCGCTCTCCCCTGGTTCAAACCGTCACCGTAATTTCTCAAGATACCTTAAGAGCCGCCGTGCGGCCAAATGAAATCCACTTCCTGCTCATCGGCAATCGCAACCGCACGCTTGGGGGAGGCCGGCGAATAATCATATTATTGCTCGAAGGAATGATATCGGGACGGTCGGGGCTGCCGCGGGCGGGAGGTTATCTACAATGCCGGGACCGCCGAAGTTATGATAAGGTTCTGTACTCTCGCTGTGTAAATTTAGGTTTGACGATGAGCCTGGTCAAAGTACAAGTCTGGGATGCCACGGGCAATAAGCGACAGGACGTGCAGATGCCCGATGATGCGCCGGTAAACCGGCTGCTGGTGGTGCTGCTGGAGAAGCTGAGCTTCCCGATGTATGCTCCGGACGGCCAGCCGCTGAGCTACAAGCTGCATCACCGTTCTTCCGGGAAACAATTGCTGGATGACCAGACGTTGAATGATATCGGGGTGAAGGAAGGCGACGTCCTGCGGCTTCAGCCGGAGATTACGGCGGGCTAGCACCACCACTTTCGCCGGAGAGGCGCCTCCAAGTCCCCTCACCCCAAACAGGGGAAAGGGGGAAAGACAGGCATGCATCAGGAGTTAGATCAAATCAACCTGCATCCGCCGCTGCGCATTTCAAGCGAAGACACCCTCGCGGCGCAGGAGGACCGGTTCCATCGATTCAGCTTGATTGGTTGGTGGGACCAGCGGAAGCTGGCGGCGGCCAAAGTGCTGGTCATCGGCGCCGGGGCGCTGGGCAATGAGATCGTCAAAAACCTTTCGCTCTTGGGATTCGGCAATGTGTTAATCGCCGACATGGACCGGATCGAGAACTCGAACCTGTCGCGGTCGGTCCTGTATCGCACCTTGGACAGCGGCCGGTACAAGGCGGAGGTCGCCGCCGAGGCGGCTCGCGGCATCTACCCTGAGATCCGCGCCCACAGTTTCGTCGGCAATGTCGTGTACGACCTGGGAATTGGCGTCTTTCGCTGGGCCGACGTGGTGATCGGCGGACTGGATAACCGCGAAGCGCGGCTGGCGATCAATCGCGCCTGCTGGAAGACCAACCGTCCGTGGATCGACGGCGCCATCGAACAGATTCAAGGCACGGCCCGGGTTTTTGCGCCGGACGGTCCGTGCTACGAATGCACGATGTCGCAGACGGACTGGAAGCTGCTTCAATTGCGGCGGTCGTGCAACCTGCTGTCACGGCTGGAAATGGAGGCCGGCAAAACGCCGACCACCCCGACCATCAGCTCGATCATCGCCGGGGTGCAGTGCCAGGAAGCCGTCAAGCTGCTGCACGGCCTTCCCACGATCGCCGGCCGTGGCTGGGTGTTCGAGGGGCTCAGCACCGAAGCCTATTCGGTTCAATACCAGCGAAAGTTAGATTGCTACAGCCATGAAATCCTGCCGGAAATCGTCTCGCTGGAGGCGGCCGCCAAGACGATGAGCGTCGGATCACTGCTGGCCGAAGCTCGACGGCGCTTGGGCCCGACGGCACACCTGGAATTGTGCCGCGACGTGCTGGAGAAGCTGGTTTGTCCGGGTTGCGGGCGGGAGGAGCGGTTGTTCACTTCGCTGGGCCGCGTTTCGGCGGACAAGGCGTTCTGCCCCAATTGCAAGGACGTCCGGCGCGACGTCATGACGTTCTACAAGATCGAGGGGAGCGAAGATTTTCTCGATCAGACGCTGTCGCAGATCGGCGTTCCGCCGTTCGACATCGTGATGGGCCGCTGTGGAGCGAAGGCGATCGGCCTCGAGCTGTCCGCGGACGCCGCCGAGGTTTTGGGGCCGCTGTCGGACTGTGAGGCGTTGCGATGGGAATGAGCAAGGGCCATGGCGTGACGGTGTCGGTGGAGTCGCCGCCGGCGGGTCCGCAACGGGACGCCGACCGGATCGAGATGGCGAACCTGCCGCGCTGGCCGATGCCCCCGCGGGTGGTGGGCCGTCGGGAAACGTACCAGGTCTTGATGCGCCGATCGGTGCTCAACGACATTCGCGCTCACGCCCAGAGCCAGCCCGACGTGGAAGTGTGCGGCGTTCTGGTCGGGACGTTGTTCCGTGACGCAATCGGCCCGTGGGGATTTGTCGCAGCCAACCTTCGCGGCAATTACGCTGCCGGCCGCAACGCCCAGGTCACCTTCACCTCAGAAACCTGGACCGACATCCATCACCAGATGGAGGAGCGATTCCCCCGCCAGCGCATCCTGGGGTGGTATCACTCGCATCCCGGGTTCGGGATTTTTTTATCCGACATGGACCTGTTCATTCACGAGCACTTTTTTTCCGGCCCGTGTCAGATCGCGTTCGTCGACGATCCCAAGGGCGGGGACCGTGGGCTGTTCGTCTGGCGGCGCGGACGAGCGGTGCGCGAGGAGTATCTGATCGACGAGGACCTGGGCCCACAATCGGGGCAGTTTGAACCGCTGCCGACGGCCGAGGCGCCGGGGCATGAGGAATTTCACGAAGTTCCCGCCGGCAGGCGAGGCGCGGCCTTTCCTCTATGGACGATCGGCTGTGCGGGAATCGGGTTTCTGGCGGCGCTGATCGGGTTTGTCGTCTGGTGGAACAGATAGGGCGCATTGGGAGGAGCAACCGCGGATGTCCAACGATCCGATTACGATTTCCTGGGATGAGTTGGGAACCCGTAAGGTTGACCAGCGGCTGCGCGAGGAGCAGGCGCTCAGTCGCAACCGCGCTTACGCCCAGCTCGACGACACGCAAGTACAAGATGCCGGCCAGGTCCGATTCAGCCTCATGCACAACACCATTTTCTTCATGGCAGTGTTGGGGGTGATCGGCGGATTTCTGGCCTGGGGATGTGGGCTGGTAACGCAGTTCCAGTCGGCCGAACAGAAGGCGTCGGATGCGCTGCACCGCATGCGACACATCGAGTTTCTGCGCGATCAGCACGTGCTCACGGAGGCGGATGCGGAATCGATTCTCGGGGCGACCCGCAACAGCGTCCGCAACAACCCTTATTTCGCGATCCTTTCCGACCCTCATTTGACCTTCGAGCAGCAGACGCAGCGGCTCAATCAGGTGGGGCATCGCGCCAGTCTCAAGCGATTTGCCCTGAACGTCGTGAGCTTCGGACTGTCGGGGATGCTCCTGGCGCTGTGCCTGGGAATCGCCGAACCGCTCACGGAACGGAACATGCCGGCGCTGGTCCGCAACGGCGCGCTGGGAGCGGGCTTGGGTCTGCTGGGCGGCGTGGTCGTATCGCTGTTCGTCGACCGGCTCTATCAGGCGGCGGCAGGAAGCCACACCGGGGACACCACCAACTTCACGTTTCGCGACATCATCGCCCGCATGCTGGCCTGGGGCGTGTTGGGGTTGTTCCTCACCATCGGCCCCGGCGTCCTTCTGCGAAACCCGCGCAAGCTGCTGATCGGCGCCGCCGGGGGATTGATCGGCGGCATGCTGGGCGGGATGCTTTTTGATCCGATCGGGTATCTGGTCAGCGCGCAGGTGAGTCGGCTGATCGCTTTGATGGCGATCGGCGGCCTGGCGGGCGTCGCCACCGGGTTGATCGAGAACGCCGCCAAGACCGGCTGGGTCCGCGTCACCCGCGGTTTCATTGCCGGCAAGCAGTTCATCCTCTACCGCAATCCCACCTACATCGGCAGCGCGCCGGACAGCCAGATCTACCTGTTCCGCGATCCGCAGGTCGGCCGCCGCCACGCGGCGCTGCACCTGGTGGCCGGCGGGGTCGACCTGGAAGACCTGCCCCTGGGCAGCGATACGCGCGTCAATGGCCGGCCCGTGACGCGGGTCCGCCTCCGCAATGGGGACCAGATCGAGATCGGCTCCTCGACTTTCCTGTTCCAGGAGAAATTGCGCAAGCAAAAAGATGACTCCGGGGGCCTGGTCGGTAGAATGCTCGCCAAGGCGCGCGGTCATTCGGGTTGAGCGATGGCGACGTTGATCTTGGAGCACGATGGCCACCGGAAGGCGGCGGTCCTGCAAGGCCGCGTGGTGATCGGCCGCCGCGCCAACAGTCATATCATGATCCCGGACCGCTCGGTCTCACGGATTCACGCCTGGATCGGCAAGAACGAAGACCGTTATTTCATCGCCGATTCCGGAA
>DATHPP010000154.1:0-11561 GCA_035483795.1 Tepidisphaeraceae bacterium | reverse complement strand
TGACGCTGCGCGGCACCTTCTGCCTTCCAAGCCCCATCCCGGCACCCCAACCCCGGACAATCACCCGCCTTGATACAGGAAAGGCAAATTTACGAAATCTACTCAGGCAAGCGACCGCCGGGCCGAACGGGATTAACATTTTGTTGCAAAGCGATACATTACTTATCCTCCATATATCATCACAAGCTCATTCATATGATGGATTTATGTCAATTATGGAGCACTCTCACCGGTTGCCCTGAATGTTGCATCGCCGGGAAACAAGATGTTGCATCACACGATCGTTCCCACACGCTCCAACATGGCCAGATACGCTTTGAGATACTCCTGCCCGAACAGATGCAGGTGATTCAGCAGGCTGTAGAGCTGATAAATCTGCCGGCGCATCTGGTGGTATTCGGGGGGCAGGCGGTGTTGCTGCTGATACGCCTTCATGAAGGCGGGGGTCGCCGTGTGGAACAGCTCGAGGTAGGCGATTTCCGCCTCGGCGTGGGCGTACTTGCAGTTGGGGTCGAGCAGCGCCGCCACGCGCCAGCGCCCATCCGCGTCGGGCCGGGCCAGAACGTTGGTCGCCCATATGTCCCAGTGCACCAGCCGCGGACAGTCGTCGTGAAGCAGCAATCGATCGAGGCGGTCGTGGATTTTCGCCATCGTTTTGCGCGCTTTGACCGGGATCGCCGGTGATTTCTCAAGGTCGCGCCAGATCGGATCGAAAACGTCGCGATAACATTGCGGCCAATTCTCGTAGTGCTTCGGCTCGGCCGCGGTCACACGCATGTAGTGCGGCGAGCGCCGCTCGTGCATCAGCAGCACCAGCTCCGCCAGGTGCTGCTGGATCTGATCGAATTCCTCGGCGCCGCACCGGACCTTGGCAGCCCCCAGATCAATTCCTTCGACAAATTCCATGAGAAGATAGCTGAAGGGATTTTCCAGCGAGCCGATCTTGCACCGATAGATTTCGGGGACAGGTATTCCGACCTCGCGGAGCAATTGAAGCTGATGCTGCTCGTCGGCGTAGGCGCGGTCGACGCGGTGCGGGGTGATTTTGAGGACTGCCTTTTGCTCGCCTTTGGTATGCAGGCGGAGGGTAGTGTTGATGGCCCCGCCGGCCAGCGGCGTGACTTCGTCCAGCTCCGCCGCCGACCCCGCCCATTCCCGGACGATCTGCCGGAGGTCCTGCCAGGAAACTTCCACCTCGTGCGGGGTCATGAACGATTGGCGATTTTCGATTTGCGACGCCCGATTTGCAACCGCCACGTCTGTTTTCCGCGGGAAAACCGGAAGAAATACGAAACAACACAGATGAACACGGATGGACACAGATGAAATGCGAAGGAAGAAAGTGCCGCTCTGCGGCATGGGCATCTTGCCCATGTGTGGCGCTCAGCACGGGCTGGAAGCCCGTGCCACGCGCAACACTTCTTCTTATCTGTGTTCATCTGTGTCCATCTGTGGCGATTCTTTCTTGCTGTGCGATGGCGGGCCCCATCCTCCGCCGCCGGGGGTTTGGATTCGCAGGATTTGACCCTTGCGCAGTGCAAAATGCGCCTTGCCGGCGAGGGGGATTTCTGCCGCGTCCGGGTTGAGAATCGAGTTGCTTCCGGGGGTGCCGGGCGGGGCGCCTGACAAGCCGTAGGGTCGCGAGAGCCGACGGTCGGAAAGGATGGTTCCCTCGCAATCGGCCATGGCCTCGAGTTCGCGGAGGATTCCGTCGCCGTCGTGGTGGCGGCCGGCGCCGCCGGTCTGGTCCGCGCGCTCGAATCTCCGGACGCGCAGCGGGTATTGCATCTCCAGCGCCTCGGCGGGTGTGTTGAGGGTGTTGGTCATGTGGCATTGCACAGCCGATTCGCCATCGAATGACGGGCCGGCGCCGCTGCCGCCGCCGATCGTTTCGTAGTAGGTCCAACCGGCGCCGCCCAGTGCGACGCTGCTCATCGTGCCGCAACTGGCGGCGGGAGTTCGATCGGGCAGTGCCTCCGCCAGCGCGCCAAAGACGACATCCACCACGCGCTGGCTGGTCTCGGTGTTCCCCGCGACGACAGCGGCAGGATGCATGGCGTCCAGGACGCTGCCCGGCCGCGTCAGGACCTCGATGTTGCGAAAACAACCGGCGTTGAAGGGAACGCGCTGCTCCAGCAGGCACGCGAAGCAGTAATAGACCGCCGACCGTGTCACCGCCTCTGGGCAATTGATGCAGCCGGCAACCTGATCAGCACTGTCGCGGAAGTCGGCGAGGGCACGATCGCCGTGGATTGTGAGCCGGACGCGGATCGGAACCATCGACGTGCCGGCGCCGTCGTCATCCATCACGTCCTCGAACCGGTATTGGCCCGATGGAATCGCGGAAATCGCGCGGGCCACTTTAGGCAGCCTTAGTTCAGGGATTCGTCCGATTTTTCGGACGCGGAGGGTGACGATTTCCACGGGGCGGTTCTCGGGAACCTGACCGTATCGGGCGCGGTAGGCCGCGGCGAACTGCTCGGCGATGTGGCCGGCGGCGGGACGTTCGACGCGGACCGTCAGCTCGTGGGATTGTCCCTTGAAGCGGACATCGGCCCAGGCTTCGACCGAGGCGGTCTGATCGTAAGGGATTACATCCATGGTCTGGCTTGAAAGGTTGCCGAACTCGGCGGCCAGGCGCGCATCATCCAGCGCGTCGCCCAGATGGACAACCGTGCGCGAGGCGTCGGCAACCGGCGGGGCGACGACCATGCCCAGGGCGCTGAGCACGCCGCAGTATGGCGGGACCAGGACCCGGGGGATCTCCAGGCTCTCGGCGATGGCGCAGGCGTGCAGGCCGCCGGCGCCGCCGAAGCTCAGGAGGGTGAACTGGCGCGGGTCGAGGCCTCTCTGGCTGGTTACCGCGCGCACGGCGTGGGCCATGTTGTCTTCGGCGACGCGGAGGATTCCCAGCGCCGCCTCGATCACCGATTTGCCCATCGCACGAGCGAGGGGTTGGATGGCGCGAAGGGCAAGCTCGGGCTTGACGTGCATCGATCCACCGGCGAAACGATCGGGTAAGATGCGCCCGAGCAGCAAATTGGCGTCCGTGACCGTTGGTTCGGTTCCACCTCGGTCGTAGCAGGCGGGACCCGGGATCGCGCCCGCGGAACGCGGGCCGACACGCAACGCCCCTCCCGCATCGAGGTAAGCCACGGATCCTCCGCCGGCGCCGACGGTGTGGATGTCGAGCGTGGCCAGGCCCAGGGGCAGGCCGTCGACGGTGCTGGAGGTGGTCCACTGCGGCTGGGCGCCGATGATCGTGGCGACGTCGGTGCTGGTGCCGCCCATGTCGTAAGTGATGACGTCGCGGAGGCCGGCGGCCCTGGCGACGAAAGCGGCGCCGATGACCCCGCCGGCGGGCCCGGAGAGGACGAGCCTCGCGGCAGAGATTTGCGCCTGCTCGACGCTCAGCGTGCCGCCGCCGGAGTGCATGATGCGGAGGTCGAAGGTAGCAGGCATTCCTGTGACACGGGTTTGTAACCCGTGCTGGTGATTGCCGACGACGGAAGTCGTCCCTGCGGCGAACGCCGTTTGCACGGGTTGTCTTCGACCCTGAGGCTGAGCCTCAAGCTCAGACCCGAAGGGAAAAGCCGTGTCACGGGGAAGGCGGCTGCCGCTTAAGCCCTCGCCAAGTGACGCGTTAATGACCGTCGTGCTGGCGCGCTCGTACTCGCGGAATTCGGGGAGGATGTCGCTGCTGAGGCTGACCGTCAGGCGCGCCTCGGCGCACCGGCGGGCGATGAGCTGCTCGTGCACCGGATTCACGAAGCTGAACAACAGGCAGACCGCGACGTGTCTCAGACCGCGTTCGCGGATCTGCGCGATCAGACAGTCGACTTCGTCGTCGCGCAGAGGCTCGACAACCTCGCCGTGGGCGCCGATGCGTTCGCGAAGGGTAAACCAGTTGGATTCTGGCGTGAGCGGCTGTGGGCGCTGAACCTGAAGGGCGTAGAGGTGCGGGCGGTTCTGGCGGCCGATCAGGAGCATGTCGCGGAAGCCTTCGGTGGTGACGAAGGCGCAGGGCTCGCCGGCCCGCTGGAGCAGGGCGTTGGTGGCGACGGTGGAGCCGTGAACGATCGTTGCCGGGCGTCCCGGTGACGCGACGGACCCGACCGCGTCGATCACGGCGCGGTGAAAGTCGGGCGGGGTCGAGGGGAGCTTGACGATTCGCAGATCGCTCGAGTCCGGATCGAAGCAGACCAGATCGGTGAACGTGCCTCCCACGTCGACGCCGATCCGCAGTGCGTTTTGTTCGGTCGGAAGCGACGACATAGAATCCCGGCAAACCCTTTGTGCGAGAGGCGCGATGCGAAGAAACGACGGAATACGACTCTGGATTTGGAGCTTACTGACGGCGGTTGTGGCCTGCAACGCAGCTTATTCGGCTGGCGGCTCGAACAACGATGCAACCTTCTGGGCCGCGCCTCATCCTGACCCCGCGTATCACGTTGACATGAAAAAATCGGTGGAGTACCTGGCGTCCGATGCGCTGGAAGGCCGGCTCGTGGGCACGCCCGGGCTCGAGCAGGCGGCGGATTACATCGCAGACTCGTTTAGCAAGCTGGGTCTTCAGACCCTGCCGGGGCTGGACGGCTATTTTCAGCATTTCGAGATGGTGACGCGCGTTGATCCCGATCCAGAAAAGTCATTCGCGTATGTCGATGGAAAGAGATTGGCGCTGGGCGAGCAGTTCATCCCGCTGCGCTCCTCGGCCCAGTCGGAGGTGGATGCGCCGGTGGTTTTCGCCGGATACGGGATCGATGATCCGGCCCGGCGCTACAGCGACTACACGAACCTCGATGCGAAGGGGAAGATTGTGCTCGTCATGCGGTTTGAGCCGCACAAACCCAATGGAGAGAGCCGATTTGCTGGCGGCGGTGAGGATTGGTCGGTGGACGCGACGATTGCGCAAAAGGTTCGCGTCGCCGCGGCGCATGGCGCGGTCGGAATCCTGCTGGTCAACCCGCCGCTGCATCACGACGATGAGGGATTGATTCCGTTTTCGCGGCGCGACACGCTCTCGTCGGCGGTGCCGCTGGTGCAGATCACGCCGGCTGTCGCGGATGAAATTCTCCGGGCGGGCGGGGCAAAGGACCTCAAATCGATCCAGTCGCGGATCGATCAATCCGCGCAGCCTCAAAGCGCGGCGCTCAACGATGTCTCGGTGCGGATGTCCGTGGGGATCAAGGAGACGAAAAAACGGATCGAGAACGTCGCGGGCATTTTGCCCGGCAAGGGCGGTCACGCCGAGGAGTACGTGATCGTCGGCGCTCACTACGATCATCTCGGGCACGGCGGGCCGGGAAGTCTGGCTCCCTGGTCGCACGGAATTCACCACGGCGCCGACGACAATGCTTCGGGAACAACGGCGATGATGGAATTGGCGGATCGCTTTGCCCATCTGGGCCCCCAGAAGCGCTCGATCATTTTCATCGCGTTTACCGCGGAGGAAGAGGGGCTGATCGGGTCCCAATATTTCGCGAGCCATCCGCCGGTGCCGCTGAAGAACGTCGTGGCGATGCTGAACCTCGACATGGTCGGGCGAATGAGCAATGGGAAGCTGCTGATCGGCGGCGAGGGCACGGCGGAGGATTTTCCGGAGCTGATGCGACAGGCGGACAAGGGCTTGCCGCTCGTACTCAGTGAGTTTGGCAAGGGGGGAATCGGACCGAGCGATCACACGTCGTTTGCCCTCAAGAAGATCCCGGTGCTGTTTTTCTTCACCGGGCTGCACATGGACTATCACCGCCCCACCGACACCGCCGACAAGATCAATTACAAGGGGATGGAGGAGGTGGTCGACCTGGGGCAGCGCGTCGTCGAGGCGATGACGACGATGCCGCGGGAGAAATACAACGGCAAGTACGATGCGAGCGGGCTATTGGCGATGGCGGGCCCGAGCACGCGAGCGTCGAACAACCCGAGCGGCAGCCGGGCGTCGATGGGTGCGATCCCCGATTACAGCCAGGGCGAAGACGCCAAGGGCGGTATGCGGATCGGGGGCATCATGCCCGGATCGCCCGCCGAAAAGGCGGGGCTGCAACAGGGAGACTTCGTTGCCGAATTCAACGGCACGAAGATCAATAACATGATGGACTACACCGCCGCCCTCGGGACTGCCAAGCCGGGGCAAACCGTGGCCGTGAAGATCCTGCGGGATGGAAAGCCGATGGAAGTCCAAGCGACACTGGTGGCGCGAAAAGAATAGCCGGGACGATTCATTCAAGTGCCGCCGGCGCCCTCACGTGCCCTCACCGGCGGAATCCCCCGCCCCGCCGCGCCGGCGCAGCGAAGACCGCCGGCGAGGGCACGTGAGGGCACCGGCGGCACGTGTTTTCCGGTCATCAGATGCTCCCGATCCTGCTTGCGTGCGCGTTGTGGTTGCCGGCGACAATCGGGTTGGGATGGCCGCTTTACAGGTGGGTCGGCGGCAAGGACGAGGGGCGACCCTGTCGGCGGCTCGCGCTATGCGGGCTGTATGGATTGTTGGTTCTGGAAATGACGGGGACGACGGCAAGCTTTTTTGGCGCAACCTATCCTTACTTTTCGACGATCGGCGCGACTATTGGCTTCTGCGGTTTTGCCGTTTTCCTTTGTCGCCTGTTTCGGGGGATCACGGGCCGTCAGATCATCAGCTTCGTCGCCTTGGCAACGTTGGTGATTCCGGCGGCGGCGCGCGGACGGCTTGGCTACGACATCGGCCTTTACCATCTTCAGGCAATCAAATGGCTGACGTCCGGGGCAACGCCGCTCGGATTGGCGAATCTGTACGGCCGATTGGGCTTCAACGACGGATGGGCGCCGGTCGCGGCTACGATGGAGACGCCCGCGCTTCTGGGAAAGAGCATCTTTTTCGTCAACGTCGTCTTCGTGCTGCTGGTGGGCCTGTACATCATTGACGCTGTTTCATCTCTGCTGCGTAACGGATTCGATCGCGCCAGGGCGATTTTGGCGTGCGGTGTCTATCCGTTGGCGTTGTTGAGCTTCACAGACGATGGGTTGTCTTACAATCCGGATCTGGTCGTCGTCCTGCTGGTGCTGATCGTCAGCTCGCTGTGGCTAGAAGCGGATGATGACGGTTCGGATGCGGGGCATGCCGCACTGCTGTCCGTGTTTGCACTGACGGTGAAGCTCTCGGCGTTGCCGCTGCTCGTCGGAGCGGTGGGGATCATGATTTTTCGCTGGAGCGCCCGGCGAATGGGGGTCGTATCTGCAATCGGCGTCACAGCCGTTTTGCTCTGGATGGCCAGGGACGTCGCGCTCTCCGGTTGTTTGCTTTATCCGTCGACGATCGGGCGGCTTGGGCAATTGCAATGGGCCGTGCCGGAAGCGAAGGTGCGGTATGAAGCCGAGGCGGTGCGGGCGTGGGCGGAATATCACTTGCCATCACAACCCGTAGCGAACGGGTATTCGATCACGCCGCAAGTCTGGAAGATGCTGCGGACGGAACGCGTGGTTGTCGCGGCCGGAATGTTCATGCTGGGGCTGATCCTCTGGGGCGTGAGCCGAGCGAGAGGGAATAATAAGCGGGTGGATTCCTCCCAAAGCTGGTGGACGCCGGCCATTGTCACCATCGGCGGAATCGGCTTCTGGCTGTGGACAGCGCCGAGCCTGCGGTTTGGATACGGGTATGTCTTCAGCGGGGCGGCGATCCTGTTTTGCGCCGGATTGGAGAGATGGCCGATCGTGTTGCCGCGTCAGTGGCGAGTTGTGACGATCCTGGGCATCGTGTTGGCGCTATTGGCGAGTTGCGAGTACTACCGCAAGCTGAACCACGCGGCATGGATTTCGTGGCCCGCGGTTCCGAGCGCGAGGCTGCGAACGCAGAAGGCCACCGATGGGGTCACGCTTTACCTTCCGACTCCGCCGGACGATCGCGTGTGGGATGCGCCGCTGCCGGCGACGGCCTATCCAGACCCGGCGTTGCGATGCCGCGTTAACGCAAAGGGGCAATTCGAGCGCTTCTGGATCGACCCGTCTCGCGCCCCCCTGCTCGCTCCGTAAGTGGACAAATAGATTCGCTCGCATGCCCTCAATACAATCGCGGCAGATGGCAGATCAGCTGGGAATCATCATCGTCGATCACGGCTCGCGCCTGGACCAGAGCAATCAGATGCTGGAGGAGGTTGCCAAGCTGTTTGCCGAGCGATTCAGGCAAAAGTACGCCATCGTGGAGCCGGCGCACATGGAACTGGCCGAGCCGTCGATCGCAACCGCGTATGCGCGATGCGTCGCGCGCGGGGCAAGGCGAGTCCTGGTTTGTCCGTTTTTTCTGGGGCCGGGGAAGCATTGGACCCAGGACATTCCGCGGCTGACCGCCGACGCGGCCAGGGAATTCCCCGGCACAGATTACCACGTGACGCCGACGCTCGGCATCGACGAGTTGATCCTTGAATTGCTGGAGAAGCGGACGAGCGGCTGCCTGGAGAACCAGTTTCTCTGCGATCAATGTCGGGGGACGTTGCGGAATGGAAAGGCTTGCGGAGTGTAGCAGGCACGGCCCGCGTGCCGTGGCTGACGGCACACGGAGTGTGCCTACTACTCTTGATCGGTATGTCCCGGCTCGACGCGTTGTCCGGGCGCAACTACCGAATACGCATCTACCGACGACTCCATCGCGGGAATCGTTGCCCGGCTGATACCGGCGGCCAGGAGCCGGCGGGCGAAGGCCTCGGCCTGGGGGACTTCGCCGTGGACCACGTAGGCTTCGGTGGATGGGGAAAACGCCGGCGTCAGAAAGCGGATCAATTCATCCGAATCGCCATGGGCGCTGAGGCCGTGGATCGTGCGGACCTGGCATCGCAGGTCGTACCAGCGGTCGTAGATTCGCACGCGCTTCTGGCCGTCCTGAATGCGACGGCCCAGTGTGTTGGGCGGGATATAGCCGCAGAAAACGATCAGGTCGTCGGGGTTCTCCACACTGCGCTCCAGGTGGTGCAGCACGCGGCCGAATTCGCAGGTGGGGCTGGAGGCGACGATCACGCACGGCCCGGCCTGACGATTGATCTGCTTGCTCTCCTGCGGGGTTGAGGCGCAAGTGACATGTGCGAGACCAAATAAGTCGCTCTGGCCGATCAGCGCGCGGGTTTGCTCATCGTATTCGTCGCGGAACTGGGAATAGACTTTGGTCGCCTCGGTGGCCATGGGGCTGTCGACGAAGATGGGAATCTGCGGGATGAGTTTTTCGTGAACGAACTTCTGGAGGTACCAGAGGATGGTCTGCGTGCGGCCGATGGCGAACGACGGGACAATCATGCGGCTTCGGCGGGAGAGGATGAATTTGACGGCATCCAAGAGCTGCGGGCCGACCTGCTCGATCGGGCCGTGCGTGGTGTTGCCGTACGTGCTTTCAGTGATGATCTGCTGCGCGGGCGCCGGAGGGGCGACGGGATCACGAAGGATCGGCGCGTTGTAACGGCCCACGTCGCCGGTGAAGAGCAGGTTGCGCACCCGACCGGCCTCGGTCCATTCGAGAAAGACGAACGCCGAGCCCAGAATGTGGCCGGCGTCGAAGTACGTGAACCCAACGCCCTTTCCCAGATCCGTTTTCTGCCCGTTAGGCGTCTGCCTGAAGAGCTTCAGCACGGGCGGAATGTCCGCAGGGCCATACAGCGGCGCCAGATTCGGATCGGCGGTGTCGCGGGCGTGGCGGTTGAGGTGATCGGCGTCTTCCTGCTGAATTTTGGCGGCGTCGTTGAGGACGATGCGGGTGACCTGGGCGGTCGCGGGCGTGCAATAGATCGGCCCGTGGAAACCGCCGCGCAGCGCGATGGGAAGTTTCCCGCAATGGTCGAGATGGGCGTGAGAAAGAACGATCGCGTCGGCGGTCTTCACGTCGGCGGGGAGGTATTGATTGATTTGCCGGGCCTCCTGGCGCGGTCCCTGGTACATCCCCATGTCCAGGAAAATGCGCAGGCCATTGATCTCGATCAGATGGCTGGAACCAGTGACGGTGCGGTCGGCGCCGCAGAACTGAATTCGCATCCCGACAAGGTAGTGCGTCGGAGCAGGAGCTCAAAGCCAAACCGCCTCCGGAATTGAATCCGGAGGCGGCTTGGCGTCGCGAATCATCAAAGTGATTTACGCGTGCTGGAGCAATGTGAGAACGTTCTGCGGCGCCGAGTTGGCCTGCGAGAGGACGGTGGTGGCCGCCTGTGACAGGATTTGATATCGCGTAAGGTTGGCGGTTTCAGCGGCGAAGTTGGTGTCGGCGATATCGCTGTTGGCGGCGGTGATGTTCTCGAAGGCGACGCTCAGGCTGTTGACCGTCGAGCCGAGCGTATACGTCTGGAAGGCGCCGAGCCGGCCGCGCAGCGAGCTGACCTGGTTGATTGACTCGCTGAGGATACGCTGGGCCGTGGAGAGGCTGGGGGTGCTGAGCTGGTTGGCGCCACCGGTCGCCAGAGAACTGAGGAAGCCGGTCGTGGTGTCGCCCAGGCTGCCGGTCGAGACGGACTGGATGCCGATGCTCGTCTTGAGCGTGTCCTTGACTTCCGATCCGAGGGAGAAGGTTGCGCCACCGCCGGTGATGCCGAAGTCCTTGGTCTTCCCCGCATTGAGGGCCGCCGACAGCTTGAATTGCATATCGAGATTGTTGTCGCGGTAGGTGACGTTGACGCCATCGACCGTGGCGGCGGCGCCATTGACGTCGACCTTGGCGTCGGTGCCGAAGGCCTTGCCGCTGCTTCCGCCCGTAACAGCAAACGTCCCGCTGACCGACTGGACGCTGACGAATTGCGTCGAGCCGTAGTCCTGGGATTTGAAGCTGAGATTGGCTCCGGAAGCCGAGGCGGTGACGCCGGTCTCGCCGGTGATGTTGTTGATGGCGGCTGAGATCGCCGAGAGTTTGGTGCTGCCGGCGAAGCTGAGCTGCTGGCTGCCGAGGGTTCCGGCGATCTGAAGCGTAACGGCCGAAGCGCCGATCACCGCCGACCCGCCCGCGCCGGCGAAGCTCACCTTCCCGAGGGTCGCACTGTTCAGCACCTGCACCACGACGACTTCCGGCTTGTTGCCCGGAAGGTTGGCGGCGTTGACGGCGATCGATGCGAACGCGCTGGTGCCTGCCGCGCTGAGCGTGTAGGCGAGGCTGCCGTCCAGGAGGTTCTTCCCCTGGAAGCTGGTCGAGTTGGCGATGCGGTTGACGGTGTTGAGGATCGAGTCAACCTGGAGCTGGTTGGCATTGATCTCGTCGGAGCTCATGGCGCCGGTGTTGGCCGACTGATTAACAAGCCCCTGAAGCTCGTTGAGCAGGTTGCTGACTTCATTGAGGCCGCCCTCGGCGGTTCCGATCACGTTGGTGGCGCGGTTGGCGTTGTCGATGGCGGTGGTGATGCCGGTCTGCTCGGCCTTGAGGGCCTCGCTGGCGATCAGCCCCGCCGGGTCGTCGGCGCCGCTGTTAATCTTCAGCCCGGTGCTGAGGCGCTCGAGGCTGGTGTTGAGTGCGGTGTTGTTCTGCTGCAACGATCGCTGGGCGATCAACGAGCTGACGTTGGTGTTGATGACGCTGCTCATGGAAGTCTCTCCTTGACATGGCCTCGGGCGGTTTCGATTCCGCCGTC
>DATHPP010000153.1:0-3589 GCA_035483795.1 Tepidisphaeraceae bacterium | reverse complement strand
CAATGATCCTCCGTCTGTGCCTGAACCAGATGGTGCTGCAATCCAGCGAGCACCAGCTTTCCCTCCGCCAGCGTCAGTCCGACTGTCTCGGGCGAATACTCGTCACCCGCCGCGCCGCGGCCAATCTCGTGAACGCGGACGGCCCCATCAGCCCCGGTCACCTCAATCACGACCCGCCACTTCATCCGCCCCCCGGCTCCCCGACCAGGCCGACCGTAGCACCCCCAGGTTCTGGACGGGCTCCGTACAGCTACGCACAGCTCTTGTCATGACCCCGAGTGGGTTGATCGGGCCCATCACCTCTGAGATTCTGCAATTGCTCTCGCGCTGCGAGAAGTATCGGGCTCTCGTGCCCCTCGGTGAACAGGTTGTAGACACCGCTGAGAATCTCGAAAGCCTTTTGCACCCTGCCCCGCTCTCCCAGGAAAGCGGCAAAGTCCCGCGCCGCGCGTAAGCGCCAGGTCAATGCCCCCATGGCTTCCGCCAGCGACAAAGCCTCCCTGAACGCCGCCTCTACATCAGCCGAATTGCCGCCGCTCATTTCCAGCAGTCGCGCCCGGCATCGGTGCACCTCCGGAAGGTACCACCGAATGCCGGTCGCCACCAGTCGATCATAGATCTCTTCGATCGCGCGCAGCCCGCCCCGCGGATTTCCGGCCAGACCCGTTGCCAGCGCGTGCTCGCAGAAAATCAGCATGTAGCGGGTATTCGAACGATCCTCGGTCGGCGCGAATGAACTTGAAAGTTTCCGCAAACCCTCGTCAAGCTGGCCCTGCCTGATACAAAGAATCCCGTCATAGCCGCGCGCGAAGCTCTCCCACCGCAGCAGGCCGTGGCCCCTCGCCCGCTCGTAGAGAATCTCGACATACCGTCTGGCTTCGTTGAGGTATCCCAGGTAAATCGAAAGTCGAATACTGTTCGTGCCCAGAATACCGCAGGCCGTCATTGCGTGATTTGTCTGAAGGGCCTCGTCCACACTTTGCTGCATCATCTGCATTGCCTGATCGACATAACCCTGGAAGCCGAGGTAGAAGGACAGCAGCGCGAACCCGCTCGCCAGTTGTCCAAAGGAGAACCGCGCCATGTGGGCACCATGCGTGGTCGCTGCGTAACCCGCGACCATGGTTTCCATGTGCCGCCTTGCGGCGACAACATCGCCAAGATAAAAGTTGGAGGAGCCGAGCATGCGGTGCCCGACAAGGACATCGGCGCGGCCCAGTCGTGCCGCCACCCCCATGAATTCTTCGGCAAGCTCCAGGCTGTGCCTGACCTCCCCGGTCGCGAAACAACCGTTCCACAGCGCCAGCAGCGCCTTCGCCTGGTAGCTGTCGTTGCCGATCCGCCGGGCGATCTCCAAAGCCGCGCGGCACGCCGCCGTCCCTTTGGGCGTCGATTCATACACCTGGACCTCCGCGGTGGAGAGCCCGGCGAACAGCTTCATCTCGCGCGCGGCGCCCTGTGCGGCCGCATCGCCCAGTCTTTCCAGCGCATGTTCTGCCCGCTGCTGCAGTTCCCTGGAGAGGGACAGTTGAGACCACAGTGTGACGGCGTCCGCCGTGAGCGAGATGCCCAGTTCCGCGTCCCCCTCGGGCTGCATCGCCCAGTCGAGCGCGGAGCGCAGATTGCCGATGCACCAACCGTAGTTGTCGAGCCATTCGGCGGTCGATCGGGTTTCACATTCAACCTCCGCCCGCTCGAACAGGTGCCGATAGTATTCAGCGTGGCTACGCAGAAACCACTCGCGCTGGCCGCTTTCATCGAGTTTTTTCAGCGCGTAGGCCCGCGTCGTGTCGAGCAGCCGATAGCGCGCCGAGGCGCCCTCAACTTCGGCCACGACGAGCGACTTCGCGACAAGGCCGGAAATCCCCTCGACGACTTTCGAGGGCGAGATCTCCGAGCTTGCGACGACGGCGCGCGCCGCCGCCAGATCGAAAGCGCCGGCGAACACCGCCAGGCGATGCAGCACCATGCGTTCGGGCTCGGTGAGCAGCTCTTAGCTCCAGTTGAGCGTCGCCTGCAAAGTCTGGTGCCGCGGCAATGCGGTCCGCCTGCCGTGCGTCAGCAGGCGGAAACGATCATCGAGATGGCTGCCGAGCGCCTCGATGCCCAGTGTTGCAGCGCGCGCCGCCGCCAGTTCAATCGCTAGCGGAATGCCATCGAGCCGCCGGCAGATGCCCGCGATCACCGGTGCGATGCGTTGATCCTCGGAGACGTGCGCCCCGCCTGCGCGCGCCCGCACGACAAACAGCAGAACCGCGCCGAATCGCCACGGGTCCTCACACTCTGCGACGGGCACGGCGAGCGGCGGCACGTGGTAGATCTGCTCCCCCTCCACCCGCAGCGGCTCGCGGCTGGTGGCAATGATGCGCACCCCCGAGCCGGTCCGCAGCAAGGCCTCGGCCATGATCGCGGCGGCGTCGATCACATGCTCGCAGGTGTCCAGGATAAGCAGCAGGCGCCGGTTCGCTAGGGCCTGAGACACCCGCTTTGACGACATCTCCCCGGCGCCCAGTTGGAGCCCGGCCGCAGCCGCAACCGTGGCGGGCACCAGACCCGCGTCGGCGAGCGGCGAGAACTCGGCCAGCCACACACCGTCGGGGAACTGATCGGGAAATTGCAAATACAACCGGCGCGCCACCGCGCGGGCGAGCCGGGTCTTACCGATGCCGCCGGCGCCGGTGAAGGTGACGAACCGATGCCGTCCGATGAGGTTCAACATCGCTTCGACCTCGACATCGCGGCCGATCAGCTCGGAAATCGGTTCTGGGATGTTGGTCGGCGGCCGAACCGCTGCGGGCTGCGCCGCGGCCGCGCCGGCGCGCTCGGCCGGGCTCACGGGTACCCCGCGGATGTCGCCGGTGAACTGGTAGCCGCGCCCGGCGACAGTGCGGATCAGCCCGCGCTCCGCTCCGAAGGCGGCACGCAACGCCGAGATCTGCACCTGCAGATTGTTTTCCTCGGTGATCTGGCCGGGCCAGACGCGCGCCATCAGCGTGTCTTTGCTGACAGTGGTTCCCCGCGCCTCAATGAGCGTGAGTAAAATGTCGAAGGCCCGCCCGCCGAGCTTCACCGGCTTGCCGTCGGCGAGCACCTCGCGGCGGTCTGGCGACACCTGGAAACGACCGAACGCGATACCCGCCCGTGGTTCGGGAGTGGGACCCATGGCTGATAATTAGCATCTCACGAAATTCCATATTTTTCCATGAGACCGTCCAAAACCTGGGGGGAGAACAAAGCCAGTCGGGCGTCGCGATCCCTGATCATCCCGCTTTCCCTGTCCTCCGGCCGGACGGATGGCCAGTAGGCCCCCAGGTTCTGGACGGTCTCTGTTGCAGTGTCCCGCCGAGGTACGCGTAGTTTCGCGTGCGGGTGCGCAGGCGGAACTTGGACTGACGCGCGACCCACGTCTGCTAGGCGTGGCGCTGCGCCAGATCAGGCTGTGGCGCGGTGCGCAGCTGCGTCTGATCGAGGCATCAGATCCATCATTCAACGAAGGCTCTCATCTGTTCGAGGAAGACAACGGCTTCCGCTGGACCGACGGCAATGCACTTCTGCCCGCGACCTTGTTCGACGGCATGCACGGTGCCTG
>DATHPP010000152.1:0-15614 GCA_035483795.1 Tepidisphaeraceae bacterium | reverse complement strand
CACTTCACATCCGCATCGGTATCGTCGCGACAGACGGCGACCAGCGCCAGCAGTCCCGGCCCGATCTGGCCGACCAAGTCCCGGCCGACGCGAACGGACGCTTCGCTCACCCGCTGCACGACGGCGATCACCGGACCACCTCCCCGAAGGTGCGGGTTGGCGTCACGCGCGAGATGCGAACAGCCGCGACATCGCCCGCCCGGACGTCCGCTGCTTCGAAGTGGACGGCAAAGTATCGCTCGCAGCGGCCGGTGCGGAGCACGCGTGCAGGTGCCGCCGGTGCCCTCACCGCCGGTTTTCGTTGCGCCGGCGCGCCGTCGAATTCCGCCGGTGAGGGCACCGGCGGCACTGTAAACGGAAAGCCTGCACCACAATCGCGATCGCGTTCGGTGATCACTTCAACGGTTTGGCCGAGGAACTGGTCGCGATATTCGAGACTGAAGTGTTGGGCGCGATCGCGGAGGCGGTCGATCCGCTGATTCACGACCGGCCCGCGGACGAAGTGATCGGTCCACCGTGCCGCGGCGGTTCCGGGGCGGGGCGAATATGGGAACGCATGAATGTGGATGAACCGGGCCCGCTCGACGACCTCCAGCGTGCGGTCGAATTCGTCATCGGTTTCACCTGGAAAGCCGGCGATGATGTCGGTGGTCAGGGCCGGGCGGTCGAAGGATTCATTAACGCGGTCGATCATTCTGAGAAAGTCATCGCGGCGGTACTGGCGGTTCATCCGCCGCAGGATCAGGTCGCTTCCGCTCTGGAGCGGCATATGGAAATGGGGAACGACCTGCGGATGGGCCGCCAGCACGGCCAGCAGCTCGTCGGAGAGGTCGCCGGGCTCGAGGCTGGAGAGCCGCAGCCGCCTCAGGCCCGAAACATTTCTGCACAAGGATTCGACCAGGTTCGCCAACGGCAGCGCATCTGCCTCCGGTTGCCGACGGCGCAGCGCGGTCGGTTGGCCATACGCTCCCAGGAAAATCCCCGTCAGCACGATCTCGACATGCCCGGCATCGACCAGACGCCTGGCCTCCTCAATGGCTTGTTCCGCGGGTTTGCTCCACAGCGCCGGCCGGAGTCTGGGAATGATGCAGTAGGTGCAATGGGCGTCGCAGCCGTCCTGAACCTTGAGAAACGCGCGCTGGCGGCCGGTCTGATGATCGCCCAGGAGGGGAAGACGGGTCGCGCCAAGTTGTGTTGAGACCGAACCCTGGTCGAGAACTTCGTTGACATTTTCCTCTGATTTTGGTTTATTAAAAGTCGTGCGATTGTCCGGCGCGGTCCCAGCCTTCAACATCCATCCATCATTATTTGTTGGCCGTGTCGGGGCAGTGTTGGCGCACGCGGGGGTGGCACAGGCAGGAGCGGCCTGGCGGAGGCGGCCTTGCGATGGTCCGGGCGGTTGCCAGAGAGTGAGGAGTCGGTCGAGTTCGGCGGCAAGATCGTCCTGATGTGTGAGGACTGCGTCCACACCTTCCATGGCCGCCGCTTCAGCTTTGTCGCTGGTCGCCCAGCAGCCGATAACGACAACTTTCGCTCGCCGGGGTCGCGCGTAAGCTGGTCGCGGCTGCGAGGGCGATGGAGTTAAGCTGGACACCGTTAAGCTGGACAGGGATGGATGTTCCCGCGAATTGCGTCGAACCATTTGCCGCACGGACTGGCGGCTCTGGCTGGCAGCCTGGACCGTCACGCTGCACGTGTTGATGATCCGCAGGTCGGCTTCGTCGGCAGTGGCGGGAGTGAGGCCGCGGGAACGAAGCAGCGTCGCAACCTGCTCGCCCTCGTACTGGTTGACCTTGCAGCCGAGCGTCTGGATACAGAACGTTTTCATGCGGAGAAATTATCGGAACCTTTGACGGTTCCGTGCGTCAGATATCGGCCGGATAGTAGATGAGCGGTTGGCGATGGTAAACCCGCACGCGCGATGGAAGGGCGAGGCTCCTGCCGAGCCGAGAGCCTTCCGACGCGAAATGAGCGGCTCGGCGGGAGCCTCGCCCTCCCGATGTATTCGCGGCACCTGCCGCGGCAGCACAAGTAAGTTGAACCTGTCGCGGCCCGCAGTTAGAAGTAACACCCTGGACTTCGCAGCAACGAATCGGCGGAAGATCGTTTCCGCCCCATTCCAATCGGAGTGAAACATGGCAACTCCCCGCTTCGCCTGGGGCATCGACGTTGGCAATCGCGCCCTCAAGGCCGTGCGCCTTTCCCCGGGTCCCGAAGGGCTGGTGATCGACGATTTCGACGTCGTCGAGCACGAGCAGGTCCTGTCCAACGCCGGCGACAACAAGGAATCGCTCGTCCAGTCGGCGCTGGCCAACTTCGTGCAACGCCACGAGATGCGCGGCGGGGTGGTCTCGGTCGGCGTCAGCGGGCAATCGAGCTTCGCCCGGTTCATCAAGCTGCCGCCGGTCGAAACCAAGAAAATCCCCGAGATCGTCCGCTTCGAGGCGATCCAGCAGATCCCCTTTCCGCTGGACGAAGTCGAGTGGAGCTATCAGCTCTTCCAGGACCCCGGCTCTCCGGACGTGGAGGTCGGCATCTTTGCCATGCGCAAGGAACTGGTCGCGCAGCACATCAAGCTGTTCACCGACGTCGGGCTCAACGTTCAGGCCGTGCAGATGAACCCGCTGGCGGTCTACAACGCGATGTACCACGACGACCGCCTCAAGGGCACGACGATGATCATCGACCTGGGGGCGGAGAACACCGACCTGATCATCGCCGAGGGGGAGAACATCTGGCTGCGATCGATCCCGATCGGCGGGAACAACTTCACCGAAACGCTGGTCAAGGCGTTCAAGCTGAAGTTCAACAAGGCCGAGGAGTTGAAGCGCAACGCCGCCACCAGCAAGTATGGACGCCAGATCCTCCAGGCGATGAAGCCGGTCTTCAACGATCTGGTTGCCGAGGTACAGCGTTCGATCGGGTTCTATGCGTCGGTGCACCGCGAATCGCGGATCACCCGGGTGCTGGCGCTGGGCGGGACGTTCCGGCTGCCAGGCCTCCAGAAGTACGTGCAGCAGAACCTTCAGATCGAAGTTCAGCGGATCGACCGGCTCGGGACCGGCGCCCCCGCCGAGGCACGGGCGGCGACGATGTTCAACGAGAACATCCTCTCCTCGGTCAGCGCCTACGGACTGGCGATTCAGGCGCTGGGAGGCGGGAAGATCAACAGCTCGCTGCTGCCGGCGCGGATTCGCCGGGAAAAGATGTGGCAGGAGAAGACCCGCTGGTTTGCCGCCGCCGCCGCAGTTTTCATCGCGGCGCCGCTCATCGGATACGCCTCGATCCAGTGGGGCAGGCATAATCTCGACGCCACAACCTCCGTTAACACTGAGAACGTGAACTTCCTGCGCGAGATCAAGGACTACGACGGCGACTGGCAGAGCAAGGTCGAGGAGGCCGGCCTGGGCGACCGCACCCGCACGGCGAACTTCAATTCGCTTCAGCAGGGCCGCGATACGCAGACGGTGTTGATCAGCGACATCTGCTCGGTCCTGCCCAAACCCCCACAAGCCCTGCTCGATGCACTCAAAGCCGGCGACAAGACCAAGCTGCCTCCCCGCAACGCTCGACAAATCATTGGCATCGATCGCATCTCGATGGAATACAAGCCGGACATGACCGAGATGCTTTCGATGAGCGACCCAGAGCTGAAGGAGTATCAGGTTCCGTCGGGTTCATTGCAGCCGGGGGCCGCTCAGCACGCCCGCAGTCCTGTGTTCCGCCGCGCGGCGCGTGCGTTTCCCATGCCCGGCATGGGAATGAAGCCGGCGACCCCCCAGGCCGCCGCCGGTCCGGCGCAACGGGGATTCGTCGTCGAAATCGTCTGCACCACTCCCATGGCCGACGGCCCCAGCTATGTCCTGAACAGCTTCGTTGCGAAGCTCGCCACGTTGAACCCGACCAACCCGCAGGTCAGCTACGCGGTGAAGAAGATCATCGAGCCGTTCTCGGTTACCGTGGCCAGCGACACGCAGGGAAACGTCCGGCAGAACAGGGCGCCGACGAACATCGGGATTCCCCAGATCGGCATTCCAAGGATCGGGATGCCCGCAAACCCTGCCAATCCCGGCGCACCGGGCGCGGCGAACCAGCCCCTTCCGTTTAACCCACTGCAAGACCCGGCCACAGGTGAGGATATGAGCAACGACACCCGCTGCACCGTCCGGATGCTCGTCGTGCTCGATCCTCCCAAGCCCCAACCCACTGGCGGCGTGGCCCAGGCACAATAACCGTCAACGGCATGGCCGCGCGGCCGTGCCTCTGAGGTGGAATCATGGACATCGTCAAGAAAAACCTCCTGAGCATCCTGTGCGGCGTGGTCGCGGTCGCCGCCATCCTCGCCATTCCGCTCTACATCAACGCGCAGAAGAAGGACCTCCAGACGCAATTGGATGCCCGCAAGGCCACCCATGCCAGCATTCAGCAGATCCAGGGCAGGCAGCGGCATCTTCCCATCGTCTCCACCGATCCAAATGCCACCGCCCCCGATCTGGGCGTGTTCCCCGGACCCGCGGTGATCAAGGCCGGGGAGGACGCCATCGCGCAGGTCCAGAAACAGAGCACGGACCTGGAGCAGGCGGCCGTCAAGATGAACGTGCACACGCCTTTGCTTCCCGGCTCGCTGCCTGTGCCGATGGACACCTTCAAGTTCCAGCAGGCCTACGGTGACGAGATGCGCAAGGCCATCCCAGTGAAACTCGACGCCGCTACGCCGCCCACCGACGCCGAGATCAAGGACAAGATCGCCCAGAAGGAAAAAGAGTTGACCGACCTCGCGCCCAAGAACAACGCGAACGGCGAAGTGTTCGACAAGGACAAGCTCCAGAACGAAATCGACCAGATCCATGCCACCCTGCCCGATCAGCTTCGCCGCGCCGCCGCGACCGAACATAAGTTGTACATGGCGGCCGATGGAGCTCTGAGCGTCGACCCCGACATCTCCACCGGCGGAATGGCCCAGGCGGTCACCCCCGAGAAGGTCTGGCTGGCGCAGCTGGGTCTGTGGGTGCAGCAGGATGTCGTGGATGCGATCGTCGATCTGAACAAGAATTCCAAGACAGTGGCCGACTCGACCGTGAAGCAGGTGGTGCGGATCGAGGTTTCGCCCGATCGCGACATTTACGTGCTTCCCAGCGGGACCGGAGCGACGGGAACGGGGGCGACGGCGACGCCATCGCCGCTGGGCCAGGCCGCCGCCAGCCCGGTCGCCGCCAATGCCGCCACCGATCCGCTCCCCAGGGACTTTTCCGTCTCCCCGACCGGGCGCGTGTGCAACGGTGTATTTGACGTGGTGCAGTTCAGCGTCGCCCTCAACGTGCAGGCCAGCGAAGTCAACAAGGTGATTCAGGGCCTCGAGCGCAATCGCCTGCTCACCGTCTACCAGTCCGACCTCCAGGCCGTGAACTCGCTGGAGTTGCAGCAGGATGGGTACTACTTCGGTCCCCATCCGATGGTGACGCTGACCCTCAAGTGCGAAGGGCTGTTCCTGCGGAGTTGGACCCGCCCGCTGATGCCGCCGGCAATCAAGCAATACCTCAACGTCCAGGAGCCGGCCCCGGCACAACCGACGGCGATGGCCAACTGATCACCCTTTGAATTTGCTCGTCGAATTGCAACCGAGGTTGCCATGCAAAAGACACTCACCTTGCTCGAGAAGAACGTGGAATGGATCGCCCTCGCCCTGGGCGGGCTGTTCGTGCTGTGGTCGGCGTACGCATACGTCTACATTCCGCCGGCCACCGTCCAGGTGGCCAACCAGGTTCTCGGGCCGGGCGAGGTCTCTGACTTCACCAACAAGCTGGTGAAGGACATGAAGCGGCAGATCACCGACACCAGCAACTTCAAGCCGATCGACGTGCCGCAGGTGGTCACCGCCTGGGAGAAGCAAATGGGCGTGCCACTGCCCGGACCGGCACTTCCCCCTTATGCGTTCGATAGCCCGACATCAAGCGAAGCCACCGGTATCACATCCACCCCCGTCCCGGTGGGCGCTTTCTTTGTCAGTGAACTTGTGAAGTTGCCCAAGGCTGATGTACAGCCGGCTCAAAACGGATTGTCGATGGTCGCGATCCCCGGTCCCGCCGGCCCGAATGGGAACGCCCAGCCGGTGGCGAACGTCGCAACTGAGGATCTGGCGTGGGTTTCGCTGTCGGCTGTTGTCCCCGCCACGTCGCTCCACGACGCCTTTGTAGCGCCGCTGGGTGGTCAAAACAACAACCCACAAGTGGTGCAACAGTTGGACAAGCTGTACAAGACGGCGTTCCTGGAAGTTCAGTTGCAGCGGCAGCGGGCCACCGGCCAAGTGAATCAGCAGCCGGTCTTCCCGCCCGATGACCAGGGCGTCGAAACCGTCGCCGCCCCGCGAATTCAGAAAGATGATCTCGAGCCCATGCCCGACGACAAGGCCAATGCCGGCTCCAAGGCGGCATTCATCCACTGGGCCGAAGGTCATCTCGACGTGATCACGCAGCCCAAGTTTTATGACGTGAAGGCTGGAGACATATGGAACTCGCCCGCCGCCGCTGGTGCAAAGCCCCCTGCCGGCGGCGCTGCGGCAGGCGGGGTCGGACGCCCCGCGCCCAACCCGCCTCCGTTGGCCGTGCCCAATCCCAATGTCCCTCCCGCGGGAGCCAATGCCGCTCCCGGCGTCATCAACCCGCTCAACGTCGCCAATGACTTTGTCATCTGGGCCCATGATGAAACCGCCAGGCCGGGAGAAATCTACCGCTATCGGCTGATCTACCACATGAAAAACCCGGTGGTGGACGAACAGGGCATCGCATCGCCCAAGATCATCAACGTGCTGGACATCGCCAGCCCGCCCAGCGACTGGTCGGCGCCGGTCGCCATCGCGCGCAAGACCCTGTTCTGGGTCTCGTCGGTGAATCGGAACGGCACGGTGCAGATGGATGTGTTCCAATATGCGCAGGGCCAGTGGCAGAAGTCGACCACGACCCCGCTTTGGCCGGGTGATCCGGTTCCCCAGACCGATCTGGCGATTGTGGACGTGCACGTGGGCGCGGGCGGGATGCGCGACAAGTACGTGCTGGTTGCCGACGCCGACGGAGATATCCACAAGCACTCCGCCAGCGAACGCAATGATCCTAAATACAAGGAGATGAACGATCTGGTGAGCCGGCCGGCGGCGCCGGCTGCCACCCCCGTCCGCGGCGTTCCGGGAGGCGCTCCGCCGCCCCCGCCACCAATGCAGACGCCGGTCCCGCATCGCACCGCCGCCGCCAGCGGCAGGTAAACGGCTGCGACGCCATTCGATCCAGTTCAAATCGCCGATGGAGCCGGCAGCGATCGCGTCAGACGCTGCCGGCTCTTTTTTGCGCCGGCGCTCGGCTTGTTTGCCCGCGGGTCGACCCATACGATCCATCAAAACATGAGTCAAACGACCCAGACCGCTCCTTCCACCCATCCGGATTCGCATCGTCAGCTTGTCGTTCGCGTTCGCAGGCAGGATGCCCCGGGCAAGCCGCACCGCTGGGAGGAATTTTCCGTTCCCCATCGGCCCAACATGAACGTGATCTCCTGCCTCCAGTGGATCGCCGCCCATCCGGTGACCGTGCACGGATCGGAAACGACGCCGCCCGTCTGGGACAGCGTCTGCCTCGAGGAAGTCTGCGGCGCCTGCACGATGCGGATCAACGGGCGGGCCCGCCAGGCCTGCTCGACCCTGGTCGACAAGCTGGGCGACATTTCCGCCCCGATCGTCCTGGAGCCCCTGACCAAGTTCCCGATCGTGCGCGATCTGCTGGTTGACCGGCAGCGGTTTTTCGACGGCCTCAAGCGGGTCAAAGCATGGGTTCCCATTGACGGGACCTACGACCTGGGGCAGGGCCCGCCGATCAGCAGGGACCTCAACGAAGAGCGTTATCCCCTGTCGCGCTGCATCACGTGCGGCTGTTGCCTGGAGGCCTGTCCGCAGTACACGCCGGTCAACGGGTTCGTCGGGGCGGCTGTCATCAGCCAGGCCCGCCTGTTCAACGATCACCCGACCGGAGCGACGCTCAAAGCCGAGCGCCTGGAGACGCTGATGGACGAGGGCGGCGTCGCCGATTGCGGCAAGGCCGGTAACTGCGTCGAGGTCTGCCCCAAGGAAATCCCCCTGCTCGAATCCATTGCCTCTGTTCAGCGTCAAGCCACCGTCCATTCCATCAAGAAGTTCTTTGGCCGCTGAAATTCCTTTCGGGCCGGGTATAGCGCCTGTACGGCCTGCATCGTGCGCAAGTTTTTGACGTAACGAAGGTTACACCCCATCCAGTGCGCCCGATTTGACAGTCAGCCACCTCTGAATCAAAATAATCGCACCAGTCTTAGGGTTTTGCGTGCGATGACGCGGGCATGTGCCTGAACATCATTCTCTCCGCTCCAAAGTAACCTCCGTGTCGAGCCGATGTCACCCTCGAAGGCCGCTGCGCACTCACGGGCGATAAGAATCCGGCTCGTGATGCACTTAAGCGAGACCAACCTCGCGGAGGTGGGAGAAAAGCGCTGGCCCGAAGGAAGGGACGGAAGTCATTTTATGGCCACCGCTGCCGTACAGTCGGGTCTCCAGCTTTACCTGCGCCAAATCAACGAATCGCGATTGCTGACGGCGGACGAGGAAAAATCCCTCGCCCGCAAGATCATCAACGACAACGACCCCGCGGCCCGCGAGCGGATGGTTCGCTCGAACCTGCGACTCGTGGTCAACATCGCCAAACACTACGTCAACCGCGGCCTCTCGCTCCCGGACCTGATCGAGGAGGGGAACATCGGCCTGCTCAAGGCGGTCGAAGGTTTCGACCCCGAGAACGGATGCCGCTTCAGCACCTACGCCTCGTGGTGGATCAAGCAGGCGATCAAACGCGCCCTGATCAACAGCGTGCAGCCGATCCACATCCCGGCGTACATGGTCGAGATGATGTCCAAGCTCAAGATCGCTTCGCGCGAGCTGGAGGACCAGCTCGGCCGGCTCCCCAGCACCGACGAGCTCTCGGCCCACATGAAGCTCTCGCCCAAGAAGCTCAAGATCATCCGCAAGGCGGTCAAAGCCTACAACTCGCCGACGCAATCCGGCAGCGACGATGGCGAGCTGACCATCAACGAACTCGTCACCGACACCCACAACCCCGGCCCTGATCAGCAGGTCTGCGACACCGACGAGCTGCGCCGGCTCGGCGAACTGCTCGAGGAAATCGACGAGCGCGCCGCCAAGATCCTCAAGCTCCGCTACGGCCTGGAAGGTGAAGACCCCATGACCCTCAAGGAAATCGGCGCCCGTATCGGCCTCACCCGCGAACGGGTCCGCCAGATCGAGCACGAAGCCCTCAACAAGCTTCGGCAGGTGATGGCGTAGTTGGCAGTAGGCGGTAGGCAGTAGGCAGTAGGCAGTTGAAAAATGCCGTCTTCCGCCGACCGCCTACTGTTCGCATTTTTCTGCCAACTGCCCTACCGCCTACCGCCTACCGGCTGTATTCTTCCCCGCATGACCGAGAAGCTCCGCCGGCTGATTCGCGATATCCCTGATTTCCCCAAACCCGGGATTCTCTTTCGGGACATCACTCCCCTGCTTGCTGATCCGTCAGGATTGGCGCTGTCGGTCGAGCTGCTGGCCAATCCATTTCGAGGGAAGAACATCGACCTGGTGGTCGGCGCGGAGAGCCGCGGTTTTATCTTTGGCACCGCGGTCGCGTGCTGCCTCTCGGCGGGCTTCGTGATCGTGCGCAAGCCGGGAAAGCTTCCGCACAAGCGGATCGCGATGACCTACGACCTCGAGTACGGCAAGGACACGCTGGAAATGCACGCCGATGCCATCGTGAAGGGCCAGCGCGTGCTGATCGTCGACGACCTGCTGGCCACCGGCGGCACGATGAAGGCCTGCTGCGATCTGGTCACGAAGCTCGGCGGCCACATCGCGGGAATCGCCGTGCTGATTGAGCTGGCCGGCTTGGGCGGCAGAGAGAAGCTGGAGCCCCATCAAGTGCACTCTGTGATTCAGTACAGTTGATCTGGCCGGTTTCGAGTGTATTGTTCCCAATCCAATGCACGCCAATGAACCTGCCCCGCTGATCGAGGAAGCCGCCACCCGCGGCGGACTGCCGGTGTCTCCATCCCTGGGTCCGGCAGTTCAGGACGCCGGCATCGCTCCCCATGCGCCGCTGGTCGACCGGCGCGTCATGCTGGTTTCGTTTCTGTCGATCATTCTCGCAGTCATCGCGGCGTGCGTCGCCGATGTCCTGCTCCGCCTCATCCAGCTCATCACTAATATTTCCTTCTACGGCCATCTGACCGGCCCTGGCAGTCCGCCACTGACCAATCTCAGCCCGTTCGTGATCATCATTCCGGTGATCGGCGCCGTCATCGTGGGGATTATGGCACGATACGGGTCGGCGGGAATTCGCGGGCACGGTATCCCCGAGGCGATGGAGCAGGTTCTGACGCGCCAGAGCCGAATTCCGGCGCGCCTCACCTTCCTCAAGCCTCTCTCGGCAGCCATCGCCATCGGAACCGGCGGCCCGTTCGGCGCCGAAGGTCCGATCATCGCCACGGGCGGGGCAATGGGCTCGCTCGTCGGGCAGATTCTCAAAACCACCGCGGCCGAGCGGAAAACGCTTCTCGCCGCCGGCGCCGCCGCGGGAATGGCCGCTACGTTCGGCACATCCGTGTCGGCGGTGCTGCTGGCGATCGAGCTTCTCCTGTTCGAGTTCCGCCCGCGCTCGTTCATTCCCGTCGCGCTGGCCAGTTGCACCGCCGCCGGCATGCGGTTCCTGTTCGACATGCCCTATCCGGTCTTTCCCATGCCCGCGCTGCACCACGCGCCGGGACTGGCGCTGGCGGTGTACATCGGCATCGGCGCGATCGTCGGCGTGGCGTCCGTGTTGGTGACACACGCGGTGTATGCCGTCGAAGATGCGTTCGAGCTGCTGCCGATCCACTGGATGTGGTGGCCTGCGATTGGGGCCGTCGTGGTCGGCGTCGTCGGATACTTCTACCCACGAACGTTGGGCGTCGGGTACTACAACATCAGCGATGCCATTTCGAATTCGCTGCCATTGAAAGTCATGGCCGCGCTGTGCGTTTTGAAGTTCATTTCCTGGGCGATCGCGCTGGGAAGCGGAACGTCCGGCGGAACGCTGGCGCCCCTGTTCACCATCGGAAGCACCCTCGGCGCCATTCTCGGAATTGCCGGGGCTCACTTGATGCCAAACCTGAACGTCGATCCGCGCGTCGCCGCGCTGGTGGGGATGGCGGCGATGTTCGCCGGGGCTTCGCGGGCGCTGCTCGCTTCGGTGGTATTTGCATTCGAGACCACGCTTCAGCCGCTGGGATTGCTGCCGCTGTTGGGCGGATGCGCCGCGGCGTATTTCGTCTCGTCGGCCTTGATGCAGCACACGATCATGACCGCCAAAATCTCCCGCCGGGGCATCCGTGTGCCGGCGGAGTATGTTGCCGATTTTCTCGACCAGGTATTGGTTGGCGAGGTTGCCCGCCGCAAAGTCGTTTGTCTAAACGCGAGCCAGACGCTGGGGGAAGTCCGCCGATGGATCGCATCCCGCGCCCAGGGATCCACACACCAGGGATTTCCAGTTCTCGACGAACGGGGTGAACTTAGCGGCGTGGTGACTCGTCGTGACTTGCTGGGCAACACGGTCCCGGACGCGCAGGCGCTGCGGAGCCTGATCCGCCGGCCGCCGCTGACCATTCGCTCCGACAGCACGCTGCGCATGGCTGCCGACCAGATGGTGAACTTCGAGGTCGGCCGGCTGCCGGTCGTCGATCCGGATTCGCCCGGAAAAATCGTCGGTATCCTGACCCGCAGCGATTTGCTCCACGCCCACCGCCGACGACTGCGCGAAATTCACTGGGCCGAGCGCAGCTTGAGCTTCAAAAGACCCGGCAACGGCCAGGTCGCCACCGCCACCGCGGAAGAATCGTGACGGTTGGAACGCGACGGGCCGTGTCGGATACAATGCTCGCGGATGAATATCGTCACCGCCATCACCGGGGCCAGCGGAGCGCTGTACGCGCAGCGATTTATCCAGGGCCTGGTCGCGGCGCAAGTGAATGTTCATCTGATCGTCTCGCCCCTGGGCCGGCGGCTGCTGCACGACGAGCTGGGGATGGAAACCGTCGACCTGGCGGCACTGTCGGGCACGGCGTCGCACACGATCACGCTTTACAACTACAACGACGTCGGCTGCAAGCTGGCCAGCGGCTCGTTCCTGCATGACGGCATGGTGATCGTGCCTTGCAGCAGCAATACGCTGGCGGAGGTGGCGCACGGGATCGGGGACAACCTGGTGGCCCGCGCCGCCGCGGTCACGCTCAAGGAGCGGCGGCGGCTGGTACTCGCCCACCGCGAGATGCCGCTTTCACCGGTCGACGTGAACAACTACAAGATTCTCAGCGACGCCGGCGTCATCGTCGCCCCATGCAACCCCGGCCTGTATCTCAACCCGACGACGGTGGCGGAAATCATCGACTTCGTCGCCGGCAAGCTGCTCGACCTGACCGGCGTGCCGCACGCGTTCGAAACCCGGTGGCAGCCGAAGTGACACGGGATTTGCGATTTTCGATTTGCAATTTGCGATTGAATTAAAGGCCGATTCCGCCATGGCGCCTGCTGCATCCTTCCCACAATCGCAAATCGCAAATTGCAAATCGCAAATCTTCCACGACCTGGCCACGTTTGCCGGGGACATCAAGATCCATCACACGGTATTCGCGCTGCCGTTTGCGCTGTTGAGCACGTTCCTTGCCGCCGGGGGCATGCCGCGTATCGGCATCCTGTTGCTGATTCTTCTGTGCATGGTGACAGCGCGAACACTGGCGATGTCGATCAATCGGCTGCTGGATGCGCGGCTTGATGCCGACAATCCCCGGACCGCCCGAAGGGCGATCCCGAGCGGCGCGCTTTCGGCCAAACTCTACTGGCTGATTTCTGCTTTTTGCGCAACAACCTTTGTCGCCGCGACCGCCCTGTTCTATGCCTTCTATGGCAACCCCTGGCCGGTGATCTTTTCGGTTCCGGTCCTGCTATTTCTGGCCGCGTATCCACTGCTGAAGCGATTCACACGGCTGTGCCATTACTGGCTGGGCGCATCGCTGGCGCTGGCGCCGGTTTGCGCGTGGGTGGCCGTGAAAGGCGACCTGGAAGTCCCGCCGCTGCTGATGTTCGTGGCGGTGCTGTTCTGGACCGCCGGCTTCGACATCATTTACGCGTGCCAGGATTATGAAATCGACGTGCGCTGCGGCTTGTTCTCCGTGCCGGCCAAAATTGGCATCGGTCCGGCGCTGTGGGTGGCCCGGCTGAGCCACGGAATCAGCGCCGCGGCGCTGCTGTTTCTGGGATTCGCCACGCCGCGGCTGGGCGCGCTCTATTTCGCCGCGGCGGTGCTGGCGATCGCGCTGCTGATCGTCGAGCACGCCCTGGTGTCCGAGCGAAATCTCTCGCGGATCGGACTGGCTTTTTTCACGGTGAACGGAATCCTCAGCGTCGCCTTGGGGACGCTGGGAATCATCGACATCTTCCTGCACCGGAAGGTTTGATGTCCGCGATTTTTGCCGTCAGGAACGGCTCACCTGGCCGCCTTGGCCCGGCCGGATTTTTTGGAACCCAGCCCGTCCTCGAAGACCATGGGCGCTTCCTCGTCGCCGAGCCCCGCTTCTTCGACCAGCTTGGCCAGGCTGCTGGCGAGCTGTTTTCGGGTGACGGCGGGAAGGCCCTCGACGGCCTCGATCAGCCGGCCCTGGGCGGCGCCGGGCGACTTGCGAACCAGCGCCTTGGCCTGCGGGGTGAGCGTGAGCTCGAGCCGCCGGGCGTCGTCGGCGGCGCGGGAACGGGCAATCAGCCCCTTATCCACCAGCGTCTGCGCCACCACTGACACCGAGCTTTGGTGCGTGTGCGTCCGTTCCGCCAGATCGTTGACGGACAGCATCTTCGCCTCGGCCAGCTTCTGGAGAACGAACAGTTGCGCGCCGCTCAAGCCGACTTCCCGCTCGGCCTCGCGCGAGGCCAGCCGCAGCAGGCGCACAATTCGACGGATCGAGTCCAGGACCTCCCGCACTTCATCTCCCGCGGTGTGTTTCCTTCCCGACTTTACCTGTGTCCCATTCATTTACAATCCATCCTATTTTCTACGGATGACTTCCCCATGCACGATATTGCGAAGCGATACTACAGTATTCTCACCATCAACTGCAAGCGTTACAGTTGCTTTCGCCAGAATGGCGTAGATTCAAAAGGAAATTCGTGCCCAATTGTAGAATCCGGTTATATCCGCACAAGCATAACGGATTGATACGCCCCGAGCTTTACGGGCACTTTGCCGAGCATCTTGGCGCCGGCATCTACGGAGGTATTTGGGTCGGCGAGGAATCCTCAATCCCTAATTTTGGGGGTATCCGCTCTGACGTTCTGGACGCCCTGCGGCAGCTTCATCCGCCGGTATTGCGTTGGCCGGGCGGATGTTACGCCGACGATTACCATTGGGAAGACGGCGTTGGCCCCCGCACCGGTCGGCCCAGACGCGTCAATACCTGGTGGGGGCAAACCCTGGAAACCAATTCCTTCGGGACACATGAGTTAATCCAGGTTTGTCGGACGTTGGGAGCCGAACCTTACATCGCCGGCAATGTGGCCACCGGCTCGCCGCGCGAGCTGCGCCAGTGGGTGGAATACTGCAACTTTTCCGGCGACTCGACGCTGGGCCGCCGCCGCGCCCAGAACGGATCGCCGGCGCCGTTTGGCGTCCGATACTGGGGGATCGGAAATGAAGCATGGGGTTGCGGCGGGTGGTTCAGCCCGGACGACTACGCGGTGGAATACAAGCGTTTCGCGACCTTTGTCCGGGAATTCGGCGGGACGTCGCCGTTCCTGATCGCCTGCGGGCCCGACGGAAACGATCTGAACTGGACGCGACAGTTCATCAGCAAGCTCGGGCGTTTCCCGCACCTGCACGCGGTGGCCGCACACTACTATTGCGGAACAGCGGGCCCATCGGCAACGAATTTCAACGTCGATCAATGGTACGAGCTGCTGGAAAAAAGCCTGAGAATCGAACAGCTCATCACTGACCAGCGATCGCTGCTGGACGAGTTTGATCCGGGGCGGCGAATCGGCCTGCTCATCGACGAATGGGGCACCTGGCACCTGCCGACGCCGGGACGCAATCCGGCTCACTTGTGGCAGCAGAACACCCTTCGCGACGCCCTCGTCGCCGCCCTCACGCTCGACGTGTTCAATCGCCACGCGGACAAGCTGGTGATGGCCAACATCGCTCAGATGGTCAACGTGCTTCAGGCCATGATCCTCACCGAGGGCGATAAAATGCTGACGACGCCCACGTACCACGTCTTTGAGCTTTATCGATCGCATCAGGGCGCACGGAACGTCGAATGCGTTTTTGAGGCGCCAGAAATCAGCTTCGTGGCGGGCGAACAGAAGCGGCAAGTGCCGGGATTGGCTGGATCCGCTTCCGTTAAGACTGATCTGCTCACCCTGAGCGTCGTCAATCTCCACGCGACACTGCCCGTTCCGGCCGTGATCGATCTGGGTTGTGGCAGGCTGCGCGACGCGACGGTTTCCGTTCTCAGTCACGCTGATCTGGCCGCACACAACA
>DATHPP010000151.1:0-8519 GCA_035483795.1 Tepidisphaeraceae bacterium | reverse complement strand
TCGTCCGTGGTATTCTCGACGACGACCGCCGCCCAGAGCGGCTCGCGATCGCTGGTGAGAATGTCCGGCAATGTCGGATCGGCGACATCGAGCATGGCCGATGAAGAGACCGGCAGCAGCCGCACTTTCAATCGGCCGCGGCCCACCGCAAAAAGCAACGTATTGGTTCCCTTGTGCAAGGCCACGGGAAGGTGAACGTAGCCGTACGAGTACAGATCGCCCCCGCGCGGCTCGCCGTTGACGTAGGCAAGCGTGTCGCCAGGAGCTTCCAGGAGCATCGTCTGGTCCGCCGGAAGATCGACTGAGCAAAAGATGTAACTCACGCCCTGATCCCCAAAGAGTCCCTCTTTGTTGGCTTTGATCGGACGCCAGGTGGCGGGCTGACCGCTGGAGAGGGTGACCTTGTCACCCGCCTTGGGTGCGGACAACTGGCCTTTGGCAATCAGTGCCGCGACGGGATCGACGACGAGTGCGGTTCTCCCACCCCTCGCACCTCCCGCGCGAAGGGCCAGCCCCTCGGTAAGCGCGATCGGCTCGGCGGCGACACCGACACTCGCGGACAATGCCGCGCAAAGCCCGATCAGCAGCAAGCGTTTCATGTTTCTCCCATTTTCAATCGCTGGAGTTCCCCTCGAAGAGCGCCTCGAACTGCACGAGCCGCGGCCCGTCCTCGTCGCAGACCGCGTATTTCACCGGCGATTTGCCCACTTTTTCGTAAAGAGAAACACCGGCAAACTCGCCTCTGGCGTTGAGCACGTAAAAGTTGAGATCGAACTTGGGCTTGCCCCGGCTGTTGAGCAGGCGCTTCTCGATGGTGTTGGCGACAACGCGTTTGCACGCCGCGAGGCCGGCGTCCTTGGGCGACATCCCGCTTCGCATGCACTCGACGATGTAGAACGAGCAGAGGCCAAAAAGATTGGCTTCGCCGCGGCCTGTCGAGCCCGCCGCCCCGGCTTCCTGATCGACATACAAGCCCGCGCCGATGATCGGCGAATCGCCGACGCGGCCCGGAATCTTGAACGCCAGCCCGCTGGTGGTCGTGACGCCGCCCATCTCTCCCTTGGGCGTGATGCCGTTGCAGTTGATCGTGCCGAAGACGTGAAGCGGGTCGACAAGTCCGTCGGCGACCATGCTCAAGGTCGCTTTCATGCGGGCATCGGCGCGCTTCTTCGGATCGAGATAATGCTCAGGATCCGTTCGTCGTTTCCATTCCAGATACAGCCGGCGGGATTTTTCCGTATTCAAATCGTCTTCGATCTTGAAGCCCATCAAGCGGGCAAACTGCTGCGCGCCGGCCCCGACCAGGAGCTGATGGTCCGTCTCCTGCATCACCTTCTGCGCAACCCGCGAGGGAGTTTTCACGCCTTCGATGGCGGCCACCGCCCCGGCCCGTTTGAGCGGCCCATGCATGCAGCAGGCGTCGAGCTGGACGACGCCGTCGGCGTTGGGCAAGCCGCCGTAGCCGACGCTCGTGTCTTCAGGATCAAGCTCGACGATGTTCACCCCCGCGATCACGGCGTCTACCACGTCCGCGCCGGAGGTGATCATCTTGAACGCTTTGGCGACGGCGGTCTTCCCGTCGGCATCCTTCGATTTATTTCCGTTGGCCGCGGAAATGACGACCGGCTTGATGCTCTTGGGCGTCAAAATCTGCGGTGCCGTTGCCATTGCCAATAGCGGTCGTGTCGAAATTGCACTGATTCCCGCCGCGGCAACGAAGTCGCGGCGACTTACGTTGAGCGCCATAGCTCTTCCCTTTCAATCTAGCTTCAACGTGACACGGGTTTTTAACCCGTGCTGACGGCGCAGACCCACGAGCGCCGCACCATGGAACGATCACTCCCTCCGCACACCGCCAGCACGGCTTACAAAGCCGTGTCACGGGAACGCAATCAATCCGCCGTCGCTCCGCGGAGCGGCGGCGGGAGCAGGTACGGCGACACCGGGCTCTCATGTCCCGCCTTGTCGACGGCCTTCACGCCCAACACCAATTGGTCGATGGGCGTGTCCTTGAGCGTGTGCCCACGCACGTTGCCGGCCCAGTACTCCTGCTCCCAATCCGGCGCGGTCGTCGATCGCGACACGACGACGAAGCCTGCGACATCCGGGCCCGCGTGGCTCTCGCCCCATCGCAGCACCGCATCATAGCCCGTACCGCGCGTGATGCCCGGCCGGTTGCGCAGCTCCACCGCCGGGGCATGAGTCACGGGCGGCCGCGGGGCTAGCGCTAGCGCTGCCGCCGCCGCGGCGTTGATCCGAACCACCCGAGTCACGTAAGGCGCCGAAGCGTTCTCAAACGTGTCGGTCGGCGAATGCTGGTTGGCAAAATCCTCGTTGCACGTCGTGAAGCGGACGCCGGGATAGCCGGATTCGTTGAACGCGGTCTGATCGCCGCCGCGACCAAATCGATCGCGACGGAAAATCATATCCACCTTCATCTCCGGGAAATACTGCTCACCCATCAGCCGGACGAATCGCGCAAGCTGTCGCGAAGGCGAATCGTCGGGATCTTCCGAGAACACCAGCACGCGGTTGTTCTCACTGTGCCCGTCCCCGGCGACCTCCGTCCCGATGATGTCGTTGTTCAGGACCGCTTCGATCTCCTGATTATTTCCCTTGAGCCGCCTGGCCATCGCCCGCGCTCCGACGAGGCCCTGCTCTTCGCCGGCGAAGGCGACGAAGACCAGCGTCGCGGGAAACTCGTATTGGCTCATGACGCGCGCCGCTTCCATGGCGCAGGCCACGCCGCTCGCATCGTCGCTGACGCCCGGCGCAGGAAGCTCGGCGGCCAGCTCCGGATGCCCGCGCATCTCCGGCGGTACCTTCAGATTCAGCGAGTCGTAATGGCCGCTCACGATGATCCAGCGGTCTTTGTCGACCGTGCCGGGCAAAATCGCCACGACGTTCCGCAATTCGACTGGCTTCCAGACGCGGCCGCCTTTGGGGATCTGGTGCGTGTCGAAACTCACCTGGAGCCGCGGGCTGTAGCTCTGGAACTGCTCGAAAATCCATTGTCGGGCCGCGCCCACGCCGCGATTGGGCTGACTAGGGTCCGAAAGCGTGTTGCGCGTCTCGAAGCTTCCGAGCTTCTTCATGATGCCGGCAATCCGCTCCTGCGAAATCTCCGAGACGATTTTCGCGATGGTCGGGTCACGGTGGCGCCAGCCGACGGGAGGCAGCTTCTCTTCCGAAGCGGACGCAGATCCGTTTGCGTCCGCGGCCTGCTCCTGATCCACCCACAACTTCGAGTCCTGGCGGACGTGAACGATGCGTGAATCCGCGCGGGTAGTTGCGGTGTACTCGGCCGGGCGCGCGGTCATCTGGATCGCGGGATCAGAAACGCCCAAGTCTTCCAACGAAAGGGCATATCGCCCGTGTGCGTTGTGAAAAGTCCTCTGGAGATAGTAGATTTCCATGAGCCGGTCGCGGGCCGCCAGCGTGGGGTCGGGGTGGAACTGTGCCTTGCCCGGCTCGGTGGTCGAGAACTGCACAAACCCCCACCGCTCCGGCCGGTGCATGTCCACCACGCCCTGCGGCGACCAGATCCAGTTGTCCTCCGCCCGACTGGGCACCTTGCGATATTTGCCGTCAATGATGTCGATCACCCACTCGACCCGCGAAAACCCCATCCGCCACTGCTCGCCATCGACCGGCGGGCACGCCGCCGTCGTCGCGTACTTCGCCAGCCCCTTCCACGGGTAGGCGATCTCCACGGACCAGCCGCGATCGGTGTCGGAGGGGTTGTTGATCGTCCCGTCCACGTAAACCGCCGACTTGAGGCCCTCCATATTGGTCCCCAAATGAACCGGCCCGTCGTCCCGGTACGGCCGGTCCAGCGTCAGCTCCCAGATCGCGTTGAGCGCGTTCATCTCATATTCGTAGTAGTTGTGATTGCTACCATCGGGATTGATGAACACTTCAAAATCGTTGTCGCGGAAAATCACCTCGTTCTTCTTCGTGATCGTCCCCCAGACGTGCGGCTCCTGAAGTTCCGCATAGACATAAAGGTATTGGTCGTCCCAAAGCATCTTCGCCCGCGTGCGAAACCGTGGAATTGGCTTTCCCGGCCCCTCGATATCGACAAAATCCTCCGTCCACCGCGCATCCGCCCACGAGGGTTCATCCGCTTTGCCGTCGATGGTGATCGGGCCCCTCGCCCGGTAGCACACATACCCCCGCGGCGTGATCGGCTTCATCTTCGCCCAGTCCGTATCCTGCACGTCCGCGACCGCCAATGAGCAGAACGCGCAGCATCCGACCAGCGATACCCACAGACCTCTCATAGATGATCCCGTGCCAGAAGTGGCCGTAGAATACGAGCAGCGTCCCAAAGGGTCAAAAGCCCGATGAGGTGGTGAACGGAAAGTCCATCACTCGCAGAAATGACTGGCTAAATGGCCGTGCGTGATTCCGCGCCTTTCGTGGCACGGCTTTCTAAGCCGTGGACGAGGGGGAACAAAGACACAAGGCGGCATCGGTTGGGAAAGCCAAGTTTCACAGCGCGAACAACCCCCTGCTTTCCGGGCAAAAAAGCCCCGGCAAGGCAGGTTGATTTTCCCACACCAAGACCGGCGTCGGTTGAACGACTTGGTTCCTGCACGGGTTAAAAACCCGTGCCACATGAAATCCGGCCATCACATCTGAGCCGCGTGCTGGGTGCGGCTGCCGGCCCGGCGGTCCAGTTCCTCCACGCCGTTCACGGTTTCCAACCGGCTAATCACCAGTTTCACGCCCGGCAATGATTCGAGCTGGCTGATCAGAGGCCGGGCCTCGTTTTCCAGCACGCAACCGGACAGGGTCACGGCGCCGTTGGAATCGCACATCACCTCGACCAGTCTCGGATGGGAGGTGATGCGGCCCAGCTCGGAGCGGACCCGGTCCGTCAGATTGCCCGACGCGGTTTCTTGGCGCCCCATGGCGCCCATTTCGTGAGCGGCGCCGTAGGCGCGATTCACCAAGTCCCTGCCGCCGCGATAGACGGAGCGGCCGGTGCGCCGGAAAATGCTTTGCGTCTTGTCCATGAGCCAGGCCCGGCGGGCACGCCCGCGCTGCGGGTCAATCACATACATCAACCCCGCGCCAAGGGCGCAGCAACCCACCGCCGTCAGCACAACCGGAATCACCGGCGACGATTCCTCTCCTGTCGCGCGGCGCATCCGGCCACGCGCCCGGCCCCACAAACCCTGCCCGTAATCGCGTAAATCCCGCGTCATCTGACGCGTGCTGGGGATGTAATCGCGCGCATTCTTCGACCACCCGGATTGCAGGGAGGAGCCCAGGTCCCTGGCCTGATCGACCACCCGCTGGCCATAGTCCTGCGCTTTGTCGACGGCGTTGCCGCTGAGCTTGCGGGCCTTCTGGGCCACCGTTTCCCAGCCGGTCCCGATCATTTCTTCGGCGTCTTCCAGGTATTCCCCCGCCTGCTCTTTGAGATATTTCCTTCGTCGCTTCCCCGATTCCGGATCCATCAGATACATCGCCGCCGCCCCGGCCATCGCCCCGCACAACCATGACATCGTGTCCCGCGCTTTCATGATAATCTCCTTTTGAGACCAATCTCTGCAAACGATCCTACACTTGCCACCTCGACATTTAGAAGGTGCAAAGCCGATGCCCGAGCCGAACGGCGCCGTATCCCGGTTGCGTTTTGGGCAAGGCTCCCGTCTAATCTCCCCGCACTAGACACGGGTTTGTCTGATCGCGGCCCACCACAACATTCTCAAATGTCTGACCCCATCGAACATCAGATTCTTTCTCATTTGAAGTCCGAGCGGTATCGCCCTCAGCGGCCCCGCGGCCTGGCACGGGAGCTGAACCTCCAGCAGGAGGAGAGCTACCACGCGTTCCGCGACGCCCTGCGCGAGCTGATGCATGAGGGCCGGGTCGTGCTCGGGGCCGGCGGCACCATCGTTCTGCCGACCCAGCAGCAGGCCCGGGATGAGTTCCCTGGCACCTATCGCCATAATCGCCGGGGCTTCGGCTTCGTCGTCCCGACCGATCCTTCCAGCCACGAAGACCTCTACATCCCCGAAGGCCAGAACGGCGGGGCCATCACCGGCGACATCGTCCGCGCCAAGATCACCAGCCGCGGACAACGCGACGGCAAAACCATCTACAGCGGCCGCATCACCGAGATCATCGAGCGCACCCAGAAGCGCTTCGTCGGCACCCTCACCCGCAAGGGAAACGAATGGTCAGTCGTTCCCGACGGCAACACCTTCACCGAGCCGATCCTCACTCCGGATGCGGCGTCGCGACATATCAAGCCGGGAACGAAAGTGGTCGTCGAGATCACCTCGTACCCCGAGTATTCCGCCTGGGCCCAGGGGGTCATCACCGAGGTGCTGGGCAAGGCCGGGGAAAAAGACGTCGACCTCAAATCGGTCATCGTGCTCTTCAACCTGCCCGAGAAGTTTCCCGATGAGGTGCTGACCCAGGCACGTCAGTCGGTCGACACATTCGACCCGGACGAAGAGCGGTCGCGGCGGCTCGATCTCACCGCCGAGACTATCTGCACCATCGATCCCGAAGACGCCAAGGACTACGACGACGCCATCAGTTTACGGCAGCTCGACAGCGGCTTGTGGGAACTGGGCGTGCACATCGCCGACGTTTCGCACTTCGTGCGCCAATCGAGCGCCATGGACGAGGAAGCGCGGCAGCGTGGCAACAGCGTCTATTTTCCCGGCTTCGTCATCCCCATGCTGCCGGAAATCCTGAGCAACGGCGTCTGCTCGCTCCAGGAAGCCGTCCCGCGCTTGTGCAAAAGCGCCTTCATGACCTACGACGATGACGCCCGGCCGATCTCCTCGCGATTCGCCAACAGCATCATCAAAAGCAACCAACGCCTGCGCTATCGCGAGGCCCAGGCAATCATCGACGGCGCCGCGGCCGTGCCGCATCCCGACGGGCCCAAGACAATCGCCGACTACGATCCCAAGGTTGTCGCCCTGTTGCACGACATGAACGCATTGGCGCGACGGCTCCAGAAACGCCGCCTGAATCAGGGCCAGATCGTGCTCGACCTGCCGGAAGTGGACCTGGTGCTGGATGAGGAAGGGAAGATCGTCGACGCCGTGCCGGAGGATCAGAGCTTCACGCACACGCTGATCGAAATGTTCATGGTCGAGGCCAACGAGGCGGTTGCCCGGCTGCTGGACTCGCAGAATGTCCCGTTCCTGCGGCGAATCCACCCCGAGCCCGAAGTGCAGGGCTCCGAGCGCTTGCGGCAGTTCGTGACCGTCGCCGGCTTCAAGCTGCCCAAGGTGCTCGACCGCAAGTCGATCCAGTCTCTTTTGAATGCGGTACGCGGCAAGCCCGAATCGTTCGCCATCAACCTGGCGGTTCTCAAGAGCCTGACCCGGGCGGAGTATTCCCCTGAGCCGGTCGGCCATTACGCACTGGCCAGCGAGCACTATTGCCATTTCACTTCGCCGATTCGCAGATATGCCGATCTGACGATTCACCGTCTGTTGGATGCGTATTTCGCAGCCGGCGGCGGCGAGGGCAGCCGGGGCGGACGCAAACGCCCGAAAATCGACCCCGAATCCGTCCCGTCGTCTGACGAGCAGGTCGAGCTCGGCCGCCATCTGAGCTTCACCGAGCGCCGCGCCGACGACGCCGAGCGCGAGCTGCGGCAGGTCAAGATTCTCGAGCTGCTCCAGCGAAAGATCGGAGAGGAATTCACCGGCGTCGTCACCGGCATCACCAACTTCGGCGTCTTCGTCCAGCTTCAGACCTATCTCATCGACGGCCTGATCCGCTACGAAGACCTGCTGGACGACTGGTGGGACGTCGACGCCAAGGCCGGCCAAATCCGCGGCCAGCGCACCGGCCAGACCATCCGCATCGGCGACGTGGTGAAGACGATCATCGTCCGCGTCGACCTCCCCCGCCGCGAGCTGGACATCGCGATCACGCAGGTCCTGGGCCGCTCCCGCCCTGCCAAGTCGCCTCAGGAACCCAAGCCAAAACCGGACAAGAAGCAAAAGCAATCCCATCGCCGCCACCCCCCCACGGGCGGCGGCCCCCGCCAAAACCGCCGCGGACGCCGGTAGTCCGCGGGTCAGGCCGCAAGCCTCGCGGACGAACCAATGCGAAAAAGCAAACCGCGGAGGCCGTGGAGGATCGCGGAGGATTGCGGATGAGGGACATCAACCAGATCAGCGGCGTGCTTCACCTCAAAGACGGCCTCGAGGCGGATGGTCAACAAGCTGGAACCCTCCGCGTCCCTCCGCGCCCCTCCGCGGTGGCAATCCCGTCAAAGAATGAGGATGAAATAAAAGGCAATCCAGTAGGCTACTACGGTGTCAATCACCTGCACCGACAACATTCTGCTTCCCGGCTTCGTCGCAAGTATCGCCCCCTTAATTATGACGTAGGTCCGGTTCATATTGACAACCGTAACCTTCGTCAATTCATCGACCGTGAGTGGCTGATTCGCTTCTGCTCGCGACTTGATTCGCTGGACGCGGAAAGGGGGAGACGCGGAAAGGGGGAGACGCGGAAAGGGGGAGACG
>DATHPP010000150.1:0-6298 GCA_035483795.1 Tepidisphaeraceae bacterium | reverse complement strand
TGCATGAGGTCCAGGTTGTGCGGGCATTGGTTAATGAGCACCCCGCCGCCTTCCCCGGCCCACGTCGCCCGCCAGCCGCCGGATGCGAAATAGGCCCAGGTGCGGAACCAGTCGGTGACGATCCAGGTGATCCGCGAAATCTCCCCCAGCTCGCCATCCATGATGAGTTCACGCAGCTTGCGATACAGCGGATTGGTCCGCATCTGGAACATCAATCCGAACTTCAATTCGGGCGTCTTTGCCGCGGCCTCCAAAACCTTCCGCCCCTGCCCGACGGTCACCGCCAGCGGCTTTTCGCAGAGCACGTGAATGCCGCGATCAAACGCCACCAGCGCAATTTCCGGATGCAGAAAGTGCGGCGTCGCGATCAGGACCGCGTCCATCAGCCCCGAGCCCAGCATTTCCTGGTAATCCGCAAATTGCCGGGCCCTGGTTTTCTGCCCCGACCGCTCCAGGTTCCGCGGGACGGCGTCGCAGATCGCCTCCAGCGTCGCCCCCTTGATGTCGGCGAACGTCTCCACATGGTACGCGCCCATGTTCCCCAGGCCGACGATGCCGAATCGGACGTTGTCCATGGCGAAATCCCCAACCGACAGCCCTGAATGGGTTAAGCGTTTTTGACGATGAAGTCAATTGAGGCCGCTCCTACAATCACCGCCTGGAAAACCGCCGACATGCGCGAACTAGACAGCATTGACAGCAATACCGAGCAATCGCAGGAAAGCGCTGAGACGCCCGTCGTCGTCAGCCGGGCCGACCTGACGCGGGTGCACGAGCTGGCCGCCGGGCTGATCGCCGAGCTTCGCGACATCCCCGAGGGCGACCTGGTCGGCGAGATCATCGCCAACGCCCTCAAGCTCCTGCGCGACCAGACCAACCGTGGCGACATCAAGCTGATCGACAAAAGCTTCAAGGAGCTGCGCTACGCCCTCAAGATCTTCGCCCCCTATCGCGAGGTGCGCAAGGTGAGCATTTTCGGCTCGGCGCGGACGCTCGAGGGCCACGCCGATTACCAGCAGGCCGCCGCCTTCGCCCGGAAGATGGCCGGCGCCGGCTGGATGGTCATCACCGGCGCCGGCGGCGGCATCATGGCCGCGGGCCACGGCGGCGCCGGGCCGCAGCCCTCCTTCGGCCTGGCCATCCGCCTGCCCTTCGAGCAGATCACCAACCCAGTCATCGCCGACGATCCCAAGCTCATCAACTTCAAATACTTCTTCACCCGCAAGCTGATGTTCGTCCGCTCCAGCAACGCCATCGCCCTCTTCCCCGGCGGCTTCGGCACCATGGACGAGGGCTTCGAGGTCCTCACGCTCGTGCAAACGGGAAAATCCGTTCCCATGCCGATCGTCTTCATCGATTCGCCCGGCAGCACCTATTGGGCGCGCTGGCAGGAGTACGTCGAAAAGGAACTGCTCGGCCGCGGACTGATCGGCCCCGACGACCTTCGCCTCTACAAGATCTCCAGCGATGTCGACGCCGCCGTCCACGAAATCCGGCATTTCTACAACAACTATCACAGCATCCGTTACGTCCGCGACGAGCTGGTGATGCGCCTCCAGCGGCCGCTTGGCGACGCCGAGCTGGCCGAGATCCAGCGACGGTTCTCCGACCTCCTTTCCAGCGGCGCCTTCCGCACCGGCCCCGCCCTGCCGGTCGAGCAGGACGAGCCGACCTTGCTGAAGCTTCCCCGCCTGATCTTCCACTTCAACCGCCGCGACCACGGCCGACTCCGCCTGTTGATCGATTACCTCAACGACCTCCCGGGGTAGCCGGCACCCCGCTTCCACCGCCGTGAAATGGAAAGGGATTCGCACCGGCGTCGGTGATTACGACTCGCGTTGGCCCGTGAAAATGGTCTTCTCGTCCACAAAGCAGATTGGGTTGCCGAAGGGATCTTTCGCGTAAAAACTTCGCTCGCCCCAGGGTCGGACCGTGACTTGCGGCTCAATTTCCGCACAACCCAGTTTGGACGCGCGATCAAACGTCGAGTCGATATCCGCGACCGCGAAATAGATGTGATCCGGATTGGGTCGGGCGTCGAAATGATCGCCGTCGCGGCGCGGATCAAAGCAGGCCAGAATGACGCCGCCGCAGTCGAAATAATGGCGACCCGCGCTGACCCTCCGGCCAGTCTCTCCAAGCAACTTGCCGTAGAAAACCGCGGCAGCTTCGATATCGCTGACCGGAAGAATGACGCGGTAAATCCTGGCCATGCAAACGATCATAACGGCATGGCGCGCCACGCCGAGTATCAATCCGGTCTTATTTCGAAGTGGAAACCGGGACACCGCTACTGAAATGGAAAGATGGGACGCCACAGATGAACACGGATGGACACAGATGAAAGGCAAAGAGCCGTGATCCTGGCATGGCAGCAGCTCATGCGCATGCTCTATGCGCACTAAATGACTGTGTGTGATTCAACGCCTTTTATGGCACGGCTTTCTAAGCCGTGGACGAGGGGGAACAAAGACACAAAGACGGCATTGGTGTGGGAAAGCCAGGTTTCACAGCGCGAACAACTCGCTACTTACCGGGCAAAAAAGCCTCGGCAAGGCAGGTTGGTTTTCCCACACCAAAACCGGCGCCGGGTGAACGGCTTGATCCGTCCACGGGTTAGTCCTACAACGCGGGTTGAACGTAACCCCTTGTGTTTTCAAGCGGTTGTTTTTTCAGTTCTCGGTCAAACTCGTGTGACCCGCGTTGTAGGATTAGAAACCCGTGCCACGCCAAGGACGCGCGGAATCCCGCAACAGTCATTCACTTGCAGAAGATGCCCAAGCTACATGCAACCCCTTCTTTTCGTGTTTCTTATCTGTGTTCATCTGTGTCCATCTGTGGCGTTGGATCCTTGCCCTCTGCGCTCGCTTCATTTGATCCGACAGTTGGAGACCGCCAGGCGACGGCGACGCAGCAGCGGGATGCCGACGACAGCGAAGGCAAGACCCGACGCCGGCTCCGGGGCTGCGACGACGGAAATGTCGTCGAGCTCGACGCTGAACGTGCTGGGCTGGCCGGGCAATTCGCTAGCTCCCTCGAACGTGAGCGCCGTGGAGGTGGAACGGGTCAAGCCGGTCGCGGTGTAACGGGTCCACGTGCCGGGCCAGGGCGCGGCGCCGACGTTGACGCTCGTGGGCGCGCCTGACACGGGCATGCCGTCGAACAGCACCGAAATCTGATTCAATGAATCGGCGTTGGCATAGAACGAGATCGTGTAGGTCTGGCCCGCGACGGTTGGGAGCCATTGGGTGATCGCATCCAAGCCGGTGCCAATGGTCAGGGAGAGGCTGCCGCGGCCATCGAAAACGTATTGATCTGTCGCATCAACTCCGACGATTCCCTGGGTCACGAACCACGAATCGTCGTTGAGGAGTTGTCCCGTGCCGAACAACGTCCGCAGGTCTTCGGGCACGGTGGTCGCGGCAAATTCGAAGTCGCCGTCGAAGACGAGATTTGACCCGGCCAGTGCCTTTGAGCCGGACATCGACAAAAATGCAGCCAGCGTCGCAAACCGCAGGATTCGTGCAAAACGCATTCTTCCTCCGCTTTCAAGCCCCCAGCGAAGCTGTATCCCTGCTTCTACTGCCGAGGCGGACGTTGCTTGCATTCAAATGTTTGCCCATTTATCCGGATTGTTCAGCATGTGAGATCTCCCTTGGACAACCGGCTTCGGGCGTCGGCAAACCAGGCAGGGCCGAACTGCATGCGGCCCCACAGGAGCAGGGAGGCGACGGCGACCGGTGTGAGGGCGGGATCGGTAAGAGAATCCGCCACGGCGGCCGGCGCCGCGCGAATCGCGACGCTGTCGCCGTGCTCTTCGGTGTGAACCTGGGCCTCGATGCGGCTTCGCGTCAACGTCGAGCGGACACGGAAAATCAGCTCCGGCTGGCGCAGGGCCAGGTCCTCGGCGATGCCGGTGCAACGGATCTCGGCAATGTCGGCCTCGCCAAAAGAAAGCTCTTCGAACAGCTCGCGCCGAACAGCGGCAAACAGATCGCCGCCGTCGCGCGGCTCAAGCGCCCCCGCGAAGGGGTGCGTGCGGTTGGGGTAATACGCCACCGAAGCGTTGCGGCGGCCCAGCAGGAGAAAGTCGTCCGCCGTCAGAAGCGCCGGGCTCACGCCGACCGGATTGGCCATGACCTCGCGGCCGTACCGGTCGGCCAGCTCCGGATGAGCGATGTTCGTCCCCAGAAACGGCTTGTAGCTGGTCTGCGACAACGCGATCCACAGCAATTCGGGCGTGCTGTCCCACGATTCCATGCGGCACATCGGCCCGTCGAACAGTTTCACACCGGGCCGCCGCAGCACGTCGTTCCACGCCGCGTCGATCAGCGCTTCAATCTCCGGCACGATTCGGCGCGTACCCGCAACCCAACTCACCCGCACGCGGTCGGAGGTCCAGTCGCCGATGGCGTGAAAGCTCAGCATGGCAAGATACTCGAGCCCATCTACCCAGCCTTATTGATTCGGCAACGACGATCATGCAAGCTGAATGGGCAAAGGAAACATGATATGGTAATCCAAACACGCGCGCCAGTAATTTCCGTGATGCTGGCGGTTGAAAACGCGGACAAGGCGGTCGAGTGGTACAAGCAGGCGCTTGGCGCGACCGAGCTGTGGGATCTGGGAGGCGTCGCGGGATTGGAAATAGCCGGGGCGGCGTTCTTTCTGGGCGAACCGGCCAACAACGGCTGGGAAAGCCCGACCCGGCTTGGCATCACTTCGGCGCGGATCGAAGTCTTCTGCGACGACCCGGACAGCCTGATCGCCCGGGCCCTGGCCGCGGGAGCGACGGGGAAGCTGGAGCACCTCGAAAATCACCAAATGCCGTCGGGAATCCATCGCCAGGGCGGATTCACCGATCCGTTCGGCCACATCTGGCTGGTGGGCGACCGCTCTCCGCTGTCCTCGCACCGGGAGGCTTGATGTCGTTGAGTCGTTTGCCTTTGAGCTACTGCACGAATGTTCATCCCGGCATAACGGTCCGGGAAGTTGAAGCCGGGCTGGACCGATACACCGTCGCGGCCAGGAGCAAATCTGGCAAGGACCTTGCGGCGGGTCTCTGGCTGGCGCAGCCGGTCCTCGAAGAATTGCTGGCATCGCCGAATGCGTTGAGCGGTTTTGCGGAGCGATTGTCTGCACGCGGCCTGACGACCCACACGCTCAACGCGTTTCCGTACGGAAACTTTCACGGGGCGCGCGTCAAGGAGCAGGTCTACCTGCCCGACTGGTCGCAGCCGCCGCGGCTCGAGTACACCCGGAAGTGCGCCTCGATTCTGGCGGAATTGCTCCCCGCCGGCACAGAGGGAAGCATCTCCACGCTGCCGCTCGGGTTCAAACACCTCCCCCACCGCCCGGACTTTATGGAAGCCTGCATCGAGCAATTGATCGCTTGCGCCCGCCATCTCGATCGCTTGCGCGGCGAATCAGGGAAGACGATCCGCCTGGCGATCGAGCCAGAGCCTTTGTGCCTGCTGGAAACGACCGACGAGGCGATCGAGTTCTTCCATCAGCTTCGGGAACGCGCCGCCGCCGCAGGCGCAGTCGAGACTGTCGAGAGATACATTGGCCTGTGTTACGACGTCTGCCATCAGGCGGTCGAATTTGAAGACGTCGCGGCGTCGATCCTCTCGCTCGATCGGGCCGGGGTACGAATCAACAAGGTCCACATCAGCTGCGCGCTGGAGCTGGAGGACCCGGGCGGAAACGTCGCCGGGCGGGAGGCGCTGCGGCATTACATCGAGCCGCGATATCTCCATCAGACGCTGGCGCGGACCCGCGACGGCCGGATTGCGCGGGAAATCGATTTGAATCAGCGGTTTCTGGACGCCCCCGCAACCGAGTTTGCCTCCGCCGATGCCTGGCGGGTTCATTTTCACGTCCCGGTGAACGCGGAGTCTCTGGGCCCGCTGCGAACGACACGCGCCGCCCTCAGGGAGGCGCTGACCGCGGTAGCCGGCTTGCAATATGCGCCGCACCTGGAGGTGGAAACTTACACATGGAACGTGCTTCCGGGCGCCGGGCAGGTGGACCTGGCGCAGGGCCTGGCCGAGGAGCTGATTGCGACGCGGGATTTGCTGGAATCGATTGGGGATCAGGCGTAGGTGTCGAGCTTCCCGCCCAACCCGGTGGCGGCGGCGACAAGCGCGTCGCCCGAGGAGTTCATCGACTGCTCGGCCGCCTGAATCAGCTTGACCGCCGCGTCCCCCTGGAACTGCTGCATGTCCAGCACCTTCCTGGCCACCGCCATCTGCACCGAGCCGATCGTTGCAGACTGATCGAAGTTGGTAATCGCGCT
>DATHPP010000149.1:0-13065 GCA_035483795.1 Tepidisphaeraceae bacterium | reverse complement strand
TAGGGGTGGGTGCGCCCGGGGTGACCGGAGTGCCGGTGCCATCGAGCTGGATGGTTCCGATTTCCGCTGAGCCGCCGCCGCCCCCGTTGCTGACGACCTTGACGCCTCCGGCCAGGAGGCCGGTGAGCAGATTTTCGACCTCGACCTTGACGATGACGGCGCCACCGCTCCCGCGGATCGGATAGGTGGTGATGGAGAGGCTGTCCGCCGGACTTTCGGGTGTCAGAGTTACGATACTGCCCGAGTCGTCAGTGATTTGAGCGGTCTCTCCGGGTTGATAAAGGGTGGCCTCCGGTGTGCCGCCGCCGAAGAACACGTCGCGGAACACCGTGCCGTTGTCGCCGATGTGAATGTAACGGCAATTGCCGCCAGGGCCGGTGATGATTGCGGGCCCGCCAATACCGAGAATACCCATCGCGGTCTGAACGTCGATCAGGTCGATCTCGCCGCGGCGGTTTGGATCGTCCAGTGCATTGACCTGGAAATAACTGGGGGGATCGCTGGCCATCGAGTTGGCGCGGATGGTGCCGATGTTGCCTTGGGCGAGGAGGTCGCCGTAGAAGAAATTGGCGGCATCGACCATCTGGTAATCGCCGCCGATTGTGAAGGGCGCTGCTTCAGCAGGTGTGAGTGTCGGACCACCACCGAGGTCAAAAAAGCCGTTCCAGAGCAGGACGCCGGTGGCGCCCTGCCCGGTTCCGTTGGCGGTGCTGGTGGCCCGGAGCATGCCGACGGTTCCGTTGGGCACGCTGCCGCTGGGTCCTTCGCTAAACGAGAAGCTTCCAGCGGCGATGCCGCCGGCCGTATTGCTGCCAGCCGGTCCCGTGCCATTTCCCAGAGAGGCGCCTTCCACTGCGCGCAGGTTCCCGTTGTCGACTACGTACGAATCGCTCACGTGGTCGGAAATAATGATGCCCCCGGCGGAAGCGGCGGCCAGGTCTCCCATGGCGACCTGAACACCCCCCGTCACCGCAGTGCCTGGATCGCTGGCTGCCCCCAGGTCCAGGATATTGGTCGCCGCCACCAGGCCGCCCAGACCGATGTTTCCAAGGTTGTGGATGAACAGCGTGTACGGGGCGGTGTTGGTCGCACCGGCGGGAAAACCGCTGTTGAACGAGTTGTTCAAAGAAGTCGTCACAGCGACGTAGTAGATTCCCGGCAACTGCGCAGTGAATTGGAATGGTTGCCCGTTGGTCGCGGTCAGGTCCGCGGAGTTGTAGTCGGTCGAGATGAGGCGCTGCTCGGAATCGAATACACCGAGCGAGACGAGGCCGGACACGACACCATTGACGAAACCACCATTGCTGGTCGCCTGCACGGTGATGGTCTGGCCGGCGAGGAGCCCGACGGCGTAATAGTCGACCGGTTTGTTGCCGGTGGGGGTGATTGACTGGGTCTCGCCCAGGACCTGCATGTTTCCATTGGCGTCAATGGTTCCCAGGAACTGGGCCCCGGCGAAGGTGGTGTCGTTGACGAGCGGGTCCCCGCCGAAGGTGGCGCCGACGTTTCCAGCGGGATCGACGGCCACGTTTCCGGCGATGCCCGGCGCGTCCCAGGGATCCCCGACGGCACGCAGATCGAGCTGGACCACCGGCGCACCGTCGATGTTGGGCGCCGTCGGATTGTTGGTCACATCGACGCTGCCGACGAAGGAATCGAGCGACTTGATCATTCCGGCCCGTCCACCGACGTGCATATTGAAATCGGTGAGGTAGGTGGGCGCGCCCAGATCGGTGAGGCCACTGTCGGTGTTGGTGCCGATCGAGCCGTTGGTGAGCAGGTTTTGAATGTCGCCGTCCACGTTGAAATTGTCGGTGAGGGTTGCGGGCCCGGCGATGCTCCCCCTGGCTTCTCCGGTCAGGAGCCAGCCGGCGTAAAAGAGCTGGATCGAGCCGTGAATGTTGACCGTCCCCATGACCGTCCCACCCCAGAGGAATTGACCCAGGTTGTTGCCCGGGGCGACGAGCAGTCCGGCGCTGACGGACGTGACGTTGGCGGGGATCGTCGCGGTGCCGATACCGACAATCGACTGAGGGCCGATGATCGGCTCGTTGGTCGGAAAACCGTTGGTCGCGCCCATCGGGGGAACAGCACGGGCGCCCAGGAGGGCGGTGCCCGTATTGTTGACCGAGACGCTGATTGGAGTTCCGCCCGCTGCCGGTCCGACCAGCAGAGTCACCGCGCCGGTGTAAGGCTGCATCACCCGCGCGTTTTGCGGCGTCATCAGATCGGGAACGCCGGAGACGGCGATACGCGAGGTGAGGTCGGCCTGGCTGACGTACATGAAATAGATGTCGTCGAAGAACTGCACGGTGCTGGTGTTGCCGCCTCCTGGTAATGCCTGGGGGGGCAGCCCCATCCCAACGATGGTCCCGAATTCCCCGTCAATGGTGGGATTGTTGTCATCGGGGCCGGCGACGATGATGCCGTCCATCGTGCTCAATTGTATCGGGAGATTGGGAGGCGAGCCCACAATGTTGCTGATGTGGGAGCCGATGAGTTCGACCGTGGTGTTTCCCTCGACCACGACGCGCTCGAGGTGGGTGTTGTCGGCCCAGAACTCGAAGACGTCGCCCCCGTGGAGTACGACGAAATACGTTCTCGGTTCGAGGAATTCCACCCCGTAGCGGCTGGAACAATTGGATTTTTCGGATGAGGCTGCGCGATTGGGACGACGACGGGCCATAGGTGCTAACTCCTGGCTGCTGCGGCGCCGCACCGGTCCGTGGCGGGGGCGTCGGCCGCGACCTTTACTTTGGGACCGCAGCGCCTCGGCGGCGCCGGTTGCGAGGATCAGTCGCACGCGTCCCGTTGATCGCCGGGAAAAACAAGCGGGAATCCGGCGACGACTCCTTTCACCACACAAAAGACCCCAGACTGCCTGGCAGAGGGTCCTCAACTCCAAGGCGCCGGCAGTGGCCGAAGTTATCGATACCGTCGGTTTAAGTCAAAGAAAAAGCGCCCGGCGAACAGTGGGGCGGGCAGGGTTATCGCTCGATGGGTTTGCAGGTTGCGGCACGAGCGGGGGCGTTATCGGACACCGCAGCGGCGACTGACACTATGGCGGTGGAAGGATTTTGCCAATGGCTTCGCCGGCGCCAAGGCGCCGGGCAAGTTCGCCGGCCGTCCCGAGATGGTGAATCCCCTGCTCCAGATCCTTGCGATCCACGATGTAGACGTTGCGGTCGGGCTGATGGGCGGCGTAATAGTCGATGATTTCGGTGTCGCGGTCGCCCAGGTCGTGGGCGCGGATGATCGGGGCGAAGTCGGGCCACGCCGCGTCGACGTTGTAGACCGGCTCGTCATTGAAGTTGCGGACCTCGCCGGGCGTCAGCTTCCAGTAGCGATAGAGCACCAGGGCCGGTTGTTTGACCTGCTCGGGGAGGACCTCGTAGTTGAAAGTCACCGCCGGCCAGGATGAGTCGTCCTGCCCCGCCTCGGGTGAATCCGTGAACCATCTCTGAAACTCCGGAAGTGACGTGAGCAGAAGCGATAGGATCGCCAACGACAGGAACGTGGAGACGAAGCGGCGACGTGGCGGCATGGCATCCCCCTCTCCCTTCGGGAGAGGGTCGGGGTGAGGGGAAATGACAGGCGCCTTGCCCACGGCCCTCACCCCAACCCTCTCCCGGAGGGAGAGGGGGAAAGAGGTAGCCACCGTATTGCTCCCCAGCAGGACACAGAGAATGACCCCGGGCGCGACCGTGAGGCAATAGTGATCCAGCATCAGGGGATAAAACGCATATAATACCGTAAAAATGATGACGGGAGTAAAAACAACCAGCCGGCGCGGATCGCGCATCGCCATTAGGCCGGCGGGGAGCAGCAGAAGGAGCAGGCCGCTGGGGATCGTGACCACACCGACCCGCCCCGCACGCCGGCTCAAGCGCCCGCCCAGCGATTGCGCGGCGAACTCCCGCTCGGTCGGCAGGACAAAGAGCCTGGCGAACAACTGCTTTTGCGGGAGGTGCGAAGTCGCATGGGCGTCGGGCGCTGGCATGCTGCCGGTCGGAGAGAGACCGGTGAACTCGACGTCGACATAGTAATGCTGGAACGGCGTCTGGAGCCACCGGCCGGTCAGCTTTCGATCGAAGATGAGTTGAATCGTGAGAAACGGTGCGGCTGCAACAAGAATGATCGCCGCCGTTGCCAATCGCTTTCCCCACCGATCGCGTCGCAGGTCCCACAACAGCGCAACTGCCAGCGGCAGGGCGTAGGCGACGGCATCGAGCGGCCGCGTAATCGCCGCCCAGCCCATGGCGACGCCGATCGACGCCGCCCAGGCCAAGCCGACGTTTCGCTCCACGTCTCCGTTTCGCTCCACCGAGCGCTTCCGCCAGCGCATCCACGACCAGATCGCCCACAGCGCCAGCAAGAGGAAGACAGTGTGCGACATTTCCCAGAGCGACAACAGGCGGAAGACCCAGAGCGATGTCAGATAGGCCGCCGCGAGCAATGCTGCTGCCGGGTCGATCAACTCGGAAACAATGCGGAAAAGCAGCGCCGCCAGCGCCCCGGACAGCAGCAGCGGCTGGAGCCAGACCGGCAGATGCAGCCATACGGTCGGCACGAAGAACATCGCCCCGCCGGGAAAGTAGATCGGCGCGTAGAGCGGTTTGACGAACATGTAGAACGTCTCAAAGAAATCGGCACACGGATGCTGCGGCATCCACAGCCGGCCGCGGGCCAGCATCTGCGCCTGTACCAGCAGCATTTGCTGGTCGTGCCACCTGGGAAACAGGTCGCGGTACTGCCGGAATGCCGTGAGCATCAGATAAGTCGGCACACTCACAAACACGACCACGGTCATGATGCGAACGGCACGGGGTGACGCCTGGCGCAGCTGCTCGATGACCCGGGCAATGCGCCTGCGAAGAGGGGGGATCAGACAGATGGCCAGCGCCACGGCCAGTCCGCTCCAATGCGCCGGTCCGTCATTGAGCGTGTGAAGGTCCTGACCCTGCGTCCGGATCAGCCACCACCACAGTACCGCCCCGACCGCTGGGGCCAGGAAAAGCGTCGCGGCGGTTGTGTAGGAGTGGCGTTGTTCGATCGCCGGCGGTTGGGTCGTCAACAAGCTCGCACCGTCCAATAAAGGATACCAGCGCGACAATCCTATATGTGTCGAAGGGGCAATTCACCGCGCCGGAGTGTGCGTCAGATCCGGCCGCAGGAAAAAGCCATCCGGAAGTCACGCCGCCGTGAGGGCGGGTTACGAACGGCGTCGGGCGAAAAGCCCGGCGGCTCCGAGGGCCAAAAGTCCCATGCCGGCCGGCTCGGGGGTGGGAATGGCAACCGCGCCCACCGACTGGCCGGTCAGACCGCTCGAGGCGCCGGTGTTATTGGTGAACTGGTCGCTGAACGCGCCGTTTGCGTTGACGCCGCTGAAGCTGGAGACGATCTGAAAACCCGTCAATGAAACCGGACCCGCGACGACCGGGCCGGTGTATGAGAACGTGACGTTGACGAGGGTCGGCGAGTCGAACGAAGCGTTGATGTTGGACGGAGTGATGCCGAGCGCTTGTACGGTGGCGGCCCATCCAGGGGCGCTTACCACCACCGATTGCAAGCCCGGGATGTCGTAGATGGTGAAAAACGTGCCGGGCGGGTTGGTCTGAATCAGCGTGCCGCCCGGGCCGACGGTGGTGATGCCGTTGGAGGCGGCTGGGTCGAGGCGCGAATCGCCGCTGAGGTCCGCACGATAGTTGAATGCGAAGTTGGGCCCGCTGGGAACGACGGGGCTAACGAGGACCGGCTGTATTTCGGCGCGCACCATCCCTGTGAATGCAATGAAAAAACCGGCTGCCGCCGCAAAAAGACGCCTCATACTGCTCATGCACTCTCCTCCGACGGGGAGACTATCGCCCGGGGCCGTCGGATGCAAAGGATAAATTCTTAAATTCCTGCGAAATGCTCGGGTGGATTTGCGCATCGTTCGCAACCGCCAGCCATCGTATCATTGCCGAATCATCGGGAGCCTCGCTTGAATAATCCTGCATCAAATTCGCACACGAACCGGCTGGTACACGAGTCCTCGCCGTACTTGCTTCAGCATGCCCACAATCCGGTGGACTGGTACGCCTGGGGCCCGGATGCGTTTGAGGCGGCGCGGAAGCAGAACAAGCCGATCTTTCTGTCAGTCGGTTATTCGACCTGCTACTGGTGCCACGTGATGGAGCGGCAATGCTTCGAGAATCAAGCCATCGCCGCCGAGATGAACCGGCTCTACGTCAACATCAAGGTCGACCGGGAAGAGCGACCGGACGTCGATCAGCTTTACATGATGGCGGTGCAACTGATCACGCGTCATGGCGGCTGGCCGATGAGCGTGTGGCTGACGCCGGAGCTGCGGCCATTTTATGGGGGCACTTACTTTCCGCCGGATCGGTTCGTCGGCTATCTGCGGGCGCTGGAGGAAACCTATCGCACCCGTGCCGACGAAGTGGTGAAAACCAGCGGGCAGATCGTCGGCATTCTCGAGCGGCTGGCACAGCCGCCGGCGCCCGAAAAGCCGCTGAAGGTGGACCTGCCGATTGTCGACCAGACCGTGGAACGGTCGATCTCGGATTACGAGCCGCGGTTCGGTGGCTTCGGAGGAGCGCCGAAGTTCCCCCGCCAGACGCTGCTCGAATTGTTGCTCGCTTTCCTGGATTCGCCCGCCCGTCCTGAAACCTCAGATCTGAAATCTCAAATTCGATCGCAGCTGCGCCATACCCTCGATGCGATGGCCGACGGCGGCATTCGCGACCACCTGGGCGGCGGCTTCCACCGCTATTCGACCGACGCCAAGTGGCTCGTGCCGCACTTTGAGATCATGCTCTACGACAACGCGATGCTCGGCTTGATTTACGCCGAGTCGCACCGCCAGGCGGGCGAGGCCCGCGACGCGCAAGTGGCCCGGGGCATCTTCGATTTCGTGCTGCGGGAGATGACCTCGCCGCAGGGGGCGTTTTACACCGCGTTCGACGCCGAGGTGGACGCACAGGAGGGGCTCTCATACCTCTGGACGTCGACCGAAATCGAATCACTGCTTGGCGCCGACGACGCGAAGCTCTTCGCAGGAGTTTACGGCGTCGATCGCGGGCCAAACTTCGCCGACCCGCATCACGGGTCGGGCCAGCCGGACAAGAACATCCTCTATCTCCCCAAGCCGATGCGCGAAGTGGCGGGGGAGATGAAGGTCACTGTCGACCAGCTCGATCGGCGGCTCGTGCCCATGCGCCAGAAACTCTACGAAGCTCGGCGTTTGCGCAAGCAGCCGCTCCTGGACACGAAAATCCTGACCAGTTGGAACGCCCTGATGATTCGGGCGCTGGCGCACGGGGGTCGCGTGCTTGGCGAGCCCAGATACCTCGAGGCCGCGACGCGGTGCGCTGAGTTCTTGCTCCAGCATCACCGCCGTTCCGACGGAAGCTTGTACCGCACCAGCCGCGATGGCAAGCCGAAATACAACGGTTTCCTCGACGACTATGCGTTTTTCGCCCAGGCGATGCTGGCGCTATATGACGCGACGGGTGAGTCGAAATGGAAGCAGTACGCCGCCGGCCTGGCGGTGACGATGCTCCAGAAATTCGTGGACGATCAGCTCGGCGGGTTCTTCTTCACGGAAAAAGACGCCCCCGACCTGATCGTCCGCCAGAAGACCGCCCAGGACAGCCCGTTGCCCAGCGGCAACGCCGTGGCGGCCATGGTCCTGCTCGGCCTCGATCAGCCCAAGGGAACGCTCTCCACGCTCGCGGCCTTCGCGCAGCAAATGGCCGAGCATGGGGAGTCGATGAGTTCCATGGTCGAGGCGACGCTGCTTTACCTCCTCCGCGCCGAGCCCTTCACCGTCTCGGCGGTGCAAGAGAGCGGCCAAACCGATCGCCCGGCCACGCCAGAGCAGATTGCCGCCGGTGTCGTCTCGATTCAGGCCGAAGCGATTAGTGCCGGCGAGCTTCATCTTCACCTGACTATTCTCGACGGCTTTCACATCAATGCCCACGATCCGGGAGGCGATGATGTTCCGCTCATTCCGACAACACTCTCGGTGGACGAGACCGGAGCGACATTCGAATATCCACCGGCCGAAGCACAGCGGCTTGGCTTTGCCGAGCGTCTCATCCGCGTTTACAGCAGCAAGGTGACGATCGTGGCGCGTTTTTCCCCGCCTCCCAAGCCTGGATCGACACTCCGGTTTAGCCTGATGTACCAGGCTTGCGACCAAAGCGCCTGTTTCCCGCCCGTGGCCAGACGATTCGAGATCGAAGTGCCGTCAATTCACTGATTCCGCTGGCGATTGCATGATGTTGGGCATGTAAATACATTGTCCCCCCGTTATATCGGTGTGCCTGAACTGGCGCTTCAGGCAGCGGCTTCCCGTTGGCACGGGCTTCCAGCCCGTGCGGGCGGTGGGACGCGAAGAAAGACGTACCCTGCCGACCAACGATCTTCAGCACGGGCTGGAAGCCCGTGCCACAGGGAAGCCGTCCGCAACGTGTGAATGCTGCTTCTAGTAAATTGGAAATCGAATGAAGATCAGCCTCGAATGGCTCAGTGATTTTTTGCCGGGCGAGTTGGACGCGCAGCGGGCCGCCGATGCGCTGACCAACGGCGGACTGCCGGTCGAATCGATCGAGCCGCACGGCGACGACACCGTTATCGACGTCGAAGTCACCAGCAACCGCGGCGACTGCCTTTCGCATCTGGGCGTCGCCCGCGAGCTGTCGGCTTTGCTCGGACGAGACCTGCGCACCGCCGAACCGGAAGTGAAGCACGTTGCCGATCCTGCATCCAAGGCCACCTCGGTCGAGATCGAGGCGACCGACCTGTGCCCACATTACATCGCGCGGGTGATCCGCAACGTGACCATCCGGCCCAGCCCGGCGTGGCTCGCCCGGCGACTCGAAGCCGTCGGATTGCGCCCCATCAACAACGTCGTCGACGTCACCAACTACGTCATGTTCGAGCTGGGCCAGCCGCTCCACGCATTTGATTTCGACAAGCTCGCCGATCGAAGGATCGTCGTCCGCCGGGCCCGACCCGGTGAGAAGCTCACCAGCATCGACGGTCGCGAGCGGGCGCTATCGCCCGAAATGCTGGTCATCGCCGATGCGTCGCGGCCGATCGCGCTGGCCGGCGTCATGGGCGGCGTCGACAGCGAGGTCTCCCCGACCACGCGAAACATCCTTCTCGAATCCGCGCGGTTCGATCCGCTCTCCGTTCGCAAGACGGCGCGGCAATTGGCGATGAAGAGCGACAGCTCGTATCGCTTCGAGCGCGGAATCGACCCGCTACTTCCAGAGCGGGCGAGCCTGCGGGCGGCGCAGCTCATCCTTCAAACCGCGGGCGGCGAGCTGCTCTCCGGGGCCGCGGCGGCCGGGGAGCCGGGCCACGCCGCAAAGAAGCTGACCCTTCGCCTCGATCGGCTGCACAAGCTTCTGGGCGTGCAATTCCCCGACCAGCAGGTCGTGGACGCTCTCCGGCGCGACCATCTTTCGCCAACTCGGGTTGATGATCGCGTCGAGGTCACGATTCCAAGCTACCGGCTCGACCTGAACATCGAAGCCGATCTGATCGAAGAGGCGGCCCGTCTGATCGGGTACGACCAGATTCCCGTGCGCGACGAGATTTCCATCCGTCTTGCGCCGCCGGAGCCCGAGGCGGCGGTAATGGAGACGATCCGCTCGGTTCTGGTGAGCGGCGGGTACTTCGAGTCGATCACCTTTGGCTGGGTCAGCGATCTTCTGGCGGCGGATTTCAAACCTCCCGAAGCGATCGCGCTGCCACGGGCGCAGAGTACCGTCCGCAAGGCCGACGCGTCGTTGCGGCCAAGCACGCTGCCCGGACTGCTGGAGTCGGTCCGCCGCAACGAAAACGCCGGCACCAGCGGCGTCAGACTCTTCGAGATTGGCTCGACTTTCATTATCGCCGAGGGGGGTAAGCTGGATGAGCGCCGCCGCGTCGGCCTCGTGGGAAGTCCGGACCTCTCGGAAGTCCGCGGCGTCGTCGAGCTGATGTTGAACCGGCTCGACCCGAATCGTTCGGTCCGCGTAGTTCCCGAGCCGCGGCCGGGATTCGCCAGGGCGGCCAGCGGCAGGATCGAGTGGGGCGGCCAGCCGGTCGGATACCTGGGCAGGATCGACCGCGCCGTCGCTGACAAGCTCGGCCTGCGCGAGATTCCCACCGCCGCCGAGCTCGAACTGCTTCCGCTGGTCGAAGGCGCCCGGCGCGTCCCGCAGCAAAAGCCCCTGCCGAGTTTTCCCCCTGTGCGTCGCGATCTGTCTCTGGTCGTTCCTGAAGGCACGCCATACGAGCAGGTCGAGTCGCTAATCCACCGGCTCAAACCCGAAGCGCTGGAGGATCTGGAATACGTGACGACGTACCGCGGCAAACCGCTCGAAAAGGGCCAGAAGAGCGTGACGGTGACGCTCGTTTTCCGCTCGCCGAGCGGAACGCTTACCGGCGATCAGGTTGATGCCGCCGTGCAGCCGCTGGTCGACGCGGCGCGCGCCGAACTCGGCGCTACGCTGCGCACGTGAGCGTCAAGGATTCCACAGTTGCCCATTTCCCACTACACGGTCGCGGTCACGAGAGTGGCGCTGAACGTGCCGTGGCCGCCGTGCTTTGCGCTCACGCTGAACTTGCCCGCGATCGTGTCGGTGCCGACCGAGCCGCTGGCGGTAATCGAGAAATGCTTGACAGATCCGTGAAAGGAGATCTTATCCTTGACATTGACCAACCCGGCGATGTTGAGCGTGCCCGTCCCGACCACGTTCAGCGTGCCGCCGAGCTTGCCAGTCTTACCTTCCGAGGAAAACGTGATGGTTATCTCCCCGGTTTGCCCATTGGTGGCGGCGTAGGATCCGTCATACGTGCCCAGAACGGTCGGGGGGGTCGGATGCGTGTGCACGGTCGACAGCGGGGCGGCTGACAACAGACGGCGCGATTCCAGCATCTCAACCCTTGCCCGGGGAGAAGTGCGCTTCGCGAGCATATGAACCTCCTGCTGAGAACGGTCGAGCACAGCCTAACCAAGCAACGACTCGATACGCAAGAAAAATCCTCTTTTCGGCGCCAACCGTGATGGCGTCGGGTGCATCGCCTGATCACCCGCATTTTCGCTCCCGGGCATTGCGTCACTTGCGGCGGCGCGGAGGCCGGGTTTGGCCCCGGGGACGATGACCGTCGGACTGACTGGCAGAATTCTGATCGGCTAATACGTCGTCGGCGGGGGCGGATCGATCGGGCGCCCGACATCAAGCCTGACGCCATCAGCTCTCTCCACCCGAAAGCTTCCGTCCCAACTGGCCCAGGGCTGGCTGATCACGCCGTTGCGGCTCTCACCTTCATAACTCTGGCGTCCCGGCAGGATCGTCACCTTCACGGTTCCGCGCTGGCCGTCGCGCAGCACGCCGGCGTGCACGGCGGCGGCGGGCAGCGAGGAATCGTCCGTGTAAATCCCCGAGCCCCAGACTTGTCCCCTCGTCGAGCCGGTCACTTCGATCAGGAACGACCGACCGTTTTTTCCGCGCAGCTCCTGGAGACTGCTGATTGACGCCGGCACATCACGCGTACCGGGATCCGCTACGTCCGGCTGCGCCGGTTCCATGCGGTACGCTCCGGGAAACGGACCGTACGGCTGGCTGGTAATCCCGTTCCGCGGCACGCCCTCGAACTGGTTGCGGCCGGGCAAAATCGTGACCTGGACGACGCCCGTCTGGCCTGCCCCCAGCACCCCCGCATGCACGGCAACATCCGCCAGCGGCGAATCGTCGGTGTATACGTCGTTTCCCCAGATCGTCCCGGTCGTGGAGCCGGTCACCTGGAACTTGAAGGTCCGTCCTACACGATCGCGGTACTCGACCAGCGTGCCGGGATCGGGGAGCACGTCGCTTGCGTCGGTTGCGCGCTCGATCCGGTAACTCCCGTGCCACTTTGGATAGGATTGACTGGTTACATCAAATCGCAATGCGCCCGGATAGCTGTCGCGGCCGGGGAGCATGGTGATGAGCACCGTTCCGCGCTCGCCCGGCTTCAACACCCCGGCATGAACCGCCGCGGAAGCCAGCGCCGAGTCGTCGGTGTAGACATCGGTGCCCCACACCGGCCCCTCTGTTGCGCCAACCAGGTCCACGAGAAACTTCTGGCCGACCCGGCCGCGATATGCGGTCATGTTCTCGGGAGCTGGTTGCAATCGCGTGGGGCGGGGAGCGCTCGCCTCGAGTTGTCGGATCCAATTATCGACGGCCGCGGCCTCGTCGAGTTGGCCGGCGCTCAGGTGTTGTGCCTTGAGCGCGTTGAGTCGTTTCAGCGCCTCGTGGCGTGACTCGTCGATCCGTTGATCCGCGTCGAGGCGCGCCTGCTCCTGCTCCTGCTGAAATTGCTCCAGCACCGCCTGGGCATCGGGAGCGACAGCCAGATCGGCGCCAAGATCGGTCGAGCCTGCCTTGAGGCCGAACAACGAAACGCCTGAGTCGTCAGGGCGTGCTCTTTGCGACCATGCCGGCAGGGCGACGACGGCAACCAGCAGAATGACCACAAGACCGACAGGTGAAAGCCGCAGGGAAATGCGCTCGCGCAGAATCATTGCCAATCTCCTTTCAAGGAAACGACGCCCCCCTGTGCCAACGCCGACCGAAGGCATCGGGGCCCGCCGGCCCGACAGGCACTCGCACACGGCCAGCAGCGCCTCGCCGTACGCCCGGCGGCCGCCCGGAAGCGTACCGACCACCCATCCATCGCACGCCAGCTCGGCGTTCTCACGCAATTGATGACGCACGTACCAGTACAGCGGGTTCCACCACCACACGCATCCGGCCAGCAGCTCCAGCCAGCCGACCCAGTGATCGCGGCGTTTCAGATGCGCAAGCTCGTGGGTGATCAGGCCTGACAGCGCGGCGTCCGAGAACTCGGCCAACTCCGCCGGCCAGCAGAGCAGCGGTCGTCCGAAAGACCAGACCAGCGGCGAGCCGATTCCGGCAACGCGGCGCACAGCAGGCGCTCGCGTTTTCAGTCGCCCGGCGATCTCGATCACACGCCGCGTCACCACCGCATCGGCCAGCCCTGCGGTGCGAAGCCGGCGCA
>DATHPP010000148.1:0-2275 GCA_035483795.1 Tepidisphaeraceae bacterium | reverse complement strand
CGCCCTGGGGCGTTGCGCGGGCCTCTCTGGCCTTCGGCCGCTTTAGCGGGGATATCCTTGTCGGCAATCTCGGCGACGGCAGGATCAATGTATTCAACTCGACCGGGGATTTTCTTGGTCAGGTGAGCGGCCTCGACGGAAGACCGCTGACGATCGACGGGCTGTGGACCCTGACTCTGGGCGGCGGTGCCAAATCGAGCTCCGACACGCTGTTCTTCACAGCCGGCCCCAACAACCAGAACGACGGTCGCTTCGGGACGATCACACCCGCGGCGGACACGGCGGACACCGAGTAGCACCGCCAGACGGGTTGGCCGGCCGAGATCCTGCTCAAGTCGTTACCTTCCCATGGCGGATGGGCCGGCCAACACACTTTCGTGACTTCGCCGCGGTTGGCGCCCGGAACGACGCAGCCACCCGCATTTCTATCTCGTGACAACCGGAGGCAATGATGGAATCGAGCAACGATTTCAACAGCACGCCAGAATTAGAGGCGAACGGCGAGCACATCCCAACAGCGAGAGAGGGAACCATGAATGAGAGGCCAAGCAGCTTGTCAGCACCGGTTTCCCGCCGCGCACTATTGCAGGGTGGGGCGGGCACCGCTGGCGCCGCGATAATTCTCGGCGCAACCCCGAACTCGGCCTCTGCCGTGGTGAAGCTCTCCCAGAAAGTAGTCGCGTACCAGGATCATCCGGACGGTGACAAGGACCTTCCCGTGGACGAGAACATCGGCGACCTCGAAGCGGTCGCCTCGTTCAACCAACAGGTGGTCGGCGTCGCCGTGTCCGCCTCGGGCCGGGTTTTCGTGTCATTCCCCCGCAATGGCATCGACGACATCACGCGCTCTGTCGCTGAGGTCATCAACGGCAAGACAACGGTCTACCCCAACGCCGAGATCAACCGGTTGGACACCACCGCGCCCTCGAGGCATTTCCTCTCCGTACAGAGCGTCTACGTGGACGCCAACGACACGCTCTGGTGCCTCGACGTGGGCAACACCGGCTCCGGCACCGCGCTGGTCCCGGGCGGCACGAAACTCGTCGCCATCGACCTGACCACCAACACCGTGGTTCGCACCATCGTGTTCCCCCACAGCCTGATCACCAAGGGCACCTTGGTCAACGACGTGCGCTTCGATTCGGCGCGCGGCCGGGCGGGCTTTGCGTACATCTCCGATTCGTCCGACGCGGCGGGCAGCGGCATCATCGTCGTGGACCTCGCCACGGGCCAGGCGGTGCGCCGCTTGGCGAACGATCCGACCGTGCTGCCCGACCCGGGCTTCCGCGCGACGGTGGAGGGGCGGCCCTTCGTCGCGCAGGCCAGCGCCGACGCGGCTCCCTCGCTGCTGGGCGTCGCCTGCGACGGCATCGCGGTTTCGGCGGACGGCAAGTATGTTTACTACTGCCCCATCGCCAGCCGTAACCTGTTCGCGGTGGACGCCGATGCGCTGACCAATTTCCGGCTGGATGACGCCGCCGTGGCGGCCACGATCCGCAACCTGGGCGACAAGGGCGAGGTGGGCGGCCTGGAAGCCGACGCGCAGGGCCGGGTCTACCTGACCAACGGCGAATTTAACGCGATCCGCCGGTTCGAGCCGGAGGCCGCGACGGCGGACACGTTCAACGCGACGTTTGAGACTGTGGTCCACAACCGGCATCTGGTCTGGCCGGATTCGCCTGCCTTGGGCAAGGACGGCACGCTTTACATCACGTCGTCGCAGGTAAACCGCCTGCCGAGCCTCAACGGCGGCGTGGACCGCCGCCAGCCGCCCTACATCTTGTACAAAGTCGAGACGGACGCGACGCCCGGGACGCGCTGAGGAAGCATTGTAGGGTGGGCGCCCCGCCTGCGGGCGGTGGCAGTAGTCCACGGCGTCCGCCCCCCCATGCTGGCAGGCGGGGCGCCCGCCCTACCGTCTTACCGGAGAGGTGGGGGATGGCGGAGAAGAGGCGAAGGTCCGCTAATCGCGGGGTTCGATCCAAAGCAGAAGCAGGGCCGTGCGCACTCCAGTGATTCCGCTGGAATTGACCCCCGCACGCGCTATCCAGAGCGCGGCTCCTTGAGACATAGGTAACCAAATCTGGGAGCCCCGGCCTTCCCACGGGGCTCTAACAGCTATTGCAGCGGCCGATTTCTTTTACGTTACGACAAGCGGCCGCATCATGTCGTGTTCTTGGTGCTCCAAAATGTGGCAGTGCCAGACGTACTCGTTGCCGCCGGTACGTGGGCTCGCCGGGACAGTGAACGGAACGTTCGGCAGATCGAACCGCAT
>DATHPP010000147.1:0-3871 GCA_035483795.1 Tepidisphaeraceae bacterium | reverse complement strand
GCCGACCAGCGCTCGGGTCGCACTCCTGCGGAGCCCTGTCCTCCGGCCGACACGGCCTATCCTCAATCAGGCTGTCTTCCGCAGTCAAGAACATTCCCCCGCCCCATCCTGCCGGCGGCACCAAGCGATAAACTCCGGGGGTGCGGGGGCAGCGCCCCCGCGCGTTGATAGAATTACCTACGCAAAAACCGGATGAGCCCATTTTCCTCAAAACATGGGACATTTTGGGACATTTGACACATCGGCCGGGTGCGTGGGACGGCGGAATGGAGAAATGCGCGGACGATTCTGCCAGCTTGAGGAGCGGACCGGGCCCCGTTCTCCTCACGGCAACAGTCCCTGCTTCTGGTATTGCCCGATGCGGTAGTAGAGCTTGCGGACGCTGATGCCGAGCTCGGCGGCGGTGGCGGTACGATTGCCGTTGTTCTTTTCCAGAACCGCCAGAATGTGGCGCTGCTCGAGTTCCTCCAGCGACATGCGGCCGTCTTCCGGCGGGGGCGGGGGCTCGAAACGGGGCGGCTCCTCGGGAAGGGGAAGCTCATGCTCGGTGTTCTTGAAGCGACGCCGGCGGGCACGATCCAGCGCCTCCTCGAGCGTGCCCAGGGCGCAGGGTTTGGTGAGGAAATCCACCACATCGAGGCGAATCGCCTGGCGGGCGGCGTCGAGGTCGCCGAAGCCGGTCAGGATGATCACCTGCAAATCCGGCTGCGATTGCCGCAGCCGCGTGAGCATGTCCAACCCACTCATTCCCGGGAGATTCAGATCGAGGATGAGGATGTCGAAGCTTCGGTGTTCCGACTCGCGCAGGGCGCCCTCTGCGGAAGAGGCGGCGGCGGGAACGAAGCCCATCTCCCGCACCGCCCGCGTCAGCATCTCGCGCAGCCGCGTCTCGTCCTCGACGATCAATACATCCCTGACCTCCTGCGGAGGCGGGGCCGAAGGTTCTTTCTGCCTCATGCTCCCTCTTTGGTTACGGCGGGTAACTCGACGGTGAACCGGCTCCCCCGGCCGGTCCCGGCGCTTTCGGCGCGAATGCGGCCGCCATGGCTTTCGATGATCGCGTGGGTAATCGACAAGCCGAGGCCCGTACCTGGCGTACGAGCGCCCGGCCGTCGAGTATAAAAGGGCTCGAATACCTGCTTCAACGAGTCGGGCGACATCCCGTACCCGTTGTCGCACACGGACACTTCCACCCACCCGTCGCGGCGCCTGCCTTCGATCAGCACGCGGCCTTCCCCGGGCTTGACCGACTGAAGCGCGTTGACGGTGAGGTTCAGGAAAACCTGCTTCATCTCGGTGGCGTTGGCCACCACGTCGAGCGGACCGTCGAACTTGAGTTCGAGGCAGCGGTCGGTGTAGTCGCGAAGCCCGCCGGCCAGCACCGCGACTTCCCGCGCCACCGACTCCAGCGCCAAAGGCGCGCGGTTGCCGCTGTCGCCCTTGGCCAGGGAAAGCAGCTTGTTGGTGATTTCCTTGCAGCGGAAGGCTTCGTCGCGGATCACCTGCAAGACCTGGACGGTGTCGGTGACGGCATCGGCGTCGGCGCGCGATGCCAGGCGCTTCAGCGAAAGCTCCGCATAGCCGGAAATAATGTTCAGCGGGTTGTTGATCTCGTGGGAGACGCCAGCGGCCAGGAAACCGACGCTGGCCAGCCTTTCCGAGCGCACGAGCTCGCGGCTCTTGGTGAGGACTTTTTCTTCCAGTGAGCGGTAGAAGCTTTCCAGCTCCGCCGCCATGCGATTGAATTCGACGGCCAGCTCGACGAATTCCTTTTCGCCGGTCTCCTCGAGCGTGCCATTGAACTGGGCGGCGGCAAGACGCCGCACGCCGGCCCGCAACCGCTCCAACGGCGCCATCACCTCGCGGTATTGCACGATGCTCGTGACGGCGCCGGCAACGACGGTCCCTGCGATTACCCCGGCCATCATCAGGATCGTGATCATCAGCCGGTGCGCCGCGCCGCGCTGCTGCATCTCGATGAAACGATGGCAGATGGTGATCGTCGCGGCGACGGGCTGGTCGGTCGTCTGAAGCACTTTGGCCGCGGCAGCAGGATCGGGGGTTGCTGCCGCCAGCGCCGCCTGCGCCTCCGTGATCCTCGCCAGGACCTGCTGCGCGGAGGTCATGTAGTAATTGTCTTTTTCATTCGCGATGAACTTGGTCACGTGGCCCGCGGCCCGGGAGAGCAGATCTTTGGCCTGAGCGGTATTGGCATCTTTCAAGGCGGCCAGCGTCGAAGTGATCAGATTTTGCGCCTGCTGAATTTCGCCCATATCGGCATACCCCTGAAGCACAGGGCTCAGCTGCCGGCGCAGGCCATCCAGTCCCCACAAGGCGGCAGCCCCGATCAGGACCAGCCCGAAGACCAACCCCCAGTTACGCCACAGGAATTTCTGTTTCAGGCTCATCGGGCCTCGCAGGGACAGACCAACGCCAATCGTTACACGATGTTAGATCGCAATCCGATGGGCGCATTTTACCCTGCAAGATTTGCAGGGGGCGAAATCGGTGTCTGCGGGCTGCAAATGCTGCAATCGAATTGGCGGCGGAAAGGGGCGCTGGTATGTCAGTTCTCTAACATGTCTGGCGCGGAAGTGGCGAAAAATACAGGGCCAATCGATTGGGACGAGGTGCATCGCTTCGCACCCGGCGAGGCAATGCCGTGGTACTACCCGCGGCTCGACCCCGACGTCGCCTGGGCGATGAACCTGCTCGACGTGCGCGTGCCAACGGTGCTGGACTTGGGGACCAGCAACGGCACGCAGGCGATCGAGCTGGCCAGGCACGGGCTGGATGTCACCGCCACCGACGTCTCCCCGACGGCGATCGCCGATGCGACGGCGCGGGCGCGGCAGGCGGGCGTCCGCTGCCGCTTCGTCGTCGACGACGTGCTCAACTCCAGGCTCAACGCCCAGTTCGATTTCGTCGTCGATCGCGGGTGCCTGCACGTGCTGCCGGTGGAGCAACGGTCAGAATATGTCAACTCGGTCGCGAAGCTCGTTCGCCTGCGCGGACATCTGTTTCTCAAATGCGCCAGCGACAAATACCTGGGCAACGCCCGGGCGCCGCACAAGTTTTCCCCGCAGCAGATCAAGGACTTGTTCGCCGGCTCCCCGTTCTTTCTGTGCGAGATCCGTAGCGCGATTTTCTTCTCCAACGTCGACCCGCCCCCGCCCGCCCTGTTCTGCATCCTGCGGCGGATGTAGCTCCTCCGCGCAAGGCGGTCTTGGCCGGTCCGGCGGTCCAAAGCTGAAACGCTGAAACGGTGACATCCACGTGACATCCACCTTTTCATGGGCACATTGCGCACCTTATCCTCTTCTGGCATGCCATCCTCAGGGCCCAGGGCCCCAAGCGCCAGCCCCCCAAGCGCCAGAAGGTCGCCGCCAAGCCCGAAGAGGAAGAGGACGAAGGGGAGTGAGGGAAATTGCTGATTGCTGAATGCTGATTAAAAAAAGGCGGCGATTCGTCTTTGAACCCGCAATCAGCACGGCGCGTTTGCGGCAACGCGCCCAAGCCGTAGACCAGCCTCATCCATTGATTCCCGCCAGCCAACGGTTGAGCCCGCTAACACGACGCAAAATAACGAACTCGTCACCGCTTCCCGCGAATGTCAAAATGTTTCGTTCCCCATTTTTTTATTGATTTCGGCTGATCCGTTCGTTACCTTCCCGCCGCCCCAAAACGGGGCCGGGATACCACGAAGAACAAGCAGGATGTATCAGCTGCCTCCGGCAGTGCGGCGGACGGTGCGGGCATCGGATTGGGAGGTCTTATACCTGAACAAGGAGCGCGTTCGCGCCGGGTTGTAGTTGCTGCCGCCAAGGTCGCCGAGGCGCTGGAGAAACGCCAGCTCCTCTCGCTCACGCCG
>DATHPP010000146.1:0-2558 GCA_035483795.1 Tepidisphaeraceae bacterium | reverse complement strand
CGCGCAAAGCGCAGCTCGCGCTGCTCCCTAAGACGACGCCGGCCTTGAGCGGATTCGACATCGCGGCGTGGGCCCAACCGGCGTCAATCACGGGCGGGGATTGCTACGACCTTTGGCAACTGCCTGACGGCCGGATGGGTGTTTTCGTGGCCGACGCGTCGGGCCACGGCCTGGCGCCGACGCTCGTCGTTTCGATGGCTCGGACGCTCGTTCGGGCATTCTGCGATCGGAGCGGCGACGCGTGCGACCCGCACGCGATTCTTCAGCGCGTGAACGACCGCCTGACCAAGGACCTGGAACGGACACGGTTTGTGACGGCGTTTCTGGCGTTTGTGGCTCCGGATGGCGAGGTGCGGTGGCAGAGCGCGGGGCAGGGGCCGATTTTTGTGCGCCGCTCGGGATCGTCGCCGCTGGAGCGGATCGACCCTCCCGTCCCACCGATGAACGTTTTGCGCGAACTGGACGACGAAGCGCCGCTGCCGATTCGCATTACGACCGGCGGGTCGTTGACGCTGCTCAGCGACGGCGTCCTGGAAGCCTTCAACCCGGCCCGGGAGATCTTCGGCGAAGAGCGGGTGGTCGAGCGGCTCGAACAGACGCGAGACGACGCGGCGGATCATTGCATCGCCCAACTGCGGGCTTCAATCCTCCACTGGCAAGGGGGCGACGAGCCGGTGGATGATCAGACCATTGTCGTGCTCAAGAAAGTCGTTTGAATTTGCAAGGAAACCTCATCGAATGTCGCTTCGAATGAACCTATACGGTGGAGATTCAGCGCGTTCCGCAAAGCGATCGGCAGCGGCGACGAAGCCGTATTGGAGAAAGCAACCGCACAGCTGACCGAAGCCTTGAAGGACCCGCAGCTCTCCAGCGGATTGGCCTGGCTTCAAACGCTCATCCGCAAGGGATACCCGTTTCGCGAGGAACCCGCGCCGTAGTCGCCTCCCGAGGATGGAGGCCTGGTGTCCGTATTGGCCGAGACTGAGACCCACGCCGTGGTCGTTAACTCAATCAAGGAGGGAGGCAAACGGTTCGCGGGCGATCTGGCAAACATGCTCGACCAGATTCGCACCGCCGGCCAGGACGCGTACATTCTGTGGTGGTAGCGCTACCCCAAGCGATTGATCCCATCAAATGCCGCAGTCTTGTAGCACTCAGCCAGCGTCGGGTAGTTGAAGACGGTGTCGACGAAGTAGTCGAGGGTTCCACCGAAAGCGAGGACGGCCTGGCCGATATGGACCAGCTCGCTGGCGTTTTCGCCGATGATGTGGACGCCCAGCAGGTCGCGCAGATCGCGGTGGAAGACGAGTTTGAGGAGCCCGGTGCTGTCGCCGATGATCTGCCCGCGGGCGATTTCTTTGTAGTGGGCCTTGCCGACTTCGTATGGGACGCCTTGCTGTGTGAGCTCTTCCTCGGTCATGCCGACCATCGAGATTTCGGGGATGGTGTAGATGCCGTAGGGAAAGAGTGCGGGGACGCTTTTGCAGGCGGCGCCGAAAGCGTGGCAGGCGGCCAGCCGGCCCTGCTCCATCGACGTGGACGCCAAGCTGGGGAATCCGATCAGATCGCCGACGGCGTAGATGTGGGGGACTTCGGTCTGGTACTGAGCATTCACCTTGAGGCGGCCACGGTCGTCCGCCGCCAGGCCGGCGGCTTCGAGATTCAATCCCGCCGTGGCGCCGGTGCGGCCGATGCTGTGCAGCGCCGCCTCGCTGACCACTTGCTTGCCGCTGGCCAGCGCGACTTTTACGTGACGGCCGGTCGGGTCTTCGGCGGTGGTGATGCCGGTCACTTCTTCGCCGAGGCGCAACGTCACGCGGTTTTCACGGAGGTGATAGGAAAGGGCCTCGATGATTTCGCCATCGACGAAGGGGAGAAGCCGGTTGCGCTTGTCGATGACGGTGACGCGGACACCGAGTGCGGCGAAGATGCTGGCGTATTCGATGCCGATGACGCCGGCCCCGATGATGGTCAGGGTCCGCGGCAGTTTTTCCAGGCCGAGCACGTCGTCACTGACGAAGATGCTTTGGCCATCGAAGGGGATTCCGGCGTCCCGCGTGGCGTTGGTTCCGGTGGCGATGACGATGCTGGCGGCGGTGACGTCGCGGTAGCCGTGCCCTTCGCTGGGGGTCAGCCGGATCGTGTGCGGATCGACGAACGACGCCGACGCCGCGATCAACTCCACGTCGTTGCGGGCGAGTTGGTGGCGGGTGACGTCGATCTCGTGGCGGATGACGTGCTGGGTGCGGAACAGGAGGTCCGCCATCGTGATGTGCTGCTTGACGACGTAGGAGGAGCCGTACACGGCCCGCTCGCGGTAGCCGGACAGGTGCATTACGGCTTCGCGCAGGGTTTTGCTGGGGATGGTGCCGGTGTTGATGCAGACGCCGCCCACGACGGTTTTGCGTTCGGCGATTGCGACGCGTTTGTTGAGTTTCGCCGCCTGAATGGCGGCCCGCTGCCCCGCCGGGCCGGAACCGATGACCAGCAGGTCAAAATCATACTCGGCCATCCGATGTCCTCACGTGTCGTTCGACGCGCGGCTGGTGGAACGATTG
>DATHPP010000145.1:0-7001 GCA_035483795.1 Tepidisphaeraceae bacterium | reverse complement strand
CCGGTTCTACTGGGATGACGAAACCGAGCCGTCCGTCGAGGCCCCCGTGGGCGACTTCTTCGCCTGCGGACTGGGCCAGTATTGCCAGATCAATTCTCTGCCGATCTGCGTCAATCCCGGCAGCGCGTTCAACTGCTACTGGAAGATGCCCTTCCGCAAGTCCGCCCGCATCACCATGGAGAACACGGATGCCAAAGACATGACGCTCTACTACCAGATCGACTATGCCCTGGCGAAGGTGTCGAGCGACGCCGGTTATTTTCACGCCCAGTTCCGCCACGAAAACCCGCTGAAGGAGAAGGGTCTGTACACGATCCTGGACGGCGTCAAAGGCAGGGGACAATACGTGGGAACCTATCTAGCCTGGCACACCAACGCGCCCAGATGGTGGGGCGAAGGGGAAATCAAATTCTATATGGACGGCGACACCCAGTTCCCCACCATCTGCGGCACCGGCACTGAAGACTACTTCTGCGGGTCGTACGATTTCGGCGGCACGCGGACACACCCATATCAGACCTTTTCGACACCGTACACGGGCCTCGCGCAGGCGCTTCCGCCGGACAAGGTGGACGAGCCCAACCAGCGCTACGGCTTGTATCGCTGGCACATCACCGACCCCGTGCGTTTCGACAAGGACCTGAAAGTGACGATCCAGGCGCTGGGCTGGCAGGGAAACGGGCACTACTTGCAGGAAGAATGCGAGATCTCGTCGGTGGCATTCTGGTATCAGTCCGAGCCGCACGCCCCCTTCCCGCCGCTGGCGGAGCATTGAATGTAGAAGAAAAAGAAGAATTAACCACAGAGACCACAGAGGAAAACTTGAGAATGTAGCCCAGATTCTTGCATCTTCTTTGTGTTTCTCTGTGCCCTCTGTGGTTCGTTTGTGCCTGATTTTCGCAATCTAGTCGTCCGACACCTGCGCGAACTCCGTGCGCGATGCTTTGCGTGGCCCGGCGGCGGAGCGGGCGGCGTCCCAGACCGATTCCAGATCGGGAAGAATGACATGCGTTCCCGGCGCAGGTCGTCGAGGAAGCTGGGGGTTCAGCGTCGCGATCGCGTCGGCAACGCTCTGAAGCATCCTGGCCTTGCGGCGGGCGTCGCGCTCATAAGGGTAAAACGTATCGCAGATGGCCAGCCGTAGCGAAAGCACTTGCCGAGTATCCCCCGCCGAGGTGATTGTGTAGTCGTCACTTGTGGGGGCAAAGCTTCCGGGATTCTTGCCTGTCAATGCGAAATCCCTTTCCGACTCGAACGTGGTCGTGTCGTCGCGCTCGACGTTATGAGCGGTGATGAAGGTGGATCGCGTGGCGGCAATCGCCAACGGAGCATCGCCCTCAGCGGTCCACGTCACCTTGTACGAAGATTCTGTCCGAATTCGTTTCGAGCTCGCGTGTCCGTCAATCGCGCCCAGCCCCTCGGCGACAAAGTGCCATTGGTTTTTGCGGTCGCACAGCAACAGAATGTGCCGCTCGCAATCGACGGGGCCCGTCCCGGTGATGTGACGCGCGTGCCAGACGACCAGATAGACGGCGCCGAAGCGGGTATCGCGGGAAAGCTCCTGGCCGCCGGTGTTCTCGCGCATGAAGTCCACGACGCCTGAGGCGACGTAATCGCTTTGGGATTCCAGCAGGACCCAGCCGCCCGATTCGGCAGCACCGTCGAGTTGATACACGCGGTTCAGCGCGAATTGAGGCCGGCCATGTTCGCCGCGCTCGACCCAGATCATGTCGCCATCGGCCCAGACGAAGGTCGGCCGGGTCTGGCGGACCAGCGCCGCCAGCGACCGCGCCCGACGGCGAATGTGAAGCCGATCTCCCAGCGGAGTTCCGCCGATCGTGCGATCGGCGCCCCAGGATCCCGAGGTGAAAGACAGAGTGACCGCGACAACGAGCACAAATTCACGGCGCATGCAGGAAACTATCGGATCAACCTCGGCGGCGGCTGAAAAAGCGAGAGCGGCGGGCAGTGCCCGCCCTACGCGCAATCCAGGGTGGGCCCTGCCCGTCGCTGCGCGAACTCCCCGACGATCACAAATGCCAGCGGTCCAGTAAATCGCGTCGCGAAATCCGGCGCCGGATTGATCGAACGTGACACGGGTTTTTAACCCGTGCTGATGACGCGAAACGGGAAAAACCGCGCGATTGGGCGCATATCTTCTCAGCACGCCGTCAGCACGGCTTAAAAAGCCGTGTCACGGAAGCGCCGAATCATGCACAGTCGCTTAGCGATATTGGTAAGGTGATGCAAATGACACAGCCGAAGCAGTCGATGGGAACGGCCTTCGCGATCGTGCTGGTATCGCTGACGCCGGTATTCGCCCAGCCGGCTCCCGCCACACAGCCCAGCCGTTACTTCGCGATCCAAGTTGTGGATGAGCAAACCGGGCGGGGCGTTCCGCTGGTCGAGCTCAAGACCGTCAGCGCTCAGACAGCGCGGGCATCGTTGCGATCGATGATCCTGCATATATCGGCCAGTCAGTGTTCTTCAGCATCTCGAGTCACGGCTACGAATACCCGGCCGACGGGCTGGGAATTCGCGGCGCGCGATTGAAAGTCGTGCCGGGCCAGTCGGCGCGTTTGAAAATCAGAAGGATCAACATCGCCGAGCGGCTCTACCGCATCACCGGCGAAGGTATCTATCACGACAGCGTGCTGCTGGGCCGGCCCATTCCGATCCGCCAGCCGTTGCTGAACGCGCAGGTGACGGGGCAGGACTCGGCCAACCCCGCCGTCTATCGCGGCCGCATCTACTATTTCTGGGGCGACACCAACCGCCAGAGTTATCCGCTGGGCCACTTCGGGACCAGCGGCGCCACGGCCGAGCTTCCCGATCACGGCGGCCTCGATCCTTCCGCGGGCATCAACCTCAATTACTTCGTCAATTCCGACGGCTTCAGCCGGCCGATGGTCCGCGGTCCCAACGGCGTCCTTCGATGGGTGGATGCGGTGACCGTTCTCAATGACTCACAGGGACGCCAGCGGATGGTCGCGCGGGTTTCGTTTCGCAAAAGCCTGGCGCAGGCGCTATCGACCCGGCTGCTGATCTACAACGATGCCACCAACCTTTTTGACACGCTCAAGGAGATCCCGATTCATTCGCCGCTCCAGCCCTCGGGCCACCCGCTTCGCGTCCGCGCGGGCGACACTGACTACATGTATTACGGTGATCCGTTCCCCGACACGCGCGTTCCCGCCGATCTGGATCACTTCCAGGATCTCTCGAGCTATGAAGGCTTCACCTGCCTGGCGCCCGGCAGCCGCTTCCAGGCGGCCGACCCAAAGCTCGACCGCGACCCGTCTGGCAAGCTCATGTGGGCTTGGAAGAAGGACACGCCGCCGCTACGGCGCGAGCAAATTCGACGGCTCATCCGCGATGGGAAGATCAAATCAGACGAGGCGTGGTTCCATCCCATTGATGTTCAGAGCGGCAACTCGCCGGCACTGTCGGCAGTATCAGTCGCGTTCAACGACTTTCGCCACAAATACATCGCCATTTGCAGCGAGACCGGCGGCGCAAGCTCCTACCTCGGCGAGATCTGGTACAGCGAAGCCGACAAACCCGAGGGGCCGTGGAAATTCGCCCGCAAAGTCGTCACCCACAATCGCTACTCGTGTTACAACCCGGTGCACGATGCATTTTTCGACCAGGAAGGCGGCCGCATCATCTATTTCGAAGGCACCTACGTAACGACATTCTCCCGCGACGGCGATCCGACGCCACGGTACGATTACAACCAGATCATGTACCGGCTCGACCTGTCCGATCCACGGCTTGATCTGTCGCACGGACCCTGATGAGACGTCGTCTCCATCAGCCATCGTTGTTCTCCGGCCGGCCTTCGACGTAGACCCAGTTGTGGATCGGCTTGAGGATCGCCAGCACTGCGTTGAGCAGATTTTCGTCAATCGGCTCGTCGGCCCATTTCGCCCACAATTCGACGTTCTTCGGATTGGCCGAGCCGACGACGCAGGTGGACATGTCGGGATGGCGGATCGAATATTGAAGGGCGAGCTTGGCGATGTCGCTGCCTCGGGCGGCGCAATGCTCCGCCGCTTTCCTGGCGACCTCGCGGACCTGCGGCGTGGCCTTATGCCACGTTGGAAGCGCCGTGTTGGTTAGCAGTCGGGCTGAGAACGGCGCCGCGTTCATGATCCCGATCCCCTTCTGCTTCAGGTACGGCGTCAGATCGGCAAGCATCGTGTTCTGAAGCGTATAGTGATTGTACGAGAGAATCACATCGATCGGCGTGCGGTCGGCCACCCAGCGGAACATCTTCATCGGATATCCGGAAATCCCGACGTACCGCACCTTCCCCTGCTGCTGAATCTTCCACAGCGCGGGAATCGTCTCGTCGACGATCTGGTTCATGTCCACAAACTCGATGTCGTGGCAGAGGATGATGTCCAGGTGATCGGTGCCCATCCGGTGCAGGCTCACGTCGACGCTCTCGGCGACCCGCCGGGCCGAAAAATCGAAGTGATTCACGTCATACCGGCCCAGCTTCGTGCCCAGGAAGTACGAATCCCGCGGCACACCCTTGAGCGCGATCCCCAGCAGCACCTCCGACATCCCCCGCCCGTAATAGGGCGAGGTATCGATGAAGTTCATCCCCAGATCGAGCGCCACCCGCACCGACCGCAGCGCCTCATTCAGATCGATCTGCCGGAACTCCGCGCCGAGCGAGGATGCGCCGAAGCTGAGCACCGGAAGCTTGAGATTCGTCTTACCCAGTTGACGTGTTTCCATATCCGCAATCCGAAATTTAACCACAGAGACCACAGAGCACGCAGAGAATAAGGATGCCGAGGGTGCTGTACCTTATCTCGATTGTTCTTTCTCTGTGGGCTCTGTGGTTAATCCAACTATTCCATCCTGACGCCGACGCTGAGCAGGAGATTGGCGTAGCGCTGCTGCTCGGCGGTCTGGATCGTCAGCACGTGGTCGGCGGTCGCGACCGCCTTGTAAAAGTCCCATTTCTCGATCGGCGACAGCTCGATCTTCAATCCCGCTTGCTGAAACACCCTGCGATATTCCGCCCAGACGGGCGGGTCCTCGCGCAGCGCATAGGGGCCTGTCGTCTCGTACATCATGGTGCTCGCCGTCTCGATCGGAATGGCGCTGACCAGCGCTTCGAGCACCTGCGTGCAGTTCACCACGCCGGGCATCAGGTTGAGGCTGATGAGCTCCGCCCGCGATCCGATCGCGGACGAAGCGGGGTAGTTGCCGTCGGCGATCAGGATGCGGGCGTGATGCCCGGCCCGGCCGAGCACCTCGTTGATCTTTGGATGGATCAGTTTGTGTCGCAGCATATCGTTTCATCCAGCGAAATACCGGCGGAACGCCCGCATCGTCTGCTCGGCGGCGGAATCGGGATCGGGCCACGGGAAGCATTCGGCTGAGAGATATCCGTCGTAACCAACCCCGCGCAGCGCATCCGCGATCAGCCCAAAATCGGTATGCCCGTCCCCGGCGGGGCGACGGTTCGAGTCGGCCAAATGCACGTGCCCCAGCAAGTCCGCCGTCTCACGCAGCGCGACGGCCAGGTCCGCTTCCTCGATGTTCATGTGATACAGGTCGGCCAACAGCCTGACGTTCCGCGTGGACAGCGACTGCACCAGCGCGATGCCGTCCGACAGCACGTTGACCATGTTGGTTTCGTACCGGTTGAGCGGCTCGTAGAGCAGCGGAACTCTCAGCGTGCGGGCGTGCTCGCCCAGGTCGTTCAGCGCTTCCGACAACCACCCTATCGCATTGTCCCGGCTGACGCCGTCGCCCCATCGCCCCTGCATCGAACCGATGATCGTCGGCGCGCCCAGGGCGCCGGCGGCGTCAATGATCGAGCGGACAAAATCCCCCGCTTCCCTCCGGACGTTCGCGTCGGAACTGGTAAGCGTGAGCCGGCGTTTGACCCATCCGCCGCCCGTGCCTATCGCGGCCAACTTCAGATTGTGGTCTTCGAGCAACGCCGACAGATTTCCCGCATCAACTGCCGATGCGGCCGGAGGGAAGATTTCGATTGCGTCGAAACCTAGCCTTTGCGCCTTCTCGGACGCCAGCGCTAAATCTTCCCAGAAAACGAACGGCCCTCCGCGGGCTTCGGGGACCAGGCTTACCGTCGCGGCGACTTTCACAGATTACGACTCCATATTCGGGCAACGCAGTAGCAGGCACGCTTCGCGTGCCGTCGCCTTCGCGTTAAATGAACGCAATCCAGTTCACAAGAGGCCACGGCACGCGGAGCGTGCCTGCTACTATGCGACTTCCACCATCGCCTTGATGACGCCGGTCTCGGGCTTGGTGTAGCTGGGGAAATCATCCACGATCGAATCGAAATTCGTCTTGTGCGTGATCCACGGCCGGGTGTCGATCCGGCCTTCCTCGATCAATTTGATGATCCGCGCGAAGTCCCCAGGCAGGGCATTTCGCGAAGCCAGGACTGTCATCTCGCGGCGATGCAGCAGCGGATCGGGAAACGAAACCTGGCCGGGCGTGATCCCGACGAACACCAGCCGGCCCGTAAAGCCGACGTAATTGAACGCATTGGACATCGACCCGGCGTTGCCGGTCGCGTCGATCACCAGCGTCGGCAGGTTGCCTTCGGTGATTCGCTCGATCTGCTTCAGGTCCGCGCCGTCGGCATCGACGCGCACGATGTTCTCGACCCCCATGGTTTCCTTGCAGAACGCCAGCCTTTTCTCGTTGAGATCCAGCACGGTGATCCGCGAACCGGCCACTTTGAGGAATTCGATCGCACTGAGCCCGATCGGCCCGGCGCCGATGACGAGGGCGTGCTCGCCCTTCTCGGCCGCCCCGCGAACGACGGCGTGGCAGCCAATCCCCAGCGTTTCGACCAGCGCGAGCTGTTCGAGCGTCAGCTTGCTCGAAGGATGAAGCTTTCGCGCCGGCACGATGATTCGCGGCCGCATGCCGCCATCGGTATGCACCCCCAGCACCTGGAGCGTCTGGCAGCAGTTGGGCCGCCCGCGCCGGCAGGCCAG
>DATHPP010000144.1:0-16791 GCA_035483795.1 Tepidisphaeraceae bacterium | reverse complement strand
CATGCTCTGGGCGATCGTATCGAACGTTTGGCGTCACGCGGCTGGCTGCGGACGCGACAACCGATCATTTCGCGGCGCCTGTCCCGCGTCGTAACGCCGACGCGCGCCGCCGACGAAATGCGGTTTTAACCACGGGCTGATATCCCTTGAAGCTCGGTTTTTCCATCTGAGCTGAACCCATGACGCGCCGCCGTGCCGCGCGAGCGCGAATGCAACGCTAGCGTCCTGCGGCAAGACAATCAACCGGCGCTCGGGCGGCACTTCAAAGACTACCCGCCGGCAACCCGTCCGAGACAGGACTCGAATACCGCCGCTTGATCATGCAATGGCGACGGGAAAATGCGCGGTGCGTCAATGCGGCTACGAGTTGCACGGCATTTCAACCGGGGTTTGCCCAGAGTGCGGGAAGCCGGCCCCGAAAAATTCTGGAAATTCAGACTGACCCACCACCCAAAAAACGCGTCCGGCGACCTGCCAATGCACGCTTGCGCCGACGACTCAAAAACGTAACTCTTTGTAGGCTTTGCCTTATTCGGTTTCCCCGCGACAAAACGGCAGTTTGCCTTTTTAATCCCAATGCTGCCCACAAAATCAGGTTGGGATTTCCACGACACCGTTTAGGCGGAGAAGCTCAACAAGCGCACGCTGATCGAGCGCGCCATTCGGGACATAACTCGTCCGGCCCGACGTAATCACAAGCACACGCAAACGGCCGATGCGACGTATATGGAAGAAGGTCGTGGAATCCAGCGGGATGGAGCGGGTTCGCACGCCACAGAAGGAAAACTTCAGCCTGCCGTTCTGAACTCGGGCGACGGTGAACCTCGCAGCGATGCTCACGGCCGATGTAGTGATGGTCACGAAACCCAACATCGCCAGCGTGACAGCGACTTTAGTCGAGAACGGCTCACGAGCGAAGACCCAAAGCCCCATCGCCGCAAGCGCCACGCTGGCGGCGGAAACGGCACCAACAGTCCGAGCGGCACGCGATGCGCTACCGGAGAGAACTTCTCCAGCGCGGTATTCCAGCGTCGGCTTCTGGTCGGGCATAACCATTAGACGTGGCCGGTTAGCCACGCGAAGATCCAAGCTACGGCCACCCATGCCGCGATGGCCGCAAGGAGCAGCAGCAGCCTGTCAGCCCACCTTGGCAGTCGCCTTGATTCGGGTCTTCCGTAGTCGAGCGTCGGCTTCTGGTCGGGCATCGGGGGGATTATAGCGGCCAGGTTGATCCGATTGCCTCCAAGGTTTCAGCAGCGGCTCTTTCGGCAGCGGAAAAACGGACGGTCGGAGGCCAGATCGCGGCAGCACCCGCGACTTCCTCAGGTCGGTATCGAGCACAGCCAACTTCAGATTCAACGGCATTAACGTGCAAGAGGCAAAGAGAAGAGGCGAAGAGGGACATTACTCGTTACGATGTAATCCGTAAGCGGCAGGACCGGGACCGCTTTCGGGGACCGCTTTCGGGGTCAACTCCTGACCCTTGACAACATGGGCACAAATTTTGTCAGGTGTCAGGAGTTGACCCCGATGGGCCCCCCAAAGGAGCAACAGCAAGGCATGCGCCAACTCCTGTTGCTCATGTTTCAGGAACTATCCCCCACCGCTCGCAACGTGCAATCGGATTCGCCATCGTCCACCCAATAAAATTGCAGCCGATATAACCGCCTTGCTGCCAACGGAACCGCTTTCGGGGGGCACCGTTTTCGGGGTCAACTCCTGACTCTTGATAACATGGGCACCAATTTTATCAAGTGTCAGGAGTTGACCCCAATGGCCCCCACGAAACCTGCAACCTCTCCGACATTCCCGGCGGGGTCATCGCGGATCGCATCGCCAATGTAGCTGCCGGGCGGGTCATGTATCATTTGCGTGGTGCTTCGATTGTCTTTTTCAATTCCATTTCTTTCAAATAGTTACAACCACAACGGAGCACTGTAAATGATACAAAATGATACAAGATGTAGCGCTTTTTGGGTTTCCGGGCGAAATGATGCATCCATATACCTCTCGGCGATCCCCCCTCCCGGCGGTCAAATGGCGCAACTGAACGTTTTGAAACATGGTCGCCCGCCGGTTCGAACTGAACATTTTGAACAGAACTGAACGTTTTCTGGCATCTTCACCGAGTCGGCCGCACGGCAACGGAATGCAGGGCGACTGCCGCGTCGTCAAGCGATTGAAAGCCGTGTTACAAGTGCGGCCCCCAATGAAAAAGCGGATCCGAAGATCCGCCCTTCTACTCGCAGGACCGGCACGCAAAAATCAATACCGATAATGTTCGCTCTTGTACGGCCCGTCGACCGGAACCCCGATGTAGTCGGCCTGGTCCTTGCTCAGCTTCGTGAGCTTGGCGCCGATCTTGGCCAGGTGGAGCCGGGCAACTTTCTCGTCGAGATGCTTCGGGAGCACGTAGACGCGTTTGTCGTACGTCGAGTTGTTCGTCGCCAATTCGACTTGCGCGATCACCTGGTTGGTGAAGCTGTTGGACATGACGAAGCTGGGGTGGCCGGTGGCGCAGCCGAGGTTGAGCAGGCGGCCTTCGGCCAGGATCAGAACGCTGTGGCCGTCGGGGAAGGTCCACATGTCGTACTGCGGCTTGATGTTGGTCTTGCGAATACCGGCGAACTTCTTGAGGCCGGCCATGTCGATCTCGTTGTCGAAGTGGCCGATGTTGCCGACGATCGCCTTGTCCTTCATCCTCGCCATGTGGTCGGCGGTGATGATGTTCCGGTTGCCGGTAGCGGTGATGAAGAGGTCGGCATAGGGCAGCGCATCTTCGACTGGGAGGACCTGATACCCTTCCATCGCCGCCTGGAGTGCACAGATCGGATCGATCTCGGTGACGATGACGCGGGCGCCCTGCCCGCGCAGCGACTGGGCGCAGCCTTTTCCCACGTCGCCGTACCCGCAGACGACGGCGACCTTGCCCGAGAGCATCACATCCGTCGCCCGCATCAGCCCGTCGACCAGCGAATGCCGGCAGCCGTACAGATTGTCGAACTTGCTCTTGGTGACCGAGTCGTTGACGTTGATGGCGGGGAACAGGAGCGTGCCGGCCTTCTGCATTTCGTAGAGACGGTGGACGCCGGTCGTGGTCTCTTCGCTGACGCCCTGCACCTCTCCGGCGACCTTGTGCCAGCGCTGGGGATCCGCCTTGAAGATCCTGCCCAGCAGCTTGAGGATTTCCTTGAACTCTTCATTGTCGGTCGAATCGGGAGATGGCACGGCGCCGGCGCTTTCGTATTTCACACCCTCGTGGATGAGCAGCGTGGCGTCGCCGCCATCGTCGACAATCTGGTTCGGTCCTGAGCCGTCGCCGAAGTCGAGGGCGCGCTCGGTGCACCACCAATACTCTTCCAGCGTCTCGCCCTTCCAGGCAAAAACGGGAATGCCGCTGGGATTGTCGATCGAGCCCTCGCGGCCGACCGCCACCGCCGCGGCGGCGTGGTCCTGCGTCGAAAAAATGTTGCACGAGCACCATCGGACTTGCGCGCCAAGCGCCGACAAGGTCTCGATCAGCACCGCCGTCTGCACCGTCATGTGCAGGCTGCCCATGATCTTGAGGCCCTTGAGCGGCTGCTGGCGGGCATACTCCTCACGCACGGCCATCAGGCCCGGCATCTCCTGCTCGGCCAGCACGATCTCCTTGCGCCCCCAGTCCGCCAGCGACAGGTCCTTCACTTTGAACTCTAGGGCCGGCTGACCGCTGGGTGCTCGGGTCGGTTGTGTCAATGTCTGCGTCATGTGCGTCTCCTTCTGACTTTGATTCGAGGCGCTCCGCCTCAAAATGAATAATGGTTGTTTTTCACTCAATCACAATTTTCTGGCCGAAGCGAGGAACAGGGCCGGTCCCTTCACATCGGGTTCCGGCGCGAGTTCGATTGCCCTGCTCACAGTCATACCCGCCTGGGCCATCATGGCCTTGATTTGGCCCAGCTCGAAGCCGAGGACCTGCTGTCCGAGGCGCTGGCGAAAATCATCGCGATCATGGGGAAGCAGATCGACGATGACGGCGCGGCCGCCCGGCTTAAGGATCCGCGCCATTTCGGCCAGCGCCGCGGGCGGATTGGCGACGTACGACAGCACGAGCAGCATCAACGCGGCGTCGCAACTGGCGGACTCAAGGGGCAGGGCGCTCAGTTCACCCCGGCGTAAGTCGACATTCTGGAGTTGCTCCGCGCGTTTGGCCGCCGCCTTGAGCATCGCGACAGAACTGTCGACCCCGATCACTTTTGTCACCCACGGGGCGATCTCGGCGGCAACTGAGCCGGTGCCACATCCCAGGTCGGCGACGACCGCGTCATCGGGGAGCAGGGCCAGCATCGCCTGGCTGATGAAGGCCCGTCCGTAAAGCTCGTCGCGAAGCTTGTCCCATTGCGCCGCGGCCCCGGCGAAAAAGGCCTCGCTGGCCTGGCGGCGCCGGGCAAGCCGGCGCGACAGGCGCAACTGGTCCTGCTTCACCGCCGGCCAGGTTTCCGTCTGCTCGCGGGCGACGAGCCACAGTTTCTGCGCCGCCGGATCCAATTCGCTGGTCACCGCGCGATACAAATGCACCGTTGCTTGTCGCCGCGAGCGCAGCCATCCTTCGTCAGCCAGCACTTTCAAGTGCCGGCTGACGCTGGATTGCGGAAGCTGCACGATGTCGCACAACTCGGCCACGCCCAACTCCTGTCCGTCCAGCAGGCGCAGCAGGCGCAGACGGGTCGGGTCGGCCAAAGCGCCCATCCAGCCCAGCAGTAGTTTGGGTTGTCGAGCGAGACTTATCATCCGTTCATCCGGATGCATTATTGTTTGAGTCGTAATTGGCGTCAAGAGCATCGAACCACCGGGGCTCGGGCGACATACGACTGAAGTCTCGGGCATGCGGGCCTCTCTTCGGGTAATTCCTGACCCACAATGCGCCGACGATGGTGTGACGGTTGCTACACAATCCGTAAAGTTTGTCACGCCATTGATTGGAAAAGTCCGATAATAGTCGCGTGGGATTCGCGGCAGTGGCTGTATGAACAATCTGCACGTGAAGTATCTGCTGGTGGGCGGCGGCCTTGCGAGCAGCACCGCCGCCCAGGCAATTCGTGAGCTGGATCGCGAGGGCTCGATTCTTCTGGTCGCCCAGGAAGTCACCCGGCCTTACCACCGTCCGCCCCTGAGCAAAGAATATCTGCTTCGCCAGAAGACCAAGGCGGAACTCTTCACCCAAGAACCCGGTTGGTTCGAGAAACACGGGATCGAGCTGCGAACCGGCCGGCGCGTCGCCCATCTCGACGCCTCCCGCATGACCGCCATCGTCACGACCGGCGAAGCGATTTCCTTCGACAAACTCCTGATCGCCACCGGCGCCACCCCGGCGCCCCTCCACGTGCCCGGCACCGACCTGCCGAATCTGTTCTACGTCCGCACGCTCGACGACATCGAGCTGTTGCACCATGCGATCGATAAAGCGCTCCGCGAGGGCCGTCCGCACGATCGCGGCCGCGGCCGCGTGGCTGTGATCGGCGCCGGGCTGCTGGGCACCGAGTTGGCCGCGTCGTTCACTCAGCTCGGCCTGTCCGTCGACCTGCTGCTGTCCCGCGCCCATCCATGGGACAAGTTCGCCGGAGAAAACACCGGGCGTTTCCTGGCCCTCTACCTGGAAAAACGCGGAGTGCAGGTTCGGCCCGAATCGCGCCCGCTCCGCCTCGAGGGCGATGGCCGTGTCCAGCGGATCATCCTCCCCGACGACGGGCAGATCGCCTGCGATTTTGCCGTCGCGGCCATTGGCGCCGTCCCCAACCAGGACCTCCTGCATGGGACCCCAATTGCCGCCGGCCGCGCCATTTTGACGGATGCTCACTGCCAGACCAGCGTTCCCGGCATTTACGCGGCCGGCGACTGTGCCGCGGTCTTCGATCCGCTCTTTGCCAAGCATCGTGTGCTCGATCATTGGGACAACGCGATCGTCACCGGAAGGCTCGCCGGACGGAACATGGCTGGGCTTGTCGAGAGTTATTCCGCAATCAATTACTTCTTCAGCGACGTTTTTGATCTGTCGCTTAGCGCCTGGGGCGACGCCCGGCACCTGGACCGCCGACTGCTTCGCGGCACGCCGAACGTGGACGCGCCCGACTTCGTCGAATTCGGTCTCGCCGCCGATGGCCGGATCGTCCAGGTCCTGGCCATCGGTCACAAAGGCGACGACGACCTGTTCCGCGACCTGATCGGCAAAAAAGTCCGGGTGAACGGGAATGAAGAGCTTCTCAAGGACCCCGGCTCAGATCTAGCCAAATTGATCGAGCGGTAAGGCGCGAACAGCCCTTCTTCGGATTCCTGATCTGTCCGGTCTCAACCCTCGACCACGCTCTTCTCAATCGGCTCGACGGTCACACCCTTTGAGCGGAGAAACTCCATCGCCGCCTTCACATCCGGCTCGCTGCCGCTGAGCAGCACGGCCATGATTCCGATCTCGTTCTGCACGCTCGCCTGCCGGATGTCGAAGGAGACGTCGGGATACCTGCGGCTCATCTGCCAGATGATCGGCTGCTCCACCTGCGTCCGTGTCGGAAACGTGAACCAGCAGCGCTTGCTATATGGTGGATTTGCCATGGGTCATTACCTCACCGGGCCGCCGTGCGAGCCGTCTGCGCGACCCAATCGGCGTCGTTGTTCGCGAACTCTGGCGGAGGCGGCGATTCATTGTAGTCGATGAATCGCTGATACCGGCCGCGCTCGAACGCAGAAGCAAACGGCTCCTGCAAGTCAATCTTGATCTCCGCCTCACCGGCTCGAAGGGGAATCGGCAGTCGGGGAAGCCGATGGCGGACCGTCCAATGGTGTACCTCGCACGAAGGCCGCCGGTCCGATCGCGAATCAATGCGTAATAATGGCCAGAGCGGCTTGTTCAATTGAATCCTGTGACCGGCGCGAAGAAGGTCAAACTCTACCACGCCCACAGGCTTTCGCAGCAGCAATTCGCGGTTGTCCAGGTACTGCCCGCGACCCCCGTTTTTGTTCGCGGGCGACATCACCTCGATCACCGTAACCAGTTCGTGATGTGGCAAGCGGCGGATTTCGATGAATCCCTGCGTAAGCGGATCTAAATGGATAATGTTCGCAAGAATCTCAGGTTCGGGATCCACCTCGGCCACGGCCGCGCCGCCCCGCGGTGCCGTCGAAGATGGGATGCGACCGACCAATAAATGCGGTATCACCAGCCGCGGATCGGCCGAAATCTCGGGATCAACGATCATCACGTGCTCGTCAATCTTGGCATAATAAGGCTGCGGTAAACGGGCGGCGATGGCATCGCTCAGATCGTCGATGAACCGGTGATGAAAGTCCGCCCAATGCACCGGACTTTCCAGATACGGATCCATTCCCGGAAACGGGCTGGGCATGACGGCCCTCCAGCAACTCACCCCCCGGCAATCGCCGGAACGATGCTGATCTCGTCCCCCTCCTTGACCGGCGTCTCCAGGTTCTTCAGGAAGCGGATGTCCTCGTCATTCAGGTAGACGTTCACGAAGCGGTTCAACTGGTTGGGGCCCTTGAAGAGGCGTGTCTCGATTCCCCCGGCGTGGGTTTTGAGGTCGTTGAGCACTTCGCCGACGCTGGCGCCCTGGGCCTGCACCACATCGGCGCCGTTGGTGTAATTGCGCAGGGGAGACGGGATTCTGACTTTAACGCTCATTCGTTCTTCTCTCCGGATGACTCATGTATCTATCTTATGGGAGGCCGTCTCAAACCGCCACCGGCGTCCGGTCCGGCACAGCTGCTTTCTCCTCGCGGGTTTCCTTCGGCGCCGCTTGTTCCAACAGCTTATCAAACTCGGCCAGCTTCGGCTCGATGACCGCCGGGTACGGCAGCTCATTCATGACCACTTCCTGGGTCTTCAGCCCGTTCCCCGTGATGCTGACCACGATCGTCTCGTTCCGCGGAATGCGGCCCTGCTGGATCAGCTTGATCGCCGCGGCCAGCGTCGTGCCGCCGGCCGGCTCGGTCCAGATCCCTTCCGTGCGGGCGAGGAGCTTGATGGCATCGACGATCTCGGTGTCGGTGGCGCTCTCGCCCCAGCCGCCGGACTCTTTGACGGCCTGATAGACGTAATACCCGTCCGCGGGATTGCCGATCGCGATCGATTTGGCGATGGTGTTCGGCTTCTGCGGCTCGATGATGTCGACGCCGCGATGAATTGCAGTGACCACCGGATTGCAGCCCGCCGCCTGTGCGGAATAAATCTTGGGCTGGTTGTTCTCCACCAGGCCAAGCTCAATCAACTCCTGATAGGCCTTATAGATCTTGGGCAGGATCGTTCCGCCCGCCGTCGGAACGACGGTGTGCTGCGGCAACCGCCAGCCCAGCTGCTCGGCGATCTCAAAGCCGTAAGTCTTGGCCCCTTCCGTGTAATACGGGCGAAGGTTCACGTTGACGATGGCCCAGCGGTACTTGTCGGCGATCTCCGTGCAGAGCCGATTCACGTCGTCATACGTGCCACGGATGCGGACCATCGTCGGTCCGAAGATCAGTGAGCCAAGCACCTTTCCCTGCTCCAGATCGTGCGGAATCATCACGAAACAGCGAATGCCCGCCTGGGCGGCGTGGGCCGCCGTGCTGTTGGCCAGGTTCCCGGTGCTGGCGCAACCCACCGTGTCAAATCCAAATTCCACCGCCTTGCTGATCGCGATGCTGACAACCCGTTCCTTGTACGAGTACGTCGGATAGTTGCACGAGTCGTCCTTGATCCACAGGTCGGAGCAGCCCAGCTCGTCAGCCAGCCGCTTGGCCCGCTTGAGCGGCGTAAACCCGGAATGGAAGCCGACCTTCGGGTCATCGACCGGCAACAGGTCCTTGTACCGCCACAAGCTCCGCGGTCCGCGCGCGATCGACTCGCGCGTCACCTTCCCCTTCATCTTGGCATAGTCGTACTCCACCTCGTACGGGCCAAAGCATGCCTCGCAAACATGAACCGCGGAGATGCCCGTCCGGTTGCCGCACTCTTTGCACTTGAGGCCGAGAACGTAGCTCATAATTCACTCCGTCATTTGTCATTGGTCATTTGTCACTTGTCATTCGTCGTTCTGCGTGGGACGGCAAGTGACAAGTGACCAATGACAAATGACAAATGACCAAAGAAAAAACCTCTTCCTGTTAAGAAGAGGCTTTTGCATTCATTGCGATAAGCGTCCTCTTATCTTCCCCGCGTGCGAGCCATCGCAGTCGGGCAGGAATTAGCACCAGGCCGCCGTCCTTGCGGGCGACGCGGTTGCTGTGGCGTCTTTGGGCCTAACCCTCAGCCACTCTGGATAAGAAACGTATTCAGTTGTCGATGCTCATCGTAGAGATGCCGGGCCGGCTGTCAACTTTCCTCCGCTCGCCTGGCAATCGCATTATACTTGCCGGCTATGCCAAAAGCTCCAGCCCGCGCGACCGTGTTTCTGACCGTTCTCGCGCTCTTTTGCCTTGCCGCGACAGGCCAGTCCTACGACCAAGCGCTCCGCCCGCAGTTTCATTTCACCGCCGCCAGGGGCTGGTTGAACGATCCGAACGGCCTGGTCTTCTACAAGGGCGAATATCACCTCTTCTTCCAGCACGTTCCCGATTCGACCCGGTCGGTGGACCAGAAGACCTGGGGTCACGCGGTCAGCCGCGATCTGGTCCACTGGAAGCAACTCGACGAAGCAATCCTTCCACTACGCCGTCCGGACGGGACGCTCGCCGGCGCCTGGTCGGGCACGGCGGTGCTCGATGAGCAGAACACCGGCGGCTTCGCAACGGGCAGCGCCGAAAAGCCCATCGTGGCCTTCTGGACCGCCGCAGGTCTGGGCCAGTGCGTGGCCTACAGCACCGACGCCGGCCGAACGTTCACCATGTATGCCGGCAACCCGATCGTCCCCATGGACCCGCCAAAAAGAGGCGACTGGGACCGCGACCCCGATGTCTTCTGGTACGAGCCCGGCAAGCATTGGGTGATGATCTATTCCATTTCCGGCAAAGGCTTCGTCTTCAATACCTCCGACGACCTCAAGCACTGGACGCGCCAAGGCCTGCTGCCCGGAATGTATGAATGCCCAAACTGTTTCGAGATCGCCCTGGATAGCGATGCCGCCAACAAGAAGTGGATCGTCTGGGACGCCAGCGGCAAGTATTTCATCGGCCTCTTCGACGGCAAGCAGTTCACGCCCGAATCCGGACCCTTCACGCTCGATGGAAGCGGGAACTTTTACGCCGCCCAAACCTGGAGCAACGCGCCCGACGACCGCCGGATCGCGATCACCTGGATCCGCGACGGGAAATTCCCCGGCATGCCATTCAACCAGCAGTTGGGCATTCCGTCCGAGCTCAAACTGCGTACGATCCCCGGCGCCGGCACGCGGCTCACCAAACTCCCCGTCAAGGAACTCGAGCAACTCCGTTACGACGAAAAACGGTTCGAGAACCACCCCCTCGAACCCGGCGGCGACAATCCCCTCGCCGCCATCAAAGGCGATACGTTCGACATCGAGGCAGAATTCGAGCCGGCCGCTGGAAGTGAGATCACCTTTCAAATCAGCGGCCAGAAGCTGCTCTGGTCGGGTGGAAAGCTCACTTTCGGTCGCACTTCGGTGCCGGCGCCGCTGAGCCAGGGCCGATTCAAACTCCGCGTGCTGATCGATCGAACGTCGCTCGAGGCTTACGCAAACGACGGGGCCGCGTCGATGACGACCGCCTTCCTCCCGCCGCCCGACGCCGGCTCAAGAGAACTCTCCCTCACCTGCGCCGGTCAACCGGCGAGCGTCGTTTCGCTCCGCATCTGGCGAATGCAAAGCATCTGGCCACCTGTGGGCGGTCGATGACGCACTGGCCGTGGCGAGCTCTGAATTCTCCGGGCTAGAACGTGATGTCCGCCAGTGCTGCCGGCGACTGGGCGCGGCGAAACGCCTCCATCCCTCCGAATCCCAATTCGCGCAGCGTTCGCTCGGCAAGCCGGTCGCGATTGAGCTTCTGGATCTGCTTGAACGGCGGCAGCAATCGGTAGGTCATCAGATAGGCCCCCATGATCGTCGGCACGTACTTCTGCCCCGTCGGATCCAGCCAATAATAGCCGGCTCGAACAAGGCGCTCGTAAGTCTCGCGATGTTCCAACTCCATCCGGCTCAGCGGGTCTTGGACGCGATCCAGCGTCGGCGTCCGCCCGGCGCGATCCCGGTCGACGCGAGCGCGGTGAAAACGGTATAGCAGCGCAAAATCGCGGATTCCGGGGCACCGGATGCTGCTCACGCGCGGGTCGCGAGGAAACGACGACGCGCTTGGGGAACTGGTCGTTACAATCGCCGTGCCGTCCTTGAATTCGGTACGGAAGGTCACCAGTGTGACGACGCGCAGGTGCGCAACGGGGGAAGGTGTGCACACGCCGATGATCTGCGCCGCGTCGCAAACCGACGGGTTGATCCATATCGAAACGTACGCGTTCTGCCGCGTGTTGCCCACGTGATGCGTGAGGTGGCCGATCGCATGGAAACCGCACGTAACCAGCCCTCGCGACCCCTCATAAAAGGCCTGCGATACGTCCGGCGGCAGCGCCGGCAATTCGATCGGCGTGAAGTCCACGTTCAAGTCTTTGGTTTGCTGCCGCCGGATCTTCAGCGGCGCATAGACGTACAACGCGCCGAAAAGATACAGCCCCAGCAGCGCCAGCACGATCCAGCCCGAAGAGATTCCATAAATCGCCGGCATCGGTTTTCCCTTTGATCCAAACTCCGCGAAGTGGACAGGAGTTTAATACAATCTCGGCGACTTTCCCGCCAGCGCTCCGCGGATGACCCGATCGGATTGAGACAGCGCGGAGAGCGGATTACCATCGACAGATCGATCCAGAGCGTGAAAAGCAGTCGGACCGTCACGACGTACTGGCGGCGCTGGCCCGCCGGGCGTTTGAGACGGGTGACGCCGCACGGGCGGCTGTGCTTCTGGCGCGCGCTGCGGAGTTGAGGCCTGACTCAGTCGAATATCTCGCCAATCTGGGAATGGTCCTGGCAAGCCAGGGACGGCTCGATGAAGCGATCGGCGCCTTGCGCAGGGCCGTTGCCTTTCAGCCCGATTCGCCCGAGGCGCTAAACAATCTCGGCGCGGCGCTGAAGGAGAAAAAACAGTTCGACGAGGCGATCGCCCTGTTTCGGCGGGCCGTCTCATTGCGGCCGGATTACCCTGAGGCGATTTACAACCTCGGCGTAGCGCTTCAGGAGCTCGACCGTCCCGAGGAGGCGATTGCCGCGTTCCGGCAGGCGGTGGCGCTTCGGCCCAACTTCGCCAAGGCGTACAACAATTTGGGCTGCATTTTGTTTGAGCAGACCCGCCTTTCAGACGCCGCGGAGGCGTACCAGCGGGCCGTTCAGGCCAAACCTGATTTCGCCGACGCCTGGCACGGCTTGGGGTGCGTATATCAAGAGTTGGGGAACCGCGAGCAGGCGACCGCGCACTATCACAGGGCCCTGGCCATTGAGCCGAATCTGGCAAGCACCCGTTACAATCTGGGGCGTATTGCGCAGGAGGAAGGTCGCGCCGACGAGGCGATCACGCACTACACAAAAGCGTGGTCGTTGCAGCCGGACCTCGTCGAGGCAGCGAACAACCTCGCAGTCCTGCTCCAACGGGAGGAGCGATGGGAAGCCGCAAAGCAGGTCCTGACCGACGCCCTGCGCTCCCGTCCTGATTACGCGAACACGCACAACAATCTGGGCAACGTGTTTCAGGACCTGGGACGATACGACGATGCGATCGCGTCGTATCGGCGCGCCCTGTCGTTGCAGATGGACTATCCGGAGGCGGCGTGGAACCTGGGCCTGCTGCGGCTGGCCGGCGGCCATCTGGTGGACGGATGGCCGGGCTACGAAGCGCGCCTCCGCATGGCCGGCGCGATGATTGATTCCGGCCACGCGCAGCCGCCGTGGGACGGGTCCGACCTGAACGGCCGCACCATTCTGTTGCACGCGGAGCAGGGCTACGGCGACACCCTCCAATTCATCCGCTATGCGCCCATGGTCCGCGATCGCGGCGGCCGCGTGCTGCTCAGATGCCCCAGCGCGCTCCATCGTCTGCTCGAAGGGCAACTGGGCATCGAGCGAATCGTTGGCAGTCATGAGGCGCTTCCCGCGTTTGATGTGCGTTGCCCGCTGCCCAGTTTGCCGGGCCGGTTCAAGACGACGTTGCAAAGCATCCCCACCGATGTTCCCTACATCAGGGTTGAAGGGACGCTCGAGGCGCAATGGCAGGCACGGCTGTCGCGCGAATCGGGAAAACTCAAAGTTGGGCTTGCATGGGCGGGAAACCTGACGCACGTGAGAGACAAGCACCGCTCGATGCCGCTGACGGCGCTGGCGCCGCTCGCGCGCTTTGCTCCGGACGTGCGGTTCATCAGCTTGCAAAAGGGAGAGCCCGCCGGCCAGGCACGGATGCCGGCAGCACCCATTCAACTACTCGATTACACTAGCGAGTTGAACGACTTTGCGGACACGGCTGCGCTGATCGCCAACCTCGACCTGGTGATCGCCGTGGACACGGCGATCGTTCATCTGGCCGGCGCGCTGGCCAAGCCGGTCTGGGTGCTGCTGGCGATCCCAACCGACTGGCGATGGATGCTCGATCGCCAGGATTCTCCCTGGTATCCGACGGCGCGCTTATTTCGCCAGCCGAAACGCGGCGATTGGGAAACGCCGCTCGCGCAGGTGGTCGACGCCCTTGCCGATCTGCTGGGCCGCGGCGTCTAGCTAGCCCTACTCGTGCGACCCGTTGCCATTTCCGTCGTCCTCTGCCCTGACCAGCACCGGCCGCAGAGCGACCGGAGGCTGCGTCATCTGCTTGTGACTCGAGCGGAAGAAACTCGTGCGGTCGAGCACCTTCTCCTGGAAATCTTCCAGGTAAAGGTAGATCGCCGGTGTGACGTAGAGAGTGATGAACTGGGAGACGATCAATCCGCCGACCACCACCAGCCCGAGCGGCCGGCGCGACGCTCCGTCGGCGCCGAAACCCAGGGCCAGCGGAAGCGCACCCATCAGCGCCGCCAGCGTCGTCATGATGATCGGGCGGAAGCGGTCCATGCTGGCATCATGGATGGCTTGTGAATCCTCGACGCCGTGCAAAACGCGCTGCTGGGCAAAGTCGACCACCATGATGCCGTTCTTCTTGACGATCCCCATCAGCATGAACATGCCGATGAAAGCGTAAAGCGATGCGTCCACGTCGGCATGGAAGACAAACCGCGCCAGCGCCAGCGTCGCCAGCCCGCCCACCAGCGCCACCGGCAGCGATGAGAGCACGGTGATCGGATGCAGGTAGCTCTCGTACAGGATCGCCAGGATCACGTACATCACGAACACGGCGAGCACCATGAGGATTGTGAGGGTTTTGACCGTCTGCTGAAACGTGAGCGCTTCGCCTTGAAGGCTTCCGCGCATCCCCAGCGGCACCAGGTTGCGTGCCGTCTCGTCGATCAGTTGCGTGGCCTGCCCGATGGCGACGCCCGGCGCGAGGTTGAAAAACAGCGTGACGCTGGTGAATTGATTGATGTGGTTGACCGATTGCGGTCCCAGTTGCTCGTCCCAGGTGGCGACTGCATTCAGCGGAACGACGCGCTGCCCGTCATCGCTCTTGATGTAAAGCAGGTTCAAGTCCCGCGGCTCGGAACGCTCCTTATCCATAACCTCGATGATGACCTGATACTGGTCGGTCGGGCGCTTGATGAGGTAGATGTAATTCTGCGAATAAGCGTTGTGCAGCAAGTCCAGGATCCGGCTCTCGGAAATGCCGTAGAGTTTGGCCTGCTCGCGGAGAATGTTGATCCGCAGGCTCGGCGTGTGGTTGTAGAGGTCGGAGTTCACGGTAAGAAACACATCGTGCCGTTCGGAGAGTTTCGCCAGCAGCTTCTGAGAGACGTCGTACACCTGCGCGGGATCAACGCCGGACAGCGCGTAGGCGAACTTGCCCTGAAGGTTCGGCGTCGCGCCGGTGCTGATGGAAAGCACAGGTTGCGGGTTGAGGATCGCGAAGACTCCAGGCACATTGCCATCGATTGCGCCCATGATCTGGCCCGAGACGGCGTCGATGGGCGGCCGCTTGGACGGATCGGTTAGAAAAGCCAGCAGCAATCCCTGATTGGAGGCGAGGAACTGGTTGAAGCCGCTCAGCGTGAAAGTCATGTCCACCGCGGGATTCGCGTGCATCACCTTCTCGCATTCCACCTGGTAGCGGTGCATCTCATCAGGCGACGCCCCTTCCTGGGCGATGAATACGCCCCAGTCAAACGAGCTGTCGCCGACCGGCAAGAACGCCTTGGGGATGACGTAGAACAGAAGGATCGTTCCCGCCAGACAGACGAGCCAGGTCAGGACGGAAACCCAGCGATGCCGCAGGAAAAACCAGAGTGAGCGGCCGTACAGGTCGAGCACGCGATGCTCGATTCCGCCGATCACCCGCTCGACCCACGTTTTCTTCACTCCCTTGCCGCGCCCCGCCAGGAGCCGCGCGCACATGAGCGGCGTCAGCGTCAGCGAAACCAGTCCGCTGGCGAAAATCGCGACGATGATCGTGATGGAGAATTCCCGGAAAATCCGCCCGATCAGCCCCGTCATGAACACCAGCGGCAAGAACACCGCCGCCAGCGAAATTGTCATCGCCAGGATCGTGAAGCTGATCTCTTTGGCCGATTGAAGCGTCGCGGCGAAAGCATCCTTCCCTTCCTCCATCAATCGAACCGTGTTTTCCAGGAACACAATCGCGTCGTCGACGAGAAATCCGATCGCCAGCGTCAGCGCCATCAGCGAAAGGTTGTCCAAGCTGTAACCTAGAACGCTCATCACGATGAACGTCAACAGCAGTGACAGCGGCAGCGCCACCGCCGGGATCAGCGTGTCGGTCGCCCGGCCCAGGAAGATGAAGATCACGAACACGACCAGCGCAAACGCGATATACAGCGTCATCTGCACGTCCTTGACGCTGTTGACGATGGTGAGCGATTGGTCGTGAATGAGCTGAATGCTCACCGAAGGCGGCAACTGCGCCTGAATGGTCGGCAGGAGATCGCGCACCGATTTCGCCACCTGGACGGCATTGGAACCGGCCTGGCGGAACACCGCGATCACCGCAATTGCGGAAGGAACATGGGCGTTGCGCACCCAGAACCGCATGTTGATGCGCTCGTCCTGGATGGTGTCCTCGGCCCTGGCGACATCCTTCAGATAGACCGGCGATCCATCCTTCTGCGCCACGATCAGATCGTTGTACTGCTCGGCGCGATCCAGCTGGCCCTGCGGCTGGAGGAGAAACGTGCGGAACGGCCCGTCGAACTGCCCTGCGCCGGTGTAAGCCGTGCCGTTCTTGATCGCGCTGGTCAGGTCGTCGACGGTGATGTTGCGGACCGCCATCGCCGAGGGATCGGCCTTGATCCGTACGGCAGATTGGGTCCCATAGACCAGCACGCGGCTCACACCGGGCAGAATGCTCATCCGCTCGCCGGCCTGCGTGTTGGCGTAGTCGTAGACCTGGCCCGCGGTCACGCTGTCGCTGTAAACCGCGATGTACTGGATCGGCTGGTCATTGGGATTGTTTTTCTTGAAGGTCGGCGGGCTGGGAAGATCGACCGGAAGCTGCCCCTGCGCCTGCGTGATGGCGGTCTGCACGTCGGTGGCAGCGCCATCAATGTTCTTGCTCAGGTCGAACTGGAGGACGAATCCGCTATGTCCCTGCGAGCTGTTGGACGTCACCAACTCCAGCCCGGGAATCTGCATGAACTGGCGCTCGAGCGGCGTGGCGACGTTGTTGGCCATCGTCTCCGGGGTCGCG